>CAIZQQ010000044.1 GCA_903935175.1 uncultured Micrococcales bacterium
GCAGATAACTTACCTTTTGTTCGTTCGCCGGCTTGATGACATTCAGACGCTCAAAGAAAACAAAGCCAACACCCTTCGTCAGCCGGTCGAAGACCCAATTTTCAACTCGAACCAAGCCAACCTGCGATGGGGAACCTTCAAAAACTTTGACTCGCAGCGCATGTTCAATGTTGTCAAGGATGAAGTCTTCCCATTTCTGAAGGAATACGCCGCCCAAATGGACGGTGACGGAACAACTTATTCTGAGCAGCTCAAAGACGCGCTCTTCAACATCCCTACCCCCGCGCTCTTGAGCAAGGTAGTGGAACTTCTCGCTGACATTCCAATGGCTGATCGAGACACAAACGGCGATCTATATGAGTATTTGCTTTCCAAGCTCGCGACAGCAGGCGTGAACGGTCAGTACCGAACCCCGCGCCATATCATCGACCTCTTGGTTCACTTAGTAGCACCTAAGCCAAATGATGAAATTTGCGACCCGGCCGTCGGAACCGCCGGCTTCCTGGTTGCAGCCAGCGAATACATCCGCCGCGAACACCCTCAAGCACTGACCGATGAGGCACAACGAAAGCATTTCCATCGTTCCATGTTCCACGGGTACGACAACGACCAAACCATGGTTCGCATTGGCGCAATGAACCTTTTGCTTCACGGTATTGAACAACCAGATCTAATTCGCCAAGATTCTTTAGCCGAACCTCTGCCTGACACCCGAGGCCTTGACTCTGACCGATTCAGTTTGATCTTGGCAAACCCTCCATTTTCGGGTTCTTTGGATAGCGAAACAGTTTCTGCAGACTTGCAAAGAATCGTTCAGACAAAAAAGACAGAACTTTTGTTCCTTGCTGCGATTGTGAAACTTCTGAAAGTCGGTGGCCGCGCAGCAGTTATTGTCCCCGATGGCGTGCTCTTCGGCGCGTCGAAGGCACACCAACGCCTAAGAAAATTGCTTGTAGATGAGCACAAATTGGACGCAGTAATCAACTTGCCTACCGGGGTATTTCGGCCATACGCAGGTGTATCTACGTCAATTCTCCTCTTCACCAAGACAAATTCTGGCGGTACTGATCGCGTCTGGTTCTACAACCTTGAATCCGATGGATTCTCTTTGGACGATAAAAGGCTTCCAATTGAGGCAGATGAAATTCCGGATTTGAAAAATAAATGGGCAAAAAGTAAGGACCCTTCTAATTCCACATCGAGAACTGAAAAAAGCTTTTTTGTCCCTGTCGATGAAATTCAAGGCGCGAAGTATGATCTTTCCTTTAGCCGCTACCAAGAAGTAATCCATGAGGAACTGGAACACAGAATTCCTAATTTGATTTTGGAAGACCTTGCAAAAGTTGAGTCCCAGATTTCACTAGAAACCGAAGCTTTGAGAGCACTATTCAAATGAAAAGAGTGAAGCTCGGCAGTCTTGTCGATGTAATTCGCTCACCCTTACCCAAACTTGGCCATGGTGAGCTAAGTTATGTTGCTACCGGGGATGTCGGCGAACATGAAATCACGGGAATTCAACTGCATCAATATGGAGAACAGCCTTCACGAGCCAACCTCAAATGCCAACCTGGAGACATAATCCTGGCGCGGATGGCCAACACAACCAAAGTTTTAGTAATCGATGATTTCAATGCAGCCTATGTCTACTCCACTGGGTTTGCGGCCTTACGGATAAAGAGCGATCAAATCACAGTCGATTTTCTCGCCCACTTACTCCGAAGCAGTGAATTTCAAAGGCAAAAAGATCAAGCGTCCACAGGGGCGACTCAAAAGGCAATTCTGGATGACGCCTTGCTCCAGCTGGAAGTTTCTGTTCCCGAGCTTGATTTTCAGCGTAAATTTGCGGAAGCCCTAGACAACTGCAGAAGACAACTTGTTGCTCGATGCGGACAGCTGGAAGTGCTTGCCGAAATGAGAAAATCACTCTTCCAGGAGGCAAAGTCGCAATCGATGCAGAGCGAAATAGTTTCTCAAGTGGCATCAGTTTGGGACTGTTCACATTCAACGCCGAAGTGGACGAATGCTGGGCAAATTTGTTTGCGAACTCCAAACCTTGGTAAAGGCGATTGGGTTTGGGACGACAAGCGCTACGTGAGTGAAGAGGATTTCACGAACCGAAGTAAAGGCGGAGCAGCGCAACCAGGAGACATAATCCTAAGCCGCGAGGGAACTATAGGAATCGCTGCCATAGTCGAAGAGGGAATGATGGTTTGCATGGGCCAAAGACTTGTGCAAGTTCGAGCAAATACATCAATAATCCTTCCCGAGTACTTGTTGGCGCACCTTCTTGACGTTTTGCGACCAGAGGTGATTTCCAAAGTGATGGTTGGTTCCACTGCTCAGCATTTGAATGTTTCGGACTTGAAAAACCTTCCAGTCCCGATAATCGAAATTGGTAAACAACTTGAGTTCAGCGAGAAGTGGAACATCGTCAAAGCTTTGATGGATGAAGAAAAGAAATCACTCGATCTCATACAGGAACTCAAAATGTCTCTCCAGCGACAGGCATTTGGTCGTGACCATGAGTAACTTCAGCTTCATCGCAAACGAGTGGCCCGAGGTCTTTGAAGAGTGCTCTCTTGCTGAGACTTACCTTTCGAATGATCCTCGCTCGGCCTGTATCTACGGACGTCGGGTTGCTGAGATGCTCGTTCAGTACATTTACGAAGTTTCCGGTTTGCCCGAGTCGTACGTTTCTGACCTGGCGGCTCGGGTAAACGACCCAGCTTTCAAGAACCTCACTGGGCACAGCATCACCTACCGGTTGAATGCTATCCGCAAGGTTGGTAACACCGCAGCGCACGGCACTGGAACAGTGAGTTTGGAAACGGCGACGCAAGTTCTGCGAGACCTCCACACCGTCGTCAAATGGGCGATGTTCAACTATTCGACAAACCCAGGCGCTGTACCTTCGAATTCTGAATTCGACCCAAAGCTCGCAGCAGCGCGAGCCCCATTGTCAAAGACTGAAGTCACTGCACTTTTGCAGAAGTTCGAAGACCAGGATGCTACACACGCCGCTGCAATTCGTCAAAAAGACCAGGCAATCGCTGAGCGTGACGCCGAACTCGAAGCATTGCGTGCACAGATTGCTGCTGCGAGAGCCGCTAATGGTTCGACCCTCGAACCTGGAATCGATGAGGCTGCTACTCGCGTCTACATCGACGCCTATCTAAAGGAATCGGGCTGGCCGCTAACTAACAATGGCGACCGCGAATTCGAAGTCACCGGTATGCCTAACCAGCAAGGCATCGGTTTTGTTGATTATGTACTTTGGGGGGCGGATGGCCTTCCCCTTGCTGTTGTTGAGGCGAAGCGCACGAGCAGAAGCGCACAGGAAGGCCAACACCAGGCAAAGCTTTACGCGGACTGCTTGGAAGCAATGTTCAACCGCCGCCCGGTGATTTACTACTCGAATGGTTACGAAACCTGGATCTGGGACGACGCCAATGGCTATCCGCCTCGCGAGGTTGCCGGTTACTGCACGTCTGAAGAGCTCGAACTTCTCATCGCTCGCAGAAATACTCGCGGAGTTCTTTCAGACGTTTCGATCGACGCCACTATTGTTGAACGGCCTTACCAGCACCGAGCAATCCGTGCAGTAGGTGACGCTTTTGAGCGGAAGCAGCGCGAGGCGCTGTTGGTTATGGCAACCGGTGCCGGAAAGACGAGAACCGTCGTCGCTCTCGTCGACCAGTTAATGAAGGCCAACTGGGCTAAGCGAGTTCTTTTCTTGGCAGACCGACTCGAACTGGTCAAACAGGGAGGAAATGCGTTCAAAGCATTCCTGCCTCATGAAACTACTGTGAACTTACAAAACGAACGCAATTCCAATGGACGCGTTTATGTTGCGACATACCCGACCATGATGGGGCTCATCAATGAGTTGGACCAGAACGGAGAACGCCGATTCGGACCTGGCTATTTTGATCTCGTTGTGATTGATGAAGCACACCGATCTGTTTACGCGAAGTACGGCGCCATTTTTGAATACTTCGACAGCATGCTTCTAGGGCTCACGGCGACGCCAAAAGACGAGGTAGACCACAACACCTATCGCTTGTTCAACCTCGAGGATGGTGTACCGACAGACGCCTACTCCTTGGACGAAGCGGTTGCCGATGGTTATCTCGTTCCGCCTAAGGCTGTTGCGGTTGGCACCACTTTCCTTCGTCAGGGAATCAAATACGACGACCTGACCGAAGAAGAACAGGACCAGTGGGATTCACTGGAATGGGGCGAAGACGGGGCTCCCACTGAAGTTGGTGCTGCTGAAATCAACCAGTTCCTCTTCAACGAAGACACCGTTGACAAAGTCCTCGGCACGTTGATGTCTGATGGCTACAAGGTGGCAAGTGGTGACCGAATCGGTAAGACCATCATCTTCGCTAAGAGTCAGCAGCATGCGGAGTTTATTGAGAAACGTTTCAACATTGGATGGCCGGAGTTCGGTGGCGAGCTTGCGCGCGTCATCACCTACCAGGCCTCCTATGTCGCCGACCTCATCGATAAGTTCAAGCAACCAGAGCAAGCGCCGCACATCGCGATTTCAGTGGACATGCTGGACACCGGCATTGATGTGCCAGAAGTTGTGAACTTGGTGTTCTTCAAGCCAGTGCGTTCAAAATCAAAGTTCTGGCAAATGATTGGACGAGGCACACGCCTTTGCAAGGACATCTTTGGGCCTGGTCAGGACAAGAAAGACTTCTTAGTCTTCGATTTCTGCGGAAACCTGGAATACTTCAGCCAAGATTTGCCAGGGTCTGCCGGTTCAATCCAGAAACCCTTGAGCCAGAGGATCTTCGAAGCGCGCGTTGCCCTGACCGCAGCGTTGGACGTTCTCAATACTGAAGGTGAACCAAGCATCAAAGACCTTCGCGATGCGACGGCAGACACCCTTCGTCAATTCGTTCAAGGCATCAATCTAGAAAACGTCTTGGTTAGGCCGCACCTGCGCGCGATTGAAGGTCTCAAGAAGCCCGAGATTTGGACGGCACTCGGAGAAACGCAAGTCGCGCAGCTTGTTGAAGTTTCTGGGCTACCAAGTGCCGCGCAAGACAACGATGAAGATGCCAAGCGCTTCGACATGCTGATCCTGACCAGACAACTGGCTCAACTCAATGGTGATGAAGGTTCTGGCGATAAAACTCGCCTCACAATCCAGCGTATTGCCCAGAACCTACTCACCAAGCTGAACATACCAGCCGTTGCCGAACGCGCTGAGTTACTTGAAGCACTCGCGAGCGAAGAATGGTGGATCGACGTTTCGCTTCCAATGCTCGAACACGCGCGCAAGCGAATACGCGGGTTACTCCGCTTCGCTGACAAAAACACTCGAGTGCCCGTCTATACAGACTTTGAAGATACATTCACTGGCTCAAAGATCATTGACCTTCCAGGCGTTACCCCAGGGACTAACTTCGAACGCTTCAAGCAAAAAGCCGAGGCTTACCTCCGTGCTCACGAAGATAACCTCTCACTGCAAAAACTTCGCCGAGGAAAGTCGCTAACTCAATCTGACTTGGACGAGCTTGGCCGCATGCTTGAAGAGTCTGGTGCCGCTCAGTCGGAAATAGAACTTGCCGAGTCATCAGCTGGGAGCCTTGGACGATTCATCCGCTCGTTGGTTGGGCTGGAACGCAGCGCTGTCGAAGAAGCATTCGCCGGATTGCTCAATCGACAGACCTTTGGTGTGAACCAAATTAGGTTTATTGAACTAGTTGTCGATGAACTAACTCGTAACGGCTCTATGGACCCTGGACGCCTTTACGAGTCGCCATTCACGGACTACTCACCGGCAGGACCTGACCAGATCTTCGAGGGCTCGGACGTTCGCCTGATTGTTGACCTGGTAACGACGGTCAATGAGTCAGCCGACAGCGCTGCAGCCTGATTTGCTTGTCTAGATAACGAAAGTTTTCGGCGCAATGAGTGCCCAATTGGGAGGGTCGCTCAACCCCACATGTTTTCTAGTTCCCGATTAATAGCGCCAAACCACTGACTGGCACTCTTGAAATTTGTCTCTCTCAGAGCTCCTAGTGCAACTCCAGCGACAATGTATGTCGACAGGGCAAAAAGTGAATCGATGTAGTCAGAGTTCAAGTGATGGAGAACCTCTTTTAGCGAAGGTTTGTTGGAGTCGCTGATCCACACGTGCGCTATGGCATCTCTGTTATTCCAGATCTCGGCTCTCGCTGACCACATCCGCAAGTCACTCAAGCAGCCTTTTTCAGTTAATTTTTTGGAGATCCCCGTCTACATAGGCTAGCCAACACCTACAAAAAGTAGGTGATGGAAAGAAGCTACATTAAATGCAGGGTCGCTCCCGCATTTCGTCCAAGGTCTAGCTTTCGAAGAACCCTTTGAAAGAAGCATCCGTCGTTGTGTCACCGACGAGGGTCGCTCGATCAAGTCCTTGATTGAACTGTTGGCAGGCCGTCTCGGGCAAAAGGCAGCAGTTATGGCAGGCGGCTAGATTTGTGCCAAAAGTTCCTTGCCCAGCTTTGCCTAGTTCCATGCATACAGGGTCATTAGAGCACCATTGAGCAGCTGTGACGGCACCCTCAAACACCTTCTTCATAGCATCAGGCCGCGACATCTCAACTAGCCCACCCATGGTCCCATCTGCGTCCGCTGCAGCCGTGTAGATCAGGAGCCCCGCCATGCCCTCACCCACGTAAATTCTTTCCATCAACGATGCCGCGATGTAACCGCAATCGTTGACAAGTTGCTGAATTAGAAGGTGCGAAATTGTATGAAGGAGTACTCTTCTGGCATCGTTTGGGGCATCAGGATTTGACCTGTTTTTATCGATCAGCCTGCTCTCAATAGGTGCTACGCGGCTTTGCACACCTGCCTGGGATTCCCACTCAGCCAATTTTGTTTCATCAAACTCGATGAAGATACCCTCACCAACATAGCGAACAGCCGGAAGCCAGCGAGATTTTGCACCTGCCCATTTTTTGCTCATGAGCTTTTTTCCTAGTGCGAGGTCCAAAATTCTCGGCATTAGTCTTGAAAATCCGGTCTGTGCAGTAGTTTTCGTCAGCGTAGGTACCGCGTGAATGTTAGCTACTCCCTCAATGTGGTTTGAGTACCCTACCTCACGTATCCTAAGAACTTCATGTTCGATTGGAGTTCGAAGAGCCTCCCATTCCCTCATCTCTAGGCTCTTTATGGTCACCTTTTCTTCGTTTACATCCGTAACCTGGGAAGAACCAAATCGAATCGCTAAACGCTCAGCGATTTCAGGTCTCTTAAAGTTCTTGAACTCCAAGCCGATCGTGGCGTAGGCAAAAATCGCCAGCTCGTCAAAGTCATCCCCCAAGATGAAGTGTTCCGTGGACAACGCTAGATAGTGTTTCTCAATAGCTTCGTCTAACGCATCAACCTTCGGAGTGATTTTTGGAATCAATAGAGAACTGACCTGATTCGAGTAATACAAGTTGGTTGCATTTCTAAGAATCAACCTCACTGGGTTTACACAAACTTCGTGATCATCGAGCCAAGGCCTAGAACCTGTGCACAAGTACTTGGCACCACCGTCTGTGAGCCGGTTGCTCAAATAGGTGCCACGTTCTTCTTCAGCGTCAGCATCTCCAGAAGTTGCCTCATTTGTGCCTGCCAGCGTGCGTGTTGCCTTGCATGATTTGCAGGTAACTCTCTGCCCTTTCAGATCACCTGAGCCACTCGATTCAATGATCAATGAGTTTTCAGAACACGTTGGAACTATTGTCTTGTGGACCCATTGAAGCCATGGGAACTCGTCGATGTGACCGTCTTCGCAAACAATAATGAAGTTGACCTGAACAACTCGGCGTTTTTTATTTTCCTTTGATTCGCAATTTGGGCAGTTCGCTAGTTTTTGATCGTCTTTCTTAAGACGAGTCAAAGACCTGCAGTTGTAACAGAGTGCCCAAGTGGGAAAAACGGATGCAGAAATGTGTTCCGAGTACTCTTTTGTTTTGAAGTCAGCACCTTGTGCTGGCGGGTACGTGAAGAACTCAACATTGAGGGCTTCTGCAAGGTTGGGATCGACCAGCTTGCACTTGTCGGGGATGTCCTGGACATATCTCATGTCAGGAATACCGTTACTAGAGGCGGCGATACCGGCCTCGCGTTTATACCAAGAGTCGAGGCCCGGCATAACGACGGAGAGGCCTTCTTTGAGAATCGAAAGAGACCCAGGCCCGGCACCTTGAATTACAGTGCTTTGCCTTATCGAGTGCTTTGCCATTACTCGTCTCCCTCAAGTTCTGCATAAGGTTTCGCAATACGAATTACGGTCTGGCCATCCACGCTTCTCATGGACGTCATGACCATTATTGACTTGTCCTTTACGACTGGAGGCTTCAAACTTTCGCGCCTGCCCCTCATAAGCGCCGGAACTACGGTGTCGTCGTGGAAACCTTCATATTCGACCTTGTATGGGTACGACCAATTTGAAGGGCTGTAAGCCTGCATGTAAGCCTTCAACGACTTGATGTGATGTTCAAAATCAATCTGGCTCTGGTCTTGCAAACCTAAGCTTTGCACCCGCTCGCGAAAGACCTCAACACAGGAGTCAAAATGCACCCAGTCGATTGCATCTGGAGAACCATTTGAAGGCACGGTCATTCTGTAGAGAGCAATCAGAGCGCCATTCAAACCGTGATTCATCGCTTGAATTGCAAAGGGGGTTACGCTTAGAGGCTCAACCTGAGCATAGAGAGTCTGATGATAAGACTGGAATCGTTCATACACGCTTCGATCCCTAGCGCGGCCGGTGTTGTAAAGCATGACAACAAGTCCCGGGCCAACTGAACGAGCTCGCCCGACGCGACCAGAAACCTGGATGTACTGCGAGGTTGTTTTCGGTTGGCTCATGATGGTGAGGAGGCCTAGGCGGGGTACGTCGACACCTACTTCCATGATGCTCGAGGCTAGGCATGTATCGTAGCCTTTGACATCCCAACTTGGCTTTGCAAGTCGTTCTAGAGCCCCGGATACTTTGTTTGAATCGATACGACTTGTTAGTTCCAAGATCTTGTTTGGATACGTTCCCTTATCAACTCCGTCTGGGAAACGTTTGCCAAGTCGAATGCCGCCAATTACATCTCTAGTAACCGACAGCATCAGTGTCATCGTAGTTCCAAGCTCTTTGAGGCTGTTGAAAAACCAAACAGACGTGCGATAGAAATCCATGGAGGCGTCTTTTTCGTCGGGAACCATGTTTGGAGCCTGCTTTAAGATCGCCGCGAGCTGGGCCGCAGCATTCTGCGCACTGCCGAAAGTGGCAGGGCTCACGCCTAGGTAAAGACTGCCCTTTTCTTTTTCTCCAGTTTCTTTGTTGACCATAACCGTAGAGAAAAAAGTTTCATTCGCTCTGTCGATAGCCTGAGGGAACAGCATGACTTTCTCCCTGCCATACAGACCTCTGACTTGGGCGACAAAATTGCGTGTGGTAGCCGTCGACGCCACAATTTTCGGTCGTACGATTTTTTCGCCTCGAGTGTCGGTACACAATTTCTCAATCACGGGTTCATAGAGCCCGACCATTGAGCCTAGAGGGCCCGAAATCAGGTGCAATTCATCCTGAATAATCAACGCCGGAGGGGGGCCGATACGTTCTCCGTTCGAGTCGATGTTGAAGATCGACTTAGCCTCCTCTTTCCATGCAAGTTGGGCAAACTTATCTACTGTGCCGAGAATAAAGGTTGGTTGCTCTTCGTAAACGTCCTCGTCGGTTATCCAAATCGGAAGTGGGTTGTCGACATCGCCGTAGACACAATCTTGATCTGGGCACAGGAAACGAATTGTGGCTTTTGACCCTGTGTTTGGGACTCGGCTGAAACCTTTCCAGAAACCAGTGCTTTTTGCGCTTCCTTTACGCGGCTGCTCCCACCAACCGAATTTTGCTGCGCAAATCGGACACTTTGTAAGGATGAAAGGGTTCGGGCTATCCTCTTTGCGGTACTTGGGGTCTTTGAGTTCAGCAAGGCCATCCGCTCGCGAGTTTGGAGTGGTGTCTCGCCCCAGCCAAACTCCAATCGAAATTGGCTTTTTCCCAAGTTCTGAGGAGTTCATGCTGCGCTTCTGCTCCAAGACCGCGATGAGCCCAGAACTGCGTTCAAACTGCTGAATGGTTAGAAGTCGAAGGGTGTAGCGCATCAGCACTTCGACGCCCATGTTCTGGTCTGGCTGAGCTGTAAGACGGTTGTAAAGAATGGTGAAAGCCGCCGCTCCTAAATAAGCTTCAGTTTTACCGCCACCCGTAGGAAAGAAGATTAGATCAACTTCGTCACGCGTTGGGTCTTCTTTATTGACCAGACCAGGAATGATGGCGAGCAAGAAAGCGATTTGGAATGGCCGCCAGGAACCATAGCTTCCGGAGGGTTCAGACTTTGCTTCTAGTGCAAACTGCTCTCCCGGAAGCCAATTCCTGGGTGACCTCTTACCGTTTTTTTGTTGCTCATACATGGCCTCGTTAGCCCACTGAAAAGCCTTGAAAACTTTTTCCTGTTCTTGATCAGCGAGAAGCTTGAGGCCGTCTCCGATCCTGCTTTTTATGTGCAGCGCCTTCGCCGTTAAGGCATTGACCACGGCAGAATTCTCTGGAGCCAGGATCATGGATTTCTCGGACTCCTCTTGAATCCACTCGCTGTATGAGTCGACGAACTCAGTCAGTTGACCGATTACAGAAGTGTGGGAATCTTCGGCCATCGACTTCATTGAAATGGATGGCAAGTAGTCAAAGTCGAGAACCTCTTGATAAAACTTCGGCAACGCAGCTGTTTCGATACTTCTTAGAGGTTGCCCCGGCACTTCTTGCCAATGAGCGGAAGTTCCGTGCCCAGTACCGAAGTTCAAAGCATGACGGTACAGGTGATCAAGCTCCTGCTGCTCCATTTGCTCAGAGGCCCGGGATTGTGTTGGTACTAGATGCCCAACACCGACGACTTCGAAGCGCAAGTGAGACTGAAAAACGTCCTTGTCTTTATCAGATTCACCCAGGTTCTTGGCCACAAGCGTCGCGATAAGAATTAAGCGCCCGTCTGCTAGCGTGCCTCCTTTGCGTAACCTCAAGTAAACGTTTACGTACTCGCTGGCTGCGCCTTCGAGCGGTATCTTATGGAGCCGATTAAGGGCAAATTTGGCCGATGTCCATTGCTCTTCAAATGAGCCTGAGATCGCGATTCGCTTCCAAGCTTGCGCCGGTTTGCGTTCGCCAATTTTTATTTTTATTTCCTCATAGATTGCGCCGCTGAACTCAACTTTGAGTTGGTCGCCTTCGGAAAGAGCAATTTGAAAGGTCAGACCCATTGCACTTGGAAACAGTTTTTGGGACTGCTCGAGAGAAAAGTCATCGTCATCAACGTTTGAATCCCGACCGCCGCCTACGACGTCGACTTTTGGTTCAGGCGGTGCATCGCCTTCCTCGTCATCAATCTCATCAATCGCCTGTGGCGCGGGTGTCAGATCGACAGGCTCGTTGCTAGATTTTTCCAGCTTGTGTAGGACACCTGTTCCATAAAGCTTTTTTGGTTCCTTTCCCTGAATGATTAGTTCATTAGTGGCTGGATCAACTATCTTGTCCCTTGAATTTTCAGCGGGGATAACATGAACGCCCTCGGCGTCGGGTTCCGGCAACTTGAAAGCATTTGGAGATATAGGAAGAACTGGCCCCCAGGTTTCGTTGACGATATAGTCGACAACCTTGTCACGTGATTCTGATCCCAATTAATTACCCCTAACTAGCTTTTCAATAACCTTTGCTGGCATAACACATACGAGCTCTGCCAGCGATCTAGTGCTTGAAATGTAGAACGTTTCGCGTGACGATGCCCCATCTTCAAACTCAATCAAGAGAATTGCTGCCGATTCCATACCTTTAAAGGCATGGGCTGTGCCCCAACGTACTTTTCCTTTTTTCGGCGCTTCAATCGGGGTGGTTTCTAGTTTCAAAGTTGCAACTAGATTCTCAAGCAACTTTTTATTGGAGCTTAGAATCACTATGTCTTCAAGGGGAAAAGTCTTGGCTAGCCTCGAAAGTTGGGCTTTCGCCTCATCTTCAATCGAATCACCGGCGTTCATGCGGCGCAAAGTAGGCGCGACACCGGCCTCTGTCCGCCTGTAACTGGAATACAGAGTTGGCTCTTTGAGGATCTGCATGATTGTGTCGCCAATTTCCTTGGTGTTTCTGCAGTTGACATCTAGCGGGCTAGCTTCGAAGGCGTTTGGAGCTTTTCGCTTCAAGTTTTCCAACGCTAAATCACCCGCGAGGTATATTGCTTGATGCGTGAAATCACCGAAAAAGAACGAAGGGCTATTTGCAAGACCGTTCTCAAGTGAGAGATCCAGCACATCCAGATATGCATCTAGACAGAGGTCTTGGGCTTCATCGACGATTAGGCAATCGAACCTCTCTAAGGGGCCTTGCTCGATGATTGCCGCTTCAGCAAGGGAGGGTAGAGTCTCTCTCCACCAAATTGAGTCGTTCTCATCAAGAGGGGTTTGACCTGTCAATTGCGTCATATATGAGTGAATGTGGTGAACTTCGACATAGTTGTAGTCAGATAGTTCCTGCTTTAAGTACTTCGCCAACACCTTGTTGAAACAAACAAACAATGTTCGGTCGCCTCGCTGGTGCGCGCGTTTTGCCTCGGCGATAGCAATATGGGTTTTCCCAGTGCCTGCCACGCCCGAAATAATCACTGGCGACTTCTTACCTTTGACAAGCTCCATGATCAATTTTTGTTCTGCAAGCGCCTGACCGAGTGAAGCATTCAATTCAGCGATTCGCATGTCAGCTGTCTTAGTTATCTGGACATCCGGTCGCAAAAACATTGCTATTTCATTGATCTGGGGAACGGAAGCCAATTTCGAAGGATCGACATTGTTCCAGAATCCTCGGAGGTCTATCCAGTTGTCCATCACGTTGGAGAGGGACCCTTTGATATCCTTCTTCAGGTCCGAACTGTCGAGGATCATCCAAGGCTTGATTTCAGGAGTCGGGTCGATGTCCTCTTTTTTCCCGCCCGTTAGCCAAGCGACAAAACCAAATGGAATATCGTGAGTGTTGAGGTTCTGACTCTTTAGATATTTCATGACTGCATACATCGCGTTGTATGCCTGCTTTATCGGACCCTTCTCTGAAATCTCACCGTTATATCTCCAAACTCCCTTTCTAAACGTGACACTATCGTGACTCTTGACTTCAACGAAGATCACGCCTTTGCCAGGTATGAGGACGACCATGTCAGCCTCCCCCTGCCCGGTCGGAATGTCACCGAATATGTCTAGTGAGTGAAGGGCAATCCAATTGTCGGCCCCTTTAACGTCACGCAATAGGTTGAAGAGCGCGATTTCCCCTTTGGGAGCAGTCTTGCTTATGAAATCTGGACGCATCTGGACCATAACTAAACTCTCAAAACTTTCCTAAGTTCATGGGGCTGACATGTCGAAGGCCCCGCATCGGGATCCTCGACCATCGCCAGTATAAACACCGCGTCTCCAAAGCCATCCAACTGCTTGGTAACGATCTCCGAATTCCGAATCCGTTCTAGATCGCTCGATGTCACAGCCTCTGCCATGTACCCTCGAGCCTTCTGCCCCACGGCTATCAAGTTCGCACGCAAATCAGATCCAAGCGCCTCCAGTCTTGAAATCTCTTGGTCAGTGAAGTTGAGTGCCAGAAGTAAGTTGTGCCAGTCCTTCTTTGCCCTTGGTGTGGTGAAGTCAACGTTCTCTAACCAATCGTCGAGATAGTTAGCAGTTTTCACTCCCGAAGCCTTTAGTTTTCGAATGACCGCATTTTTACCCTCGGCTGCGACAAGTTCGGAGACACGTCGCTTCCACTCTGTTCGCCCTTTAGCGAATTCATGGAAGGAGATCCCCATTGAAATCTGCGCTTGGTCCATTAAGAAGTCTTCCTCCGCACCATCCCTCAATTCAAAGAGGATGTCCCCTACCTCAAGACTCTTGCCTGGAATCCTGTACTGCACAACTAGATCCCCATCTTCACCGGTTGACAGAACACTGACTTTTTTTGCCTGAGCTTCAACAGGCATTATGTAACCTTTGGCAAGCTTTACAACCCGGCAGTCCAATGAGCCTCCGCCAGAATAAGTTTCGTAGTCCAGTTGTTGTGGACCGTCTTGAAAGGCCTCAAAGATCTCATTTTCAAGTTCTACGCTGCCGAGCAATAGCACTGGTCCAACCACCGTGAACACAGGTTTTTTTACGCCAGGTAATCCCGGCACTAAGTCCTGAACGACCTTCTGGGGTTCGTGGCCAGCTAGCCAATTTGCACAAAGGAACTTCGCTTTGGAGGTGGCGCCCCCCAGCAATAGCGCCCGCATGTAGTTGTCTGATAAACGTTTTGGTGCGGCGAGAATCAAAACTTGTTCGTAAACACTGGTGTCAAGGCGAAAGAAGCTTTGCAATTGAACGATGTCTACAGCGTCTACATCTGTGTGCAAAGAAACAAAATGGCCAACAGAAGCTCGCTGTCTATCTTTTTCAGTGACAATAAGCGTTCGTTTACCAAATAGATGTGAAGAAAGTGCGTCACTAAAGTGCTCATCAGATTCCCTAAGAGTTTCCAGAGATCGCCTTAGCGAGAGCGCCGAGTCCCTCGCTTCACTTCCAAGCGCGTGCGCAGAACTCGCAATCTGATAGTTCAATTCTTCGATTCGGCTATCCCAGTGGAGTTTGGCGTCATGACTCGGGGCTAGGTAACCTCTCAAGTCCCAGTGAATATGGGCTAACAAAGAACCAAGGTTGGGCAACACTAGACCGTCGATATTGAGACTCTTCTGGATTCTTCCGAGGTGGTGGAAAGCCTCTTGCCTCGCCTTATCTTCAAATGTCAAGACTTGGATGGACTGCTGGTCCCACAACGCAGCGAGATTCGCGAATCGCTTTTCGATTGCTTTTATGTCCATCACACCCACCCCCAAATCTGCACGCCAACCGGCGGATTCCAGCCAAGTGTCACTTCAAAATCGCTCAAACGTTTATGTTGACTTGCTGTTTCAAGAAAAGTCTCGATTGCGATGTTTTGCAAATTCGGCTTTGACGTTTCCCAAAGAGCGATGAGGCACTTATCTCTAAGCACGGTTTTTTGGGAAAGAGATGCCATCGCGATGTTTCCATCAAGGCAAACGAAAGGGAACATCTCTAAGGCTGCCCTCGCGGGGCTTCCAGCCTCTGGAAAGCTGGCCACTTGGTCAATCACGTTTACGAAATGAGGATGTTGATCATTTGAAAGGTTGTCGAGCCTTGCAACATCGAGGATCTCATCGTGGTCAATGTTTAGAACGGTGTCATGCAATTCGACATCTCGAAAGAGCAATCTTCCATACTCTCTAATGTCGGACGCAGGGCCAAATACAGCTAACGTGGGGCAAATTTGGTGTTCCCACCCTTCGAACCTTTTAAACCATGCTTCGATTTGATCTTGCTTAAAATCTGGCCGAGTTATCTTTCGATCTCGAATCTTTCTCGCAGAGGTATTTGAGTCACCACTTTTATGTGGAACGCCAGATGGAACCTCAAAAAACCGAATCGCCTTAGTTGGGCTCGACTCTCCCAGTCTGGAGGTTGAAGGGAAAACGTCGCGTTTCACGGTGAGGCCATTATTGAACTTGAAAGTCAATGCAGTTTTATCGGCGGGATTTGCTCCTGGTTCGATGCCAACTAACTGGCCGACAAAGTTTGCGGGTGGGGTGACTAACCCATCTTTTTGGTCCCAAATGGCTCTCATCTGAACATTTTTGCCGATTCTCAACGCAGAAAGCTCTATACGTTCAGCACTGTTTTGGCCTGAAGCGTAAGCAGCTCGGCTGAAGCCAATAGCCATTGCAAGCGAGACCATGTCGATAACAGGAACGGACAAAAGGATTTTTTTGAGGACCATACCCGATGCTTGGGCCGCATAAATCTTGCGCCCTAAGTCAATAAACGACGTAAACCACTCACCGAGCGGCATCCACTCGTCTTCTATATGGGTTTTGGCAAAGAAATTCATCTCGCCCCCTTCGCTACCAACTGTGGTTTCACACTACAGCCCACTCCAGACACAACCGAGCAAGTTTTGAGATTGAAGGATGACCACCATCGATGACCTGTCTAGAGGACGACTTCTAGATCCGTTGCATATTCTTTGATGTTTTCTATTGCGGCTAAAGCTTGACTCGCACATTCACACTCACCCGAAGATATCTTCGAGAAGTGGAGCACGAAAAACCTAAGCCAACGCAGGTCGTCTTCGATAGAGGACTCGCAGTACTCGCCAGAGTTGTCTCCGTACCACTGAGCCTGATGTGCCGCGAACAGTGCGTGCACTGCAAGAAAGGCCTCTGCCTCAAATCCGTGATTTTCAGCATGTTCAAGGTGAATGTCACGTGCCTGAACCACTGCAATTGATAGAGAGCGTTCCTTGAATTCATACCCACTCAAGTCACTCTTCATTTCAGGACCTTCAGACCAATGCTTTTCGATGGCTGCATTTTGGTTTGCAAGGTCAATGGCAACGCTTAGACAACAGACATTCGCCCAAAGAACTGGAAAGAGTCCAGCTTGTTCCGTCTCCGGTTCCTCAGAAAAGAAGAATGGCTCGTCGTCAGACCCAAGTTCTTCTTCTAGGTTTGCGAATGTGATCATCATCTCTCCAATCCACTTGAGTTCAGATTAGTTGTAGCTACAGACAGTGAGTGTCATTATTTCAAACAGCTTGACCGTGAGGATTTGGGCTGGCCATGCGCCTTCATCAACTGCGCTGTCAGGGCTAAAGGCCGTGCAACCTGCGCCAAATTAAGCTCCTCTTTAGAGGATCGTATGTTTTTGGTTGTTGTGATGTCAGCATCGTGCGGAGTTCTACATACATTTCATCAGGTGTGTCTAAAAGCGCTTGGCGAAAGTGTGGCATGTTCATCACCGAAGCGATAGCTGCTGCCCATAGAGCCCAGGTGCTGTCTGTAACTCTTGCATTGCGCCTGAGTTCGAGTTCATCCTCACAAAGCTGGAGGTAGTCAACTATCGCCCTGGCGTCCGCTTCAGAATCTGGTTCTTCTAGAAAGTGGCTTGCCCTCCACTTGTTGCTCGAAGACTTGACAATGTCCCAATACTGCTTTACATACTCCATCTCGAGATCGCGGTGCATCTGACGAGCGTGGTACGTAACTTGCCAGGCTGCCAAGATGATGGCGGTTGCAGTCACCGCCTGAAAGACGATCGACCAACTCGCGTATGTGTCCATGAAGAATCCTCTCGATACAAAATCGTTACGCCGATTTTATGGAGCTCGGTTGTAACGAATAAACAGTAGCCCTATTGTGATATCAACAAAATCTGGAAGGGACACAGATGGCAAATTTACTAGAACTTAAGGACCGTGTGGGTCGGTACCTTCGCGAGTCTTATAGCGATGTTCGTCTAGCAAACGGAGTGGATGGTTACGCTGTCCCCTTTGATAACTTCTCGATCACTGTCTACGTGAGTGAAATGACGGACCCAAAATTTCTGCAGTTCGCAGAGGAAAATGACCTGCCCCTCACTCGAGTTTTTGTCAGATCTTGGGTCTCTAAGGACATCCAACCTTCTGCAGATTTCTACAAGTTCATGGCCGAGGAGTTAACTGGGAAGCTGTCGCTACAGGTTGGAGTGGCAGATGATAAAGAAGCCGGTACAAAGGTGGCTTATGTCTACTGTGTGATTCCAGGTGACACTATCGATCCAAACGAACTTAAATGGGCGGTCCATTCCGTCCTTTGGGAGAGCAATACTATGGGCACGGCATTGAAAGAAAAATTCGGTGCTAAGTGGATGTTCGAGGGTTGAAATTAACCGTTCTCAAATCACCGACCGGGTGCTCCAAGAGGCGAAGCGGCGCAATAGAAATCCAGCACAAGTTATAGATGTTCTTTACGTCGCTATCAAGCAACTTGAACTCTCTGGCGATGCCAAAACGACATGGAACGAAAATCTAGCCACACTTGAACAGAACAGTACCTGGGCGCGGGGTGATGGAAACGTCTCCGTGGGCGATGAGGCCAACGAAGCAATATCTATACTCCTAGAAAAAGAGGGTGACGAAAAGGTCCTTGATGAACTTCTGGCGCTGGCACAAAACTCCGCCGATTCATCCGCGCCGACGAGCAGCCCATCTGCTAGACAAGCCACTGATCCCAAGCCTAAGGTCGAGAAGTCAGAGCCAGAGCTTGAGAAAGTACTCGAAGAAGCTTCGAAAACTCTAGAAGCTTGCTTGGCCGAACTTGATTCACTCGTGGGCTTGGCAGAGGTGAAGAATCAAATCAAGTTGCTGATTGCAACTCACCAAGTCAACGAGGAGCGAATCAAAGCAGGGCTCAAGACTGTCACACCTGGCAACAATTTGGTCTTCTCTGGTGAACCAGGCACCGGAAAAACAACGGTCGCTCGAATAGTTTCAGAAATTTACCGTTCCATCGGTCTTTTAGAAAAAGGGCACTTGATAGAAGCCGGCAAGTCTGACCTAGTTGGAGAGTACGTGGGGCAGACTGCACCCAAAGTCAAAGATATTGTCAAAAAAGCCCTCAACGGCACCTTGTTCATAGACGAGGCCTATTCGCTTAACGAAGGACGTCTTGGTGGCTACGGCGAAGAGGCGGTCGCCACGCTGCTTCAAGAAATGGAAAACAACCGCAAAAAACTCGCCGTGATAGTTGCCGGCTACAGCGAAGAAATGGACCTTTTCATAAAAAGCAACCCCGGATTACGTTCGCGTTTTAACACTGTGATCGACTTTCCAAGCTACTCCCCTGAGGATCTAACGGAGATCTTCAGAAGGATGGCAGACTCTCACGACATCAAACTAGGAAAGGGTGTCGAAGAAAAGCTCATTCAACATTTCAAGTCTGTTGATACATCTGGGGCTGCTGGAAATGGTCGCTATGTTCGCAAATTGTTTGAGCGTATGAACAACAACCTTAGCCAGCGTGCGGTGGCCGATGGCGTCATCGAGCTCAAGGAGATAACGGCTTTCGTGCCTGAAGATGTGCCAGACAATCTAGATTCGCAGCCTAAAAACAAACAGCGAATCGGCTTTTAGTCTTGGGCAGTGGTTATCTAACTACTTCACCCGCACCTTGCCACACGTGAACATCAGCACCGTGTGCTGGCACGACCGGTTGAATATCACTAGTTCGTTGCGGGGTGCGGCTTTTGCCTTGGCCGCGTGAATCTCGCAGATGTTCTCAGATGCCCGGCACCGCGAGCAGACCAAAAGATGCGTTCGGGGCAACTCACAGCTGTCGTACTCGCACCGCTCTTCATTCTCTTGCTCGAGAATCGTGAACAGCTCTTGATCAAGGCCGACGTCGTTCATGCGTGGCTCTCATCGTCAGGCTTCACGAGGCTGCCAACGGGGATGCTGAACACTCGCCGTTTAGCGTTCTTCTCGTTCGCATCGTGTCGATCGAGCAGGCCTAGGCCGTCGATTTCGTCTTCAATTCCTTTTGTCGGGCCGAAGAAAAAGTTGTCGGCAATGTCTAGCTGGTACGCCATCACTAACGCAGCCACGACTTCATCGGCGATTTGAGCAAAATCTGTCAGCGGCGAGAAGTCACGCGAAACATTAGGCAGGCCACCGAAGCCGTTCTCGTCGAGAAACTCTTCGGCGGTGACTGTTGGGGTCGACCATCCGAGTATTTGAAGTTTGATGAGGTCGTCTTGTGTTAGCGGCGGGTCACAAACTACGTTTCCGGAAATCTCGACGTGAATCAGGTCGCCGGAAGCGTCGAAGAAGACTCCTGGCGAGCGCGTTGCCTTGCGATTGCTCACCTGTCGATAGGTGTAGAACTCCGCTGAGTGGAGCGCTATCACTCGGTGGATGAGGTGGACGATTACCTGTTTGAGCGGGTTCCACTCTTTGCCTGCGAGGTCGCGGTGTTTTTCCAACTACTCCCCCAGCTTTTTGTGCTTTCGAGCAAACTCCTCAACCACAGTTGCTTCTAGCAGCCCTTTAGTGCAGAAAAACTGAAGAACGCTGAGCCAAGTCGGGAATTCACCATCACGCAGCTCTAAAGGGTCGGCTTCACCAAAATGAATGTGCTTACCCTTGAAATCTCGTGCGCCATTCGCCAGACGATCGTCGATCAAATAAGCCCCAGCATTGCGGTGTTTGTTGTGCGAGAGAATTAGGCGCTTGTAAAGGTGGTTCTCACGCTCGGGATGTTTTTCGTCTCTGATGCCTGTGTCAAATTTGTCATGAACCCACTTGAGCTTGTCAGACCAGGCGCTCGGGTTGTTCCAAGGTGCGGTGGAGAGCAGGTAAACGTCAAGTTTCGTTGACTGCGTGAGCGCGATTACTGCGTCAATCGAATCTGGGTATGGATCCATGAGAGAAAAGATCCCTGGCGCATCATCGATCCCTTTACGCTTGCCGTCAATTTCTGGAAATTGCGCCAGCAGTTCGGAAGGGAGTTTTTCAATCCCTGTAACAAAGTCAACAACCACGTTGTCCATGTCGATGTAAACGATTTCCTTTTCACGATTCTCAATCATTTAGTCTCCTCACTTTTGGTCTCGTTTTTTACAACTTCCTGATGGATTTTCTCCACACTTCGCATCCCCTCGATAGCCCACGCTTGAGCTTCGTTTTTGTCGAGGAATCTCCGGCTGTCTCCAGATATTCGAGTGTTTGGGTCGTCGCCGGGCAGCCAATAGGCGGCCCAATAGGCCGGGCCTGCGACAAAACTAACTCGGCCGTAAGCGTGGCCGGTTGGATTTTCCTGATGTTGATAGGTGCGCCTCGACCCGTCATCTAAGAAATAGAAGCCCTCGGGCAGTTTCTCAGGCGCTACGAAAACTTGAAAGTCTGTGCTTGCAATTTCCTTGTCCCGGCGAATCTTGCGCCGTTTAGCTTCCATGCGCTTATCGACTTTAGCGACCACCGTAATACAGCCAGGAATTAACTTCGATGCAGTTTCAGGCGTGAGGTCTTCTGTTTCCAAAACCTCATCGTCCAACCACCAATAATCCTCACGCCAAAAGGTTGGGCCGTGCAGTGAGGGAACCCAATAGAGGAAATCCTTGCTCCAGTGAAGCCAGCGTGCGGTCTCGGCGTGGCGCAACCAAAGTCCGCGATCGCGTTCGTACTCGCAAATGCGAACGTGCACGAATCTGCAGGCATCATCGAGGCTTAGAGTCTCGAATTCGAGAGCAGGTGAGTTCGTGTTGTTGGGCGAGCCATCAGACTTAGCCATTTGAATCACTCTCCTTCTGAACAATCGGAAACGCTTGAGGGAAATCTTGCTTCGCTACCCCTAGCGAGATGATGTCAAAATCGAACTCCCCTTTGATCATTAGCTCGCCCATTCGATAAGTGGGTTCCCAAAGCAAAGTTGACTTATTGAACCACCACTGCGACCAGGCGCCATCCATGCAAAATAGTGCCAGATACTTACCAGGGCCATCACCTCGAGCTCCAAATCGAAGCAGCCTCTCGTCGGTGATGGTACCTTGCTCGGCAGGTTCGTTGGTGCGGAAATCGAAAAAGATGCGCTCGTCTTTCGATAAGTCGAAGACTTCGAAGGCTTGGATGTACCTGCTGGCATTGCGCTTACCCCCGGCATCCTCTACCCAAAGCACACGTTGCTTATTCGAGTTGTCGGTGATGTCGGCGATCTTGACCATGCGAGCCAGTGGGTCTGCCTTGATTCGGGCGTAATAGATGTCGTTGGTCACATCGTCTTTGCGGGTAAGCAGTTCTGCGATCTCGGCTGCGCGCTCGCTGACGCCCCAGCTAACCAGATCGGCCTGGGTCACTTTCGGCCAAGCTTCATCGCCGGAATCTTCGATAACGTCGTGTAGCCAAGAGGCGGCAACCGCATCGGCCTGTTCTTGTGAGGGAAGGTGATCGAAACCGGGCAACTGCTGCACGTTCTCGGCCACACGACGAGGGTGGTCGATGTAAGCACGCCCAGCTTTATCAACTTGGATGCGGTGCACGAGCTCAGCGATTCGCCGAGGTCTATCGACTACCGGTTGTAGGAGCAGCTTCTCGATTTCTAACTTCTGATCGATCTTCATGCCATCTCCTTACATTTTTAGGTTAGGTGTTACCACCGACATTTATGTGCCTCTATATAGAAGCCTCTGACGACTGTCTTGGCTCACACATGTCTTCGTGCCGACCGGGCAGCGCAAAGATTTCTCGGTCAGGGTTTCCCTCTGAATACTTGAGACGAGATAACTTCTTCAAACCTTCGACGTAATCGGCCTTGGCCTTAGTCGAGAACCCCCAGAAATCATCCTCGACCATGTCGAAAACGCCCACGAGCGTCACAAGCAGAAACTCGGCGATGTCGACCGGGTCGTCGGTCGGCTCATAGAAGCGCACGAAGTTGGGGTTCGAACCGCCACCACTCTCGCGGTATTCGGCCTCGGTAACCTCCGGGCGCGTCCAGCCATAAAACTCGAGCTCGACATACTCGGCCTCACTCAGCTTGGGTTCGAGTTGCAGATTGCCCGAAAGCTCCATCTGAACCCTGCCACCATCGACCTTGATTGCCTGAAAATATGGCGAGGTGTAGGGGCTCAGTGAGAAACGGCGGATGTACGTTTGAACGCTAAACATGTTCCCCCGTCTCACATCTTCGAGCAAGCGAATGAGAACGTGACCGATCGGCTCCCACTGCGGGCCAAGTAGTGGATTAGTCGCAATCACTAGCTACGAAGCACCTGATCAGCAACCACGACGAGAGTCTTCTCGCGATGGGCTTGCACAGAGCTTCTGTACCACGCAACAACAACCAGCTCGAGCAACTCGTCTAGGTCGAACTGGTGCAGCCAACGTTCTAGCGCAAACGAATCGCCATCGCCGTGTTGTAGAAATGGGTCTGGAAACTTTTGCCAAAGCTTGTCGCAATTCTTCAGTGCACGCTTGCGTCTGGCCGACAGCTCACTAAGTGTGAGACCTTCGGTGTCGTATAGGTGCAACGGGCCACCGTTCCAGAGCTCACCTTGGCGCAAAAGTCGTTGCAACTCTGCTTCGACCGCCAGGTGCTGCGCTTGCGGGATATTAAAACCGACGTTCCCGTTCTCTCGAGCGAGAAATGCCAGAATCAGGTCGTCGGCTTCGGCCTTACCCGGTTCGAGGTAGGCGTTGCGAATTGAGCTATCTAGGCTCTCTAAGCTTGCTCGCTGCTCAAAAGGTCGCGAGAAGATTCTTGGTCTGATAACCGTGCGCTTTGGCTTGTAGCCATAGCGCTGGCAAAGGTCGGTGTATGGCGCAACCTCTCGCTCAAGAGCCGGAATCAGCTTCTCGTCAACCGGCCCAGAGATTGGGTAAGGCAACATGGGCAGAAGCTCCTCACCATCCCTGATGTAGAACTCACCCTTGTCGCCGCAAGGGCGAACCATCGCGTACTTATAGTCGAGTGAAACCAACAGGTGACAATTTTTAAGGTCTCCTCTGAGCCACTCGTCGAAATTGCGCATCGAATCGGCATCGACGTAACACTCGCCCAGGTAAACCAGGGGGTAGTACTCACGCAAGGAGCACTCGATAACAAAGAACGAGTCTTTGCGGGATCGACCTCGAACCTCGTGCCGAACTCCGATTGCTATTGATTTACATTCCAATGCTGTTTCCTTCCGTTCGTTCCATTATTAGGCGGCGTTGTTGAGAACGCCAGCCCTCCAAAAGTCGACATCAGCCGTCTCAAGTAGCCAACGCTCGAAAATCGAGTTGGAAAGTGCATGAGAGCAGCGATTTGCGCGAATCAGGTCGATCGCTTCTTCGGGTGAATAACCATCGCGAATCAGAACCAACGCGGTGACCAGACCTGAACGGTTCCAGCCGGCTTGGCAACGGATGAGCACACGCTTGCCTTCCTTCCAGTCGCGGTGGGCCTCACGCACCAAAAAGGCGAGGTCGCGCTCTGGTGAAAAGTCGGTCATGTCGCCGTCATCGAAACCAAAACGCACTTCTTTAACCCGCCACGACACTCCGTTGGCTCGCGCGTAAAGCGTATAAACCGAATCGAAGTTCGTGCGAGTGATGCGGCAAGCTCCAGCTTCGGCGATTGCCTTGCGCTCGAAGTATCCGAGAGAAGCTCCCGAGCGCGAATCGGCCAACGGGTGGTAGCCGACCACGTCGGTGTCATCTGTGCCGCCCTGCCAAAGACCTGCAACAATCTCTGACCAAAGCGGATCTATTCTGTAGCCGTTGCACATGTTAGTTTCTCCTATCTGTAGTGCAAACCGTGTTGTAAATCTCCTCCACCACGAGAGCCCAGGTTTCTGGGGTCTCCTTCAGTGGTTGATAGCCACCCGCGCCGCCAATAATCACACGGCCCTGCGCATAAGCGTTTGCCTTTTGTGCGATCATCTGCGCGGCGTAACGGTAACCCTTCCCGGTGTAGTTGGCGAGCTGGCCTAGATTGCCCGAGCCAGTGTGACCATCAGCACCTGCAGCAAGCAAGATGACATCCGGTTGATATTTGTCGATGATGTCTGCGGCAGCGTCGATGCACGCCATGAAAACTTCATCATTCGCACCGTGTTCAACATTGAAGTTGTATTGATGCTTCTCTGGGTTGTGCAGTTCACCAGCGACGCCGGTCTGCATCGTCGAATCCGCCGGATAGCCCGAAGCTAGGTGAATCGAAATGCAAGGAATACCCGAAGCCTCGAGCAGGTGCATCACGCCGTCGCCAGCGTGAATGTCCCAGTCGATGTAGAGCACCTTCAGGCCCTGCGCTTGCAAGAGCAAGGCTGCGGCAGCCATGTCGTTGAAAACACAGAAACCAGAACCGGATGCGCGACGCGCATGGTGTTTTGCCCCTTGCGGGTTGAAAACAACAAGAGCTTCGCCCGTGAGTAACGCCTCAACGGCACGCATTGTGCCACCAAACATGGCGCAACCGGCAGCTGCCACCGACGGCTTGTTTTCGTACCATTCGCCATTGGTGCCGGCTAGCGTTCTCGAAACGTAATTGCCATCGTGAACGAGTAGCATCGCACGCTTGTCAGTTTCTACCTTGTCGGCAGGTTGAGGGTGAATGACCCGGACGCGCTCGCCAAGGCGCTTCTTTAGAAGCGCGGTCGCCAATTGGGCGCGCACCGGATTGGTTGGGTGAGAGCCATCGCCCTTTCCCAAAAGCCAATCCAGATATAGGTCATCGTAGGTGACTAGAAGTTGTTTCATGTTGGTTTACTCTTTCTCCGATTTCTCGGTCGTTGCTAGGGTTTCGGAAGTAATCGCTTCGGTTTGTCGAATGCGATCGTCGAGCTCTGCGTCGGTGAGCGGTTCACGCGCACCTTCGTCTTCGACGGCGAGCATCGCTGCCCAGACGCCGTGCAGAGCATCCGTGAATTCATAGCCGCGGGTTTTGCCAACTCGCGACTTGAAGTTTGAATACTTGAGCTCGCCTCCGCGGTCGAGGAACCATTCGAGGAAAGGCCCGTCGGTCACGAAAACTCGGTAGGGGTAATCGCCCTCTGGCGATCGTTTGATCTCGACGCCCGCCTTTGCAGCGAGCAACTCGAGTGAATGGCGATCGCGAGCACGCACGGTTAGCACTCCAGGGTGCTCTGGCTTGCGAACGATCGAGATGAATCCGGTATCAGTAAAAATCCACATAGGGCAGGTGTCCTTTCTAGACGTAAGTTTTTGTGGCAATGCGAGTTTTCGTGAGGGTGCAGCAAAGCAGGCTTGAGGTTGCGGCGGCAGGTTTAGTTCTGCTGAGGCAGGTTTAGGCCAGGGCTAAGTGCTTAGGCAATGACGGGCAAGGTGTCTCGGCGGCCGCCGGCGAAAGGGGTGAAAAACGGCGGCCGCCGAACCTTGTCTGCGCTAGATCTCTTCGTTGTCGCCGGTCTTGGGGCGACGCTCTCTGAAGTTCGTCTTGTCGCGCATCACGCGGTTGCTGGTTTCGCGCATGCGCTTCGACTTCACGCCGTCATCCATCATGGCGAACGAGGACATCTCGCTGGTGTGACGGAAGAGACGAGCCTGCTGGCGGGCAGACAGGTTCGCGTTGCGAGCCCATTGTTCGAGCGCAACTCCGGCTTCGGTCAACATGGCGTCGGCCTCGGCAAAAGCGCCTCGGTCGTAGAGGTCTTGAGCCGCGCGACGCACGTCTTCGAGACGCAGCGCCTTTAGCTCGGCCACGATGTCTTCATCGCGAGCCGGCTCGACCCAGTTGTCCTTGTCGACCAGTTCGAGCGTGATGCGCTTTTCACCGGTGACCAAGTCGCCTGAGACGAGGTCGGTGTACTGCCAGCGAACGATGATTCCCTCGACTTCGCGAAGCTCGATCTCTGGGTCGCGCAGCGCAAGCGTCGCGTCGAACACCCAGTTCTTCTCTTCGGCGGTCGAAAGGTCGCCCAGTTCGGCAACGGCGAGCGGAGCATCCCAGTTGAATCGACGAACCCAGCCACCCTTGCGAACACGAGAACCAGGGCCGGCGACCTCGCGGGCGAGCTCGATTTCTACGCGCAGACCCGAAACGGTCTTCTGCAGCATGTCTTCGATCTCGGCGTTGAGTGCGTCAACGGCCTCGTCGATGCGAATGGCAGCAACGTGGTTTCCGGCACCGGCACCAGCGACCGCATCGAGGATGCGCTCGTCGTAACCCTCACCGATTCCGATGGTGGTTGTGGTGATGAAGTGCTCGGTTGCGGCAGCCGCTAGCTGGCCAAGCGACTCTGGGTCTTGGTTACCCGAGTTTGCCTGACCGTCTGACAGCAGAATGACCGCGGCCTCGATGCCTTCGGGTGCCGAAGCAGCCTCGGCTAGGCCGAAACGGTAACCGGCCTCGAGGTTGGTCGAGCCACCCGGCTGCAAGTTCGACACCAGGCGGCGAAGCGCTGCCATGTCGGTGTCGCCGATGCGAACCAGCGGCTGGTCGGTGATGGCAACGTCGTCAAACGTCACCACCGAGATGTAGTCGGCTGGGTTTAGGCGGCCGAGAATGTCAAGAATGGTGCCCTTGACGAGCTCGAGTCGCCCGCCGCCCATCGAACCCGAACGGTCGACGACGAAAACGATCGCCTTGTCTTTGCGAACGATTTCTTCGGTGCGAGCTGGCGCGGTCGGGGCGGTTGCCTCGACCATGATGCCGATCGAGGTCGGCTCTGCGCCCTCACGGCCCTTAACTAAGTTGTGTTCAAATTTGATTTCAATCACGTCTATCACGTCCTTTCGAAGACTCTTATTTGGTGCTGCTTTGAAATCTGGGTGGATGCTGACGCGAACCTTGCGGTGCGCATCCGTGTTGGCTAACTGGGTTTGCCTCGTCGGCCCCGGCGTTATGCGGCCAACACCAACTCGTGAGCGGCGTTGAGCGCCGACATGTGCAGCAGGGATCCGTCGCGCAGCACACCTTCGGCGGCTACGAAGCGGTCTGGCTTGTTGCGCAGGCAGCCGTCTGACTGAACCTGGTCTAGACCGAGACGCTCGATGCGCTCGACAAAATCGCGAGCCAGCTGCGAACGGCAGACCTTGTAGGCCTTGGTTAGCGACTCTGGCAGGTAAGCATCGAGGATGCTCTCCAACCGCTCGGCGAGAGTGTCGGGGTGATCGAACACTTCGATGGCTAGCGGCGAACCGGCGATTGCCACGAGCACACCGCGCTGACCGTAGATCGGTTCAGGCTTTTCGAGCTTGAGCGCTGCGATTTCGGCCTCGATCTCGACGCGCATTTCGACTAGCGACTCGGTTGGGCGCACCTTGTTGTTGCGCATGCCGAATTCGCGAACCTTGTTCCAAACTTCGCCCTGATCGGCCATGGCCTGGTGAACGGTGCCGTTCGATGCCTTCTGCATTCCGCGAATAGCTGAGCGAACTCCGGCTGGTGCACGGCGACCGCCGAGCTTTTGAGTGGCCACGCCACCCCAGCGACCTGCTTCGACGCAGACGACTGGCAGTGCGGTGGTAACTCCGGCCCCGACTAGCACGGTGCGGGTAAGTGCTCGGTGCTGCCATCCGCCTTCAAGAAGTGTGCCTTCAAGAAGCAGAACCGGCTGGCCGAGTTCGTTTTTGACGTTTAGTGTGCCAACCGACGGAACATCGCCCTCGACAACGGCAACCTTGCCGCCGGTCTCGGTGACATAGTCGCGGGTTTTGACAGGGGCATCTGTGAAGATTGGAAACCAGGTGAGGTTGCCGTAGCGCTGACCGCGACCTAGGTGCATGGTTGGCAGTTGCTTCATGACCTTGGTTGAAGCTGGCTTGGCGGTGCGCACGGCACGGCCGGTCTTGGCGTCGGCAATGACATCGGCGATTGGCTTCTGGCCTCGCAGGCTGTCTGCCCAGTTGTTGAACTCTTGGTTCATACGATCACATCCTTCGGTTGGAGAAGTACCATAACACAAATAGTTTTTATGAGCAAACTATTCCCGACAAATGGCGTGTCGCTGTGTTTCTGGTGTTTCTAATGTAGATTATGAACATGACCACCGACATTTATTCTGACAAGGCCCTCGACCTAGTGATTTTCACCGTCGTCGACGAGGCGACACTTAGGTCGAAAGTTTGGGATGACGAGCTCATCTCACCCAGCTATGCCGGCCAAAAGGGCAGCTACGGGCTTTCGCTGTTTGCCGTCACCGTGCCGGCCGACACCGCTCTATACCCGCTCGCCAGTGGGCAGCGCGTGCTGCCCGGCGGCTACCTCGGCAAGAGTGAATCGCTCGAACAAGCCAGCCACCGCATCGCCCAAGATCGACTCGGCCTTTCGCTCAAAACGAAGATTCGGCAACTGGGCATCTTCGACGACCCCAAGCGCGACCCCAACGACCGCGTGCTTTCGTTCGCCTACTGGGGCATGGTCAATTTCGAAGACATCCGCAAATTCTTAGGCGGCAAAGAGCGCGTCGGCCTCGAGCTGATCTGTTCACAACTTTTCATGGACAAGTTCGAGCGCGAAAACGGCACGCTAGACAAGTTCGACGGCGTCTCTCGCTTCGGCAATCGAAAGATGCCGGATGCTAAGCGCAAGGTCGGGCACGACAAAACTCTCACGAGCCAAACCAAGAGCGGGCGCATCCTAGGTTTAGACCACGACGACATGGTGTTCTATGCGTGGAGGCAGCTGCGCCATGCGTTTGACGGTCGCCTCGATCCGTTTCGCTACCTCGGCATCAACCCGCTCGGCGAAGAGTTTCGCTTGAGCGATCTGCAAGAGTTCACCGAGGTTTGCCGCGGCGAGCGCGTTCAACGTGATGCGTTTAGGCGCATGATGCTGGCCGAAACTTCGTATCTCAGTTCCACCGGCCGCACCGACTCGAAGCGCCCTGGCAAGCCGGCGAATCTCTACGAACTGAGCGCTCCGCCGCCAGCGCACGAGCAGTAGTGTTGCACTAATTAGATTTGAGCCGAACTAGGGGATGAGGTAGCAGATGGTCATCATGATCCCGCAAAAAATCGACAACCAGAACCCGATTTCTGAGAAGGAAGTTTTTCAGGCTCTGAATTTGATTGGCAATAGGCCAAATTGGATTGTGATTCACGCTCTAAAGCAAGCCCGATCAATCAAGAATCTGTCCGCAGAGACAGACTTCGTTGTGATTGCCCCGGGTATGGGCATCGTTCTAATCGAGGCCAAAGGGGCAACTGGAGTCAAGATCGAAGGCAACTCCTGGAGTATGGAAGGGGTACCTGAGGACGCGAAACATAAGGACCCGCTTGGCCAACTTGATGGGGCCGCGGCAAACATTCGTCGTTACCTGCGAAAACAGAAACTTATAGATAACGGCACCCCAGTGACCAGGCTTGTGTGGTTCAACAAACTCTCGGAAGGGAACATTGACGACAGCAAGAAGGACAAGGGAATGGAGCTGTTTCCCTGGGAACTAGCTTGGCTTGAAAATCTCGAGGATGCCCAGTCCATCATCGAGAGAAACTTGCGCAACCACACAAAAGAACATCCCGAATTCTGGGGGGCAAAGCTAGACGGCAGCTCACTAACCCCGGACCTGGCAAGCAAGATTGCGGCAGCACTCCGTGTTGACATCGAGGTCACCAGTGACAAAGCGAGTGAAGCTAAAGCCCGTGCCGTACGGATAAGCCAAGCGACAAAGGAGCAGTTAAAGTGCCTCAGTTTGGTTTCATCCAACCCATATCTCTATTTCGAAGGTGGTGCCGGCTCTGGCAAGACGCAGTTGGTCATTGAGAGCGCACTCAATTTGGCCTCGCAGGGAAAATCTGTGCTCTTGACCGCGTGGAACAAGATGATGGCTGAACGCTTGGAAAGAAGATTTGCTGGGGTGCCTAATGTACACGTCGAAGACGTCGGCTCTATGCTTGCCAGCATCGCGATGCAAGAGCGACCCGCTGAAGTAAGCAAAGATGACTGGTACGATCGGGAACTCGCAACACTGGCTAGTAAAGAGATAGCCGCCCATCGTGGCCTTGCGTCATTTGACGCTATCTGTATTGATGAATTTCAAGACATCGCCACCAAACCAGCGGTTTGCAAAGCAATTTTTTCTCTAATTAAACCTGGCGCAAGCCCCACCATTGTGCTTGCGGGTGATGACGAGCAACAAATCATGGCGACTGCATCGAAAGTGAATGCCTTCCAGGCGGCTCAAGCACTCAACCCAGGTTTTATACGTATCACCCTCAACGCAAACTGCAGGCAGGCTCCTGAGCTATCTATCGCCGTACACAACTTTCTCGAAATGGATTCGACTCAACTCAATCACCTGGTTCCCTACGGGGGCGAACACAGTTTTGAAGTGATCCCTACCGATGAAGCGAGCCAACTGAAAGATCTAGCTCGAGTGATAAACCGACTTTTGGAGAGATTTGAGGGCAAAAACATTCGAATACTCAGCCCATTCGGTGCAAAGAGATCAAGTCTTGCGCTACTTTTTGCAACACCTAGCGATGAAATCCATAGCAAAGAAGTAAAAAAGTTGATGCCTCTTTTGCGTCATGAATCCAGCCCCGATGGCAAAATCACGTGGCGCTCGATTTCCTCATTCAAGGGATTAGAGGAGGATGTGATTGTGATCGTTGACATCAACGAAGAGGCAAGAGATTGGCTTGAAGGCGAACGTAAGAGCCTTCGCGAGCAACTTTATGTCGGTATGACTCGTGCTCGGTTCCACCTCTACATGCTGGTGAGCGATGGGCTTTACGAGGCAAACACAAACGTTGATGGCTCAGTAATAAAGTAAGGCCTTGGTGTTGATCGCCTAAAAAGGAGAGTCTTTGGCGCCGGGAGCTCTATTTGGCGAGATTGACGGAGGGCTCTCCACGGGCGCGGGCCTACAAAAGAGAATGCGGCATGCACCTTTACATTGTCGGCACTCAAACATCGAACATCTGCAGTCGGCTTGTAGTTGAGTGCAATCGTGGCAGCGGTGGCACTCACAGGCGGTTAGATATGCCTGGCAAACATCACACTTACATAAGCAGTCGTAAATCGATTTATCACACTCGTGACATTTCTCACAACGACAAGAACCCCCGAGGCATTCTTCGCACTCGCTACAGATTTCATGATCGCAGTCACCGCTAGCGGAACCACAACTTTCACAGCACCCGCATAGATCGGGATCCCCAAAGTAGCCTGCCACTCTCACTCCCCTAAATCATGTGTTCACTAACGCTAACGCCACTATACATTTGGCCGTGCATCCGTGCGAAGATAGTCAAAACTGAAATAGCTGCAAGGAGCCAGCCATGAGCCAGAACCGCTTTTCGACCATCCTAGAAAAAGGCCTATTCGCCAGCCGCTGGCTTCTCGCACCGCTCTATGTAGGTCTGGCCATTGCCCTGGTACTCGTGCTGTGGCGCTTCGGCGAAGCGTTCATCAAGCTGGCCGCCAGCATGGTTTCGGGCGAAGACCACGGATTCGTGCTCGAACTGCTAGCCCTGCTCGACCTGGTGCTGCTGGCCAATCTGATTCTCATCGTGATTTTTGCCGGATACGAGAACTTCGTGAGCAAGATCGACGCCGCGAAAGAGAACGTTGACCGCCCACACTGGATGGGCACCATCGACTTCTCGGGTCTGAAGCTCAAGCTAATCGGCTCGTTGGTTGCCATCTCGGTGATCGAGCTGCTCAAAGACTTCATTCACCTGGGCGAAGACCCATCGGCCAAAATCGGCGACGGCACCATCTGGCGAATCGTGATTCACCTGGTCTTTATGCTCTCAGGGCTTACCTTCGCGGTCATGGACTTCGTCGCATCGAAGATCGCCCCACACGGCGAAGCTGCAACGCCCTAACGTCAAACGATTTCATGGGCGGATGCTCGGGGCCAAGCCCCCGCGCTCACCAACGTTTGACACTCGCGGCTCATAGAGGCCACGCCATCCACCATTTAGACGTAGTCTGAGACAGACAGATGTGCCCAATTAAGCAGATTTAATCTCAGAGAGGACCCCTCCATGAAAAAGACCCTTCGCACTGTCGCGGCCGTCGTATCAGCCGTGGCCATGAGCCTCGCTATGTTGGTGGCTACCGCCGCCCCGGCGAGCGCCGTAAACATCAATACCTTGCCTTGGCCAACTCTGGCCGTTTATGAAGTCGGTGACACGCTAGACCTAGATTTCTCGTGCAAGGCATCTGCCGACGGTGAAGTTTTCGGACCATCTTCGTCACCATTGCAGTTTGACGCCCCTCCGGGAACAACTCTCGACCCTGACTACCACCTACGCGGCACCCTAACAACCACCGGAACCTTCGACCTAGGCATGATTCGCTGCTACAGCGGGCAAGACAACCAGTTTGGTTGGTTCAACTTTGGTATCGGCAACATGGTCGTTGTCCCAGCAACTACTCCAGCGCCAGAGCTGACTCTGACTCAGATCAACACCGCCGACTGTGGCTACGAACTACAACTGTTGCTTCCGTCAGCCCCTGACGCCGGAACCGTTCAGCTAACCTTCACCACTGCAACCGCAACGGCGACAGCGACGCTGACAAACATCTTGCCGATGACCATCTACCAAATTCCGGTCAAAGCTGGAAGCATCCAGTCATTGAGCGATAACTTTTTGGTTGCCTCGGTCTCACCGCAGGGCGTTATTCCGATCAGTTGCAACGAAGAAGTCGCAGTGAGAATTTCGTATCAGAGCATGGGCGCAGCAGCTAGCTCTATGGAATTGGGCGGCTACGTTCCAAGCGCGAAGAATTCAACCCCTAGCCTGCAGAGCGAAAGCTACGACGACCCAGCCTGCACCATTCGTGTAACGGGAGTTATGCCGAGCCTTGCGTTCGACGCCACCCCGCAGCTCTACGTTGCGACCGATGTGTTCGGCTACTACATCTACCTTGACGAAGTTTCGAGCGGAAAGATGTTTAGCTACGAGTTTCCACTCAACTCTAAAGAGACTATCGAGTCTCTAGACGGCGTGAAGAACGTCACCTCTTGGGGCACTGAGCCTAACTGTGCTGGTCAATTCTGGTTCGTTACTCTGAATGCTCTGAACGAGGGCTACGAGAATGTGACGGTCGATGCCAACTTGATCATCAACGTTCCACCGGTGCAGTGTGCACCTGGCACTTTCTCGCAGACCGGTTCGGCTCCGTGCACCGACGCTGCGCCAGGCTTCTTTGTCTTGAACTCGGGCGAACGAGCACAAACCCCTTGCCCACTTGGTGCCTTCTCTGCCGACTCGCGTTCGACAAGTTGCCAGTCAGCACCTAAGGGCTACTACGTCAAAACTACGGGTGCCTTGGCGGCAACCAAGTGTGCAACTGGGTTAACCACCGAGCTAACCGGAGCTCGAAGCATCAACGAGTGCTACAAGCAGAAGTTCCAGACCGCTAAGGCCATCAAGACCCCGGCCAAGCTTAAGTTTGGTGGCAAGCACGAGACCGCAGGTCGCGCCGATGCTGGCATGAACTTGAACGCAGTCGCAACCGGTTCTTGCACCGTGACCAAAATCAACAAAACGGTCAAGCAGAACGGCAAGAACGTGAAGCAGCCTCGCTGGGTAATCAAGGCCACCAACAAGGCAGGTAACTGCAAGGTGACCTTCAGCAACGATGGCGACTACACCTACAAGCCGTTCACCGTCACCAAGACCATCAAGGTGAGCAAGACAGGCAAGTAATAACTCGGATGCTCGGGGCCAAGCCCCTGCGCAACCTAAGCCGCACGAGCGGGGTCGATTTCGTATCGGCCCCGTTTTTGCGTTGGCGGCCGCTTGACCGGTTGGCTTTGCGCTAGCCTAAGCCGCGTTTTTAGCCGTGGATGCTGGCATACCGAATGCGGCCACCACAGGGTATTCGAGGTAGTCGGCATACATCGCCAGCTGCGGCATGCGCCAAGCGTAGTCGCGCGCGATTTGAGCTAGTGCCGCCCAAAAGAACACGTTGAGCAGGTCGACGGCGAGGTGTGAAACGGAGTCGCCGGGGAATGCTCGGCCGAGCATCCGTCGCAGCATTGTCGGGGCATCGCTGAGCCCGAATCGGTGCAAGGCGGCGCGGGTGCTGAACTCGATCTGGCGGGCGCGGTGGGGGTTCCAAATGGCGTTGCCGCCGGGCTGGTGAAGCAACTCGTGGGCCACTCTCGCCTGCGACACAACTGCGCCGTCTAACCGGTCGAAAAGCTCGGCGAAGGCCGCCACCTCATAACCGCAACGGCGCAAATCGAGCACGTCTGGGTAGTAGAGCATGCGATAAAACGGCGCGTGCGTGACGACGGTTTCGCCCCAGTTTTCGATCGCCTCGTCGGGGGCGTCGAGTTCGTCTCGTTCACGCATGAATACATTGTCTGTCGCGTGCGATAGATTCACAAAATGATCCTCAAAGGTTGCTGGTACTTTCTAGTTCTCATCTTTTTCGCCACGGTCGCCGTCTACTTTTTCGGCAACGCGGCTGGCTGGGCCATCGGTCTGTTCGTCTTGAGTTTCGTCGGGGCCATCGTCTACAAGGTGCTCACAGCGGGCAAGGCCGATGCCGCCGCTTTGGCGGTGCAGCAGGTGCGCGTGGCTCAAAAATTCTCGGATGTTCTGCCTCTCGACCTCGCCGACCAAGCCAAGAGCGCGCCGCGGTTGGTGCCCGAGGGCTCAGGTGATGGCTGGACCATCGACACCGACGGCTACACCCAGGTTCCGCAAGGTGATGAGCCACTCGAGCTCACGTTGGTGTGCCAATCGGCAGCGAACGCCGGCACCAACACCGTTCTCGTGGCCCTTGGCCAACTGGTGATCGGCAAGGTCAAGTCAGACCAACTCGAAGAGCTTTATCAGGCAGTGATGTCGGCCGGCGGCATGGCTCGCTGCGTTGGCACGGTGTCTGAGATCGACGTTGCCAAGCCGTTCGGTCTAATCAAGGGCGAATAACGATTTATTCTTGTTAGTGGAGGAATCGTGACCGAAAAGAAGACCAAGCTGTGGGTGAAAGCCTCAGTGAGCGCAGGCGTAACAGCAGGCAATAGCAAGCCACCGAAGCCCGAAAAACCAAAGGGCTCTCGCGCCTGGATCTACGCAACCGTCGGTGTTGCCGCCGCACTCATTGGTGGCGTCGTGTTCTATGGTCAGGTCATTTACCCAGATCAGCGAGCTGAGCAAATCGCCAAGAACGACATCATCGCCTGTGAAGGTTTCTACAAGGCCCTGCGTGCCGAAAAGAAAGACGTCGACGACGCTTTCAAGCAGGTGCTCAACGCGAGTGACGACGCCATCGAACTTTATGACCCTGAGTTCAACGATTCAGACCCGAACTTCGGCAAGGTTTATGAAGCCTTCTTGCGCCTCAGCGACGCCGGCATTTCGGCGCTAACGGGAGACTTAGTGCTTGGGTTTGAGAGCTTTAACCGCGAAATTGTTCGCACCGAAGATGTTTGCTACCCGATCTTGGTAGCGGCCGAGCGCGAAAAACTTCGCCAGAGCCCAGCACCGACAAACTAGAGCTGACCGCTCGCAAGCCGAGCAACTTCGACACAAAAAACCTATTTCGCCTCGAGCATGTCGTGGCGCACGATGATTGCGTCGCGAGCCGGGCCCACGCCAATCGCCGAGATGCGACATCCGCTTAGCTTTTCAAGCGCAACGACGTAGTCTTGCGCGTTCTTCGGTAACTCGTCGAAGGTGCGGCAGGTCGAAATGTCTTCGTCCCAGCCAGGGAACATTTCGTAAACCGGCTTGGCGTGGTGAAAGTCGCTCTGCGAAACAGGCACTTCGTCAACGCGCTTGCCGTCGACCTCGTATGCCACACAAACCGGAATTTCTTTGATGCCGGTGAGCACGTCGAGCTTGGTGAGCACGAAGTCGGTGAGGCCGTTGATGCGCGCCGAATAGCGGGCGATCGGGGCGTCATACCAGCCACAGCGGCGCGGGCGGCCGGTGGTGGTGCCGTATTCGTGGCCGGTTGCGCGCAGTTGCTCGCCCCACGCATCGAATAGTTCGGTTGGGAACGGGCCAGCGCCAACGCGGGTGGTGTAGGCCTTGACGATGCCGATAACGGTCTTGAATTCGCGAGGGCCGATGCCAGAACCCGTGGATGCTCCACCGGCGGTTGCGTTCGACGAAGTCACGAATGGGTAGGTTCCGTGGTCGACGTCGAGCATGGTGGCCTGGCCGCCCTCGAAGAGCACGTTCTTGCCGGCTTGGAGCGCTTCGTGCAGCTCTAGCGCGGTATCGGCAACCATCGGGCGCAGACGCTCGGCGTAGGTAAGCAGTTCGGCCACGACCTCATCCACTCGTATTGAAGCGCGGTTGTAAACCTTGGTGAGGAGCTGATTCTTCTGAACCAGGGCGCCTTCGACCTTTTGGCGCAGAATCGATACGTCAAAGAGGTCTTGAATGCGAATGCCAACGCGGTTGATCTTGTCGGCGTAGGTCGGGCCAATTCCGCGGCCGGTGGTGCCGATGGCGCGCTTGCCCAAAAAGCGCTCGGTGGTCTTGTCAATGGTGACGTGATAAGGCGTGATGACGTGTGCGTTGGCCGATACGCGCAGGCGCGAGGTGTCGATGCCGCGGGCGTTCAGTGCGTCGATTTCGTGAAACAGAACCTCTAGGTCAATGACCACGCCGTTAGAAATAACTGGGATGACGCCCGGCGTCAGAATGCCAGACGGAAGAAGGTGCAGGGCGTATTTTTCGTTGCCAATGACAACCGTGTGCCCGGCGTTGTTTCCGCCGTTGAATTTGACCACATATTCGATGTGCTCGGCTAGCAGGTCGGTGGCTTTGCCTTTACCTTCGTCGCCCCACTGGGCTCCGATGATCACGACAGCAGGCATGAGCTCTCATTTCTTCACGGGAGTCTTTGTGCCTCAAGGCACCTCTCAAGTTTATCGCTAGAGAAGTTAGAGCCCTAGACGAACCTGGGGCGAATCACCGATGATCGATGAAATACTCGTCGTCTTCTATGAACTCTTCGCTGTCGAGACGGCGCAGCCCATCTTTATCTATAGCGAGCAGCGTGAGCACAGACAGTCCGACAAGGGCTAACACAATCAAAATTTCCATCTAATACTCCCCCAAAAAAGACAAAGAGCAAGGTGGGGTTAACCTTGCTCTTTGTCTTGTGTGGAACAAGCCGAATACTAGTCCTGCCAGTTGAAGGTGACGCGAGCGGTGCTTGCGGCCTTGGTCGTGGTAGACAAGTTGATTCGGGCTGAAATACCAGCCTTCTTCAAAGCTGAGATGATCGCTACCGCGCGGTTCAGAGCAAGGTCGCGGTTTGCGCCAACACCCTGTACGGTGATCGAGACCATGTTGTGGTCAGCCTTTACGGCTCTCGCCTCGTTGACTAGCTTCTTCAGGTTGGCCGCGCTTAGCTTTGACGAACCGGTCTTGAAGCCGATGCCTACTAGCGAGCTACCCTTGCCGGCCGCCACTGCAATCGCAGCGTCGATGGCGGTCTGCACTGCAGTTGCACGTGCCTGCAGAGCGGTCTTCGCAGCTCCAGCTGGAAGGGCGTTGACTAGAGCGGTAGCAGCTGTTAGGTCGCTTGCGCTTAGGCTTCCTTCAGCCTTCGAGACAGCACCGTCAGCAAGAGCAACTTGAGCTGCGCCTTCTGCAACCAGCTTCGCAGCCAGGGCCGAAGCCTTGTCAGCCTCGGCGGTAGCCTGCGCGGCTTCAGCAGTAGCCTTGTCAGCCTCGGCGGTTGCCTGAGCAGCTAGGGCAGTCGCCTTAGCGGTGTTAGCCGCAATGACGTCAGCCTGGGCAGCCAGAACATCCTCTAGAGCATCCTTGATTGAGCTTGCTGGAAGTGCATTCACAAGAGTGGTTGCAGTAGCCAGGTCGACAGCAGTGTCAGATGCCACTGCAGCGTTGGCCGCAGCGATAGCTGATGCGAGTGCAACGGCTGCGTTTCCGCCGTTGACAATAACCTGAACAGCAGCGACGCGAGCGCCGAATGCGGTCTTTCCGGCACCGGCAGGCAGTGCGTCAACCAAAGTGGTGGCCGCGTTTACGGTTGCCTGAGTGTTAGCAGCTTCGGCAGCAGCAACGGCAGTTTCAACCGCCGTGACAACTACACCGACCGCTGTTGCTCTAGGAGCAAGACGGGTCTTTAGAAGTCCAACAGGTAGATCTGCGATCGCGTCAGTTGCAGCGTCGACAGAGGCCTGTGAGTTAGCAACTTCGGCAGCTTCAACAGCGGCAATAGCTGCTGCACGCAGTTCTCCTGCAGCTTCATCGTCAAGATCTGCTGCGTTCTGAACACCAACAAGTTCAGCTAGCAAGCCGGTCTTGGCATCGCTGTCATCTAGCGCTTCAGCTTCGAGAACTGCTGCATCGATGTCATCCTGGTCAAGCGAGGCGGCGGCTACTGCCACAGTCTCGGTGACGTCGACAACAGGCTGCTGAGCGTCAACTCGAGCAAGCAAGTCATCCTTGTCAGCTGAGTCTTCCAAGGCGTCAACGGCGGTCGCTGCTAGGTCTAGGTCTGCCTGAACATCGCTATCCTCGGCGTCTTCGACTAGAGCAGTGGCTGCGTTTAGGGCAGCTAGTGCAGCAGCAGCATAGATTGCCTCCTGCTGTGCATCCACGCGGGCCTGAAGGTCAGCCTTTACAGTGCTGTCTGCCAGTTGGTCAACTAGGTCGAAAGCAGTGTTCAGAGTCACCTGGGTGTCGGCAGCTTCTGCAGCCGTTACCGAAGCAGTTGCGATGTCATTTACGACACCCTGCTGAGTAGCCAAGCGGGCAAGAAGAGCTGTGCGAACGGTTCCAGATGGCAGACTGACCACTAGGTCGAGAGCATCGGTCAAGTCAGACTGAAGGTTTGAGACCTCTGCTGCGGTGACCGAGGCGGTAGCGAGACCGTTCAGAACGAGTTGCTGAGCAGCAATCTGGCCAAGCAAGTTGTTCTTCACTGCTCCAGCCGCAAGAGTCGCAACCTGAGCTGCAGCGTAGTTCAACGCCGCTTGAGTGTCGTCAACAATCGCGTGAGCAACGGCTTTCGCTGGGCGGTTTGCCTCGACATCGGAAACAATGTCGGCTAGGCGGTTGACCAGCACGGTCTTGGCTGCACTTGAAGGTAGAGCTGCGACAAGTGCGCTTGCAGCGTCAGAGTCTTCATAATCAAGGGAAGTTTCTGCAGTGGTCACTGCCACACCGGCAGCTGCAAGGGCAGCAGCCGCAGCAGCCGCAACAGCCGCGTCGATGACACCCTGCTCGGTGACGATACGAGCCAACAGAGCAGTCTTTTCTACTCCCGAGGCCATTGCGTTCACTGAAACGGAAGCAGCGTCAAGGTCGGCTTGTAGGTCGCTGAGTTCGGCTTCCTTGACCAAAGTGAATGGCACCTGTGCTGCGAGTCGAGCTAGCTGAGTGGTCTTGCTTGCTCCCGCCGGCAACGCGACGACTGCTTCGTTTGCGTCATCCCAGTCAGCCTGAAGGTCGCTTGCGATAGCTGCGGTTACTAGAGCTGTTGCAGCGTCCACGATGTTTTGAGCGATAACTGCTTGCTCTGCGTTGATACGAACCTGAAGTGCAGTTTTGACTGCTCCTGCGTTCAATGCCGAAACGGCAGTTTGAGCTGCATCGAGATCAGCCTGAACAGCTGAGCCTTCAGCGACAACCACCGCAGCGATTGCGTTGATCACCTGAAGTACATAGGTAAGGCGTTCGGTGAGTGCAGTTTTGGTTGCGCCGGCAGGAAGTGCGTTGACAAGAGCGAGAGCGGTGTTGCGGCTTGCAGTGGTGTTCGCACCTTCTGCGGTTACAACCGCTGCCGTTGCGGCAGTTATGGCTGCAGCGGCATTTGCGTCAACCACGGCTTGCTGGGCAACGATGCGAGAAACAAGCGAGGTCTTCAAAGCCGAAGCAGGGAGAACCTGAACTAGGTCGTTTGCGTCATCGAGATCAGACTGCACGTCTGAGGCCTCTGCTGCAGTAACTGCAGCAGTTGCTAGGCCGTTAATAACGCCTTGCTCGGTAACAATTCGCGACTGAAGTATGGCACGGCCCGCACCGAATGGAAGCATGTTTACCAACACCTGTGCAGCGTTTAGGTCTGCCTGAAGGCTTGACCCCTCGGCCTCGGCGACGGCGGTCTCAGGTGCCTGAGCGTTGATCGCGTCTTGAAGAGCTGCCTGGTCTGGTGACAACACTTCGTTCACTAGAAGCTGAGCGGCGTCAAGGTCTACCTGTGCGTCGCTGAGCACTGCATCAGCAATGGCTGTAAGGGCTGCGGTTTCGGCGTCGTCCTGCTCGGCGTCAATGCGAACCTGAAGAGCGGTCTTAGTCGCACCTGCAGCGAGAACATCGACAGCTGCCTGTGCAACGGTTCTTGAAGCGGCGGTGTGTGAAGTTTCGGTTAGGGCGACTTTCGTGGTTGCCCAAGCGTTGGCTACAACAGCAAGGCGACCTTCAAGAGCCGTCTTGGCTGCACCCGCTGCAACAGCGGCCAGCTTGGTGTTGGCATCGGCAATTCCAGCAGTTGAAGCGCTGGCTTCGATCGCTTCGACGGCGGTGGTTGCGTTGACCACGTCTAGAGCTTCTTGTAGCGCAGCAAGACGCGCGGTCAGAGCGGTCTTAGTCGCGCCCGCCTGCATTTCAGCAATGCGCTCACCGAGTGCGTCCAGTTCCACCTGAGTAACAGCCTGAGCTGACACGGTTGCTACGAGGTTGGTTCCAAGTGCTAGGCCCGGTAGCAAGAGTGCACTTACAAGTTTCTTGTTCATCAAATCTTTCCTTATCCACATCAAGTGAACGCAAGCGAATGTGCTTGCTCGCTCTATTGAAGTTGGAGAGAGAAGAAGAAACTAGCGAAAACTAACCAGACAAAAGACATTGTTCGTTTTTTGTTCGATAAACGAAACAACTGCACACAAAGTGCCTCTAACTTTTGAATTGGGGTTATTTCGGAATATACTGAACCTATTAGGTGGGGGCCAGATGAACTTAGAGTACGTAAGTCGACTAATCAGAGTTATCACTCATTCACAAAACCTTGACTCATTCTGTCGCAATGCTGTACATAACCTGTGGTCGGGGCAGCGCTTCTCATCGGTGCGCTACTACACCCTGGCTCAAGATGGAACGCTTCACAAAGCTGCCGGCTATTCAACTTCGGGTGACACTACCAAGGCTGAGAACATCGCAATCTCTTCGAACCACCCTGCTGCCCAAACCGTAAAAAGCGGCAAGGCTTGCTTAGACGACAAAAAGATAAAAACCCTCTCGGTTCCGATTATGCGAGACGGATGGTTGTTCGGGGTTTTGATTCTCGAACCCTTAGACCCAGCTTCTGACTCGGTCGATGAGACTGAACTCATGGCCTTGGGTCACGCCTTGGCTGTCTATATAGATGGAGCAATGAGCGGCAAGTACAAGGCTCGATTCGAGCCGGCGGGACAAACGCAAGACGAGCTTACGCAGAGGCAGTTGCAAATTCTTAGAGGAATGGATGAAGGGCACATTTACGCGCAGATCGCATCGAACCTTCATGTCAGCGAGTCACTGGTCAAACAAGAGGCATCGAAAATCTTCCGCTTTCTCGGCGTCTCGAACCGATCAGCCGCGCTAAAGGCCGGCCGTGAGCTTTTGGCGGCTTTGGCCGCCCCCCCCCCCGCGACTTAACGAACGCGTGAAAGAGTTGGCTATCTCAGACTAGCGACGGCCGAACACGTGCTGCTCTACCCAGCAGTGCATGGTGATGGCAGCGGCTGCGCTGGCGTTGATCGAGACAGCAGGCAAGCTCTCATTTCTTCGCCGGAGTCTTTGTGCACATGGGAACCTCTAAAGTTGTTGGCTGTAAGCGATAAGCCTATAGACGCCTCTGGGGGGAATCAGCTAAGAGTTCTTGAGGAATCTCAAATGGCGCTAACCGGTCAATGACCCAGGTCTCAATAATGCTTTCATTTTCAGCTAACTGTTTGTGCCATCCGCTTGCATTGGACATAAAGCGCCGAACCGTGGAGGGCGCGAATCGAATCGAATTCTTTGCAGCGCCGGCGATGTAGAAAGGAAACTTGATCGCCCTCAAACTGTCGGCTCCGTAAATGGCCTTCAGTCTTCTTAGGAATTCAATATCCCCACGCGAGCGTGTCGGCAAGAAGTATCCAATTCGACGAAAAACACTCTTTCTCACCATCATCGTCACCGGTGCGTCTCCGACAAATCTCATGTTGTTTTCAAGTCCCAGAGTGCCACTCTCGTCCAGTCGCAGATGGTTAGTATGCACTGCTTGTGCCTGAGCGTTCTGAATCAAGAAATGAACTTGTGCCTCTAGCCTTAGTGGCGAAGAGTAATCTCCGCAATCGTGAAACGAAATGAACTCTCCCTTCGCAGCCTGAATTGCCAAGTTTCTTGAAACGTAAGGGCCCCTGTTCGCCGGAGCTCGAAGGACCCGAACGCTCGGGTGCCTAAACGCAGCCAATATTTCTGCGGTATGGTCGCTACTACCGTCGTCTACAAGCAGCACTTCAATGTTCTTATATGTCGAAGAAAGAATGTTCTCAAGCGTGCCCAAGATCTCATCTGCCTGGTTAAACACAGTTAGAACTACGGAAATCTTTGGTGTTTTCTTAGTCTTGACTGGGCTCTGGTGAAATGCAAACTGCGTTTCCAGCTGGTTCAGCCGCTGCTGCAAAGGAGTGCTGTCTCGATTGGACAACTGATTTAGCCTCGTGGTGAGAAAGAATACCTCGAGACTTAACCCGAATTCCCCAAGGACATCTCTTGCGATTTGATCAGCCAAAGTGAGGTTCCCGCTTTTCGAGCAAAGATACGAATAGAGAATCAAAGCCTGCTGCCGTTGCCCAGGTGAATCAAAAAAGTTGGACCACCACTCTAGTGAGGGTAAATCTGCATCGACAAGGTCAGGCAAGGAGTCCAGATATCTGAAGCAGTAGTCGAGGGCATCTTGTGGCTTACTAAGAACAAGCTGAGCTAAATCAGGGTGCCTAAAGAAATCGCACCTTACCGACGCTCCAGCCAATGAAATCAGGTATTCGTAGTTTGATTCGGAGTAAATGCCTGACTCGAAAGGTAGATGTGTCACAGCGTCTCGCTGTAGAGCGCTGGACAAGAAATGCGATACGACGAAATCTTTCAGCTGCAACTGGCGATCGACCCGGGCATCCAACCTTAAGCAATTCGGAATCAGCTCGGCTGCTATGCCCTCGGCGCGAACAGGTAACTGCTTTATGAACTCTAGCGAGTTGGGATTAGACACCAGGCCGCTCGAAAAATCCACTGCAAGCTGGCTATAAACTTCGAGCCATCGACTCGAGAATTTGCTTTTCACTGCACTCGACATGGTTACCTTATGAAGTCTCCGCTTAGCTGATTGCACCTGAAGCGCAACGGCCCTTAACTCTTGATCTTTGGGCAGCGTCCAACCGAGGCGCTCGGTCATGTTGCAAACTTGCATCGCTTGAGTGAGGCAGAAATTGTCTCTGTTTATCTCCAGAGACATCAACTGCTGAAAAAACCAGGGCCAAGAACCCTCTAAGCCGCTTTCCTGGATGACTTTAACCTGTTGTGCATCGTTCAATCGAAACTCGTCGTAAAGCGAGGTGTGCTGCGTTCGAGAAGGCTGTTCAATCGGTGTCAGCCAACTTTTTGCCCTCGGGATCACCCACATGGACGCACCTCGACTCTTGGCCGCCTTTGCAAACCAAACATCGGCCATGCCCGGGTCGCGAAACTCGTTGAAATTCAACCCCCATTTCGCCTGATCAAATAGTGTCGTCCCGGTGCCAAGAACACTCGCTGGAGTCAGGAATGGTTCTGGGCCAGCGAAGTGATAGACGTACCTGTTCTCAGATATAGACGTCACGGTTTCGGGCAAGACGAACCCGTGCACGCCGACTGCGCAAGCACCTCCGGAAATCCTCAAATACAGCAACAACCTCGCAACGTAGTCGTTTGGATAGAGTATGTCGTCGTCGACAGTTGCGTAGAACTTTAACTTGGATTCGGTTAGAAAATAGAACTTACCATTGTCCCGTAAGTCGCCAGTGACCTGTGAGCGTTGAACCACAATCTTAGGGTTATCAAGAAACGACGGCACAGAAGAATAGCCGTTGAGGTAAACACCGAGCTGGCCGCATTGAGGCAAGAGTGATTCAACGACTCTTCGCAAAGAGTCGATGCGCGACGGTATTGAAGCCACCCCAATGAAAACCTGCTGCTGCTGGTTCCCCACAGGCCCTCCCCTAAGTACTTACTGACTAAGTGGGTTAGAACCCACGCTCCGAATACAAACCTGGCTAAACGGACAAACCATGAACGAATTCTCACGTTTAGCAAAAAACACTTATTCGATTTCCTTGTTGAAGATTGAACGAGTTATTAAAAAATCACTCTACATGTTCCTAATGCGGAACGTGTGGCTGCCTTTTGTTTTTTGCGTTGTAACCAGAGCTTCATCTCGAGCTTTAGTTAGGGTCAACTAGAAGACAATATTCTTTGGATAGGGGCCCTCAAATCCGGTCGCAACCTGTTTTCTGCTATCACGGTTATAAGCCCCCGCCCCAAAAAAATTAGCCTCACGCTAGTTCCGGTGGTTAGCCCGACCTAACGCCGTCCGAACACGTGCTGCTCAACCCAGCAGTGCATGGTGATGGCAGCAGCTGCGCTGGCATTGATCGAGCGGGTTGAGCCGAACTGGCTGATCTCTAGAAAAACCTCGGATGCTGCCAGCGCAGCCTCACTCAAACCGGGGCCCTCTTGACCGAACAAGAACACGCACGCCTCAGGCATGTCGAAGGTTTCGATCTTTTGGCAGCCTTCGACGTTGTCGATGCCGATGATCGGCAGTGCGCCGCCCCCGGCACCCAAACCGCAAGTGCGGGCCCATTCGACGAACTCTTCGACGGTGTTGTGGTGACGCACGTGTTGGTAGCGGTCGGTGACCATGGCCCCACGCCGGTTCCAGCGACGGTGGCCGATGATGTGAACCTCGGCTGCCAGAAACGCGTTGGCGGTGCGCACGATCGAACCGATGTTTAGGTCGTGCTGCCAGTTCTCGATGGCAACGTGAAACTTGTGGCGGCGCGAGTCGAGGTCGGCCACTATCGCATCCATGCGCCAGTATCGGTAGTGGTCTAGCACATTGCGGGTGTCGCCGTTTTCGAGCAGCTCGACGTCGAACGGTGAGTTCGGATCGGTGCCGGCACCCTCGGGCCACGGTCCTTCCCACGGGCCAACGCCCCAGGTGGTTTGCTCGGGTGTGGGAGTTGGGCCTGCGCCAGAGTGCGCGTGCGCATCCGCGCTGTTTGCCTCAAGTTCATCACTCACCCGATAAGCCTAACCAAGGCGTTTGGTAGCCTTGACCCATGGCAGATCGCAGCAATATCAAATCTTGGCTCACCGACATGGATGGTGTGCTGGTACACGAGGGTCAAGCCCTCCCAGGCGCAGCACAACTTATCAAACAGTGGCAAGACAGTGAGACGCCGTTTCTGGTGCTCACCAACAACTCGATTTACACTCCGCGCGACCTGTCGGCCCGCCTGCGTGCGACCGGACTAGACGTTCCCGAAGATCGCATCTGGACATCGGCCCTGGCCACCGCCGCCTTCTTGCACAAGCAGAAGCCCTATGGATCTGCATTTGTAATCGGTGAGGCCGGTATGACCACCGCCCTGCACGAGATTGGCTATGTTCAGACCGACCAGAACCCCGACTACGTAGTGCTCGGTGAATCGCGCAATTTCAATTTCGACATTCTCACCAAGGCCATTCGCCTGATTAACAACGGCGCGCGCTTCATTGCCACCAACCCAGATGCCACCGGGCCATCGGCCGAGGGCGTGTTGCCAGCAACCGGTTCGGTCGCTGCGCTCATCACCAAGGCGACCGGGCGCGAGCCATACATTGTTGGCAAGCCAAACCCGATGATGTTCCGCTCGGCGATGAACAAGATTTCGGCGCACTCAGAGTCGACCGGCATGATTGGTGACCGCATGGATACCGACGTGGTTGCCGGCATCGAAGCTGGCCTGCACACCGTGCTCGTGCTCACCGGCATCGCCGACGACAACGAGATTTCGAAATACCCGTTCAGACCAACCGAGATTCTGAACTCAGTCGCTGACCTTCTCGACTAATTACTTGATCGTGTAAACCTTGGTGACGGTAGTGCCGCCAACCACGGTGATCTTCACGGTGTACTTGCCGGCCTTAGGCGCGGTGTACTTATAAGTAGTCGCCGAGAAAGAGGTCGGGGTCTTCACCAAAACGCTCTTGCCGTTTACGGTCACGGTTACCTTCTTGCCCTTGGCAAGAGTCGCCTTCACCGAAATCACGCGCTTGGCTACCGAAACCGAAACAACCGGCTTTGGCTCGCTCCAGGTGATTGCGGTGATTGCGGTGCCGGCAATGCCGCGACCGTCAACATAGGCAACCACAACGTTCTGAACGCCAGGTGCGGTAGCGGATGCTGCTACCGAAACCTTGCCCGCCGCGTCGGCCACTCCGCTGGTCGAGGCCAGGGTGCCCTTCGAGTTGGTGCTGAACTGAACCACTGCGCCTGGTACAACTTCGCCGATTGCGTTCTTGATGGTGAAGTTCACCGTCTTAGCCGCGTTGATGGTTGCGGTGTCGGTTAGCTTGGCAGCAGAAACCGCTGGGGCTCCCATCTGAACCAAATGACCCCAAACGCGGTCGTACTTCTCGAGAACGGCACCACCCAGGGTTGGGTAGAAGCCGGTAGCTAGCTCGTTGGCAACGTCAGAGTTCCAGGCGCAACCGCGAGTTGGGCAGCTCCACTGGTTCTTCACGGTGCGAACGTTCTCGGCTTCTTCTTGAGTGTTGGTGTTCTTGAAAGTGAAGGTGACCTTGCCGGCTGCATCGGTAACTCCACTTACGCCACCTTCGTGCCCAGCGGTCTTGGCAGCATCAAGCGGCGAACCATCGGCCTTTAGCCAGTTCGAGCGCTTTTCTGGCGCCGTCTGGTTGATGTTCAGCCAAACCGTGGTTCCTGCAGGAACCGGCGTGACGCCATCTGCCTCGGTAACCACATAGGTCAACGAGCTGGTCGCGCCAGCGGTGAACCACTTGAGGTAGGCGGGTGATCCGGCGATGTTATACCAGGCCGAAGCATCCCAGGTGTCTAGGGTTAGATCTTTCTGCTCAGCAATCAAGCGGATGTTGCGGGAGGTGTCGACCGCACCGGCTTTCTTGTGGAAAGAGAGGTCGATGATGTCGATGATCTGCTTGGTCTCGGTGTCGAACATCTTTGGAGCAACCTGCGAGTAAAGCGAGTTTGCCGGCATCTTGCTTCGGTCGGTAGGAATCGGGTCACCCTCTGAACCGAGGTTGTTGTTCTTGAGAACAAAGGTGACCTTACCTTCGGCGTTGGTCATGCCGTCAACGATGATGCCCGGGTCGGCGATGGTGGTCTTGTCGCCCACCTGCATTTTGGCGTTTGAAAGCGACCACTGCTTGTTCACGGCCAACTTGATGGCGTGGTTGGCAATCGGGTTGCCGTCTTGGTCGGTAGCCAGGTAGGTGAGGCTGGTGGTTGAACCGGCCTCAACTGGGTAGCGGTAATAGCGAAGACCGTCTTTGTAGTAGTCCTTGGTGACCCACTCGGCGGCGTCTTTCGCGCCATCCCAAGCGTTGCTCGCGGTGATTACCGGCGAGACCAAGCGAATGGTGGCCATGGTCGGCTCGGCGGCTGCGGCTGGTGACACGGCGATGCCGATACCGGCTAGGGCCGTGGCGAAAACTGCCAGTGCTGCGAACAATCTCTTCATTTTGGGTTTCCTGTTCAGTTGATGCTCTGAAATCGAATTCGGGTTACGGAACGATGATGGTTACGGTCTTCGACACCGAGCCACCCTTGATAACCAGCTTGTGGCTACCCTTGGCGAGCTTGATGGTGTTTGAGGCCTTGGCGCTCGATGGCTTGAAGGTGTACTTCTTCTTGCCCTCGGTGACGGTTACGGTCTTGCCCTTGAGGTTGAGGCTGGTGAACTTGGCAGCGCCCTTTGCGGCGACTACGTCGATCGACGCGGTGCCCCAATTGAGCACGGATGTCGCTACCGAAACGCCAGCGGCAATCTTGAACTCTGCGTTAGCGGCATCGGCGAACTGGGTGCCGGTGGTGTCAACCACGGTTGCGGTAAGCGTTTGAGCTCCTGCTGCGGTTGCGCTAGCTGGAACGGTGACGAGACCGGCCGCGTTCGAGGTTACGCGCACGGTTGGGGTCGCGATCGAGCCGTTTCCTGTTGAGGTAACGTCTAGGTCGACTCCGGCGATGCCGTTGCCGAACCGGTCGGTCACCTTGAACTGAACGTTGGCTGCGGTCGACGGAACGCCGATTTGCCCGTTCGCTACGGCGACGACTGCGCGAGCATCCGCTTTGCCACCAACAACACATTCCATTTCGTGAGTCTTCTTGGTCGTGCCGGTGTAGATAGTGAAGATGGTGCTGCCCGGCTTGGTGCAGGCGAAGACGAGTCGCTGTGGGTAGGTGTAGCCGAAGGTGAGGCTGCTAACCATCTGCGAAACATCGGCGTAGCTAGCCGCGGTCTTGCTGTTGGTAACCAGACCGATGCGGCCGCCGTTCGAGGCAACCACCTTGATGTCTGGTGCGTAGAGCACATTCGGAATCGAGTTCTTTAGGTAGGTGATGGTGAGGTTCACCACGTTGGTGTCACCGAGGCCAAGGCCCTTGGTGTCGATCGGTAGTGGTGGGTTGACCGCCATTTCTGGGGTGCCAGCACCGACTACAACGTTGCCACCGGCGTCGGCGGTTAGGCCACCGCGGCTGACGATGTTCAACTTCGAAGCACTTGCCTTGATGTTGATGTCAGTTACTAGCTGTGGCCAGAACATGTCGGCCGACTCGTCTAGCTCGTTAGAGGTTGGCCAAAGGTTGAACGACACGAAGCCGCGCTGTCTCTCTTTGGTGTCTGAGTTCACCGAGGTGAATGCGCCAACTTCTTTAACGGTGTTCTTGTTCGGAAGGCTGAACGAAACGTAGCCGTTGGCGTCGGTTAGCTTGGTGCCCTTGAACGAGCCCCACTTGCAAATCTTGCACTGAGGGTCGGCTGGCAGGGTGATCGACTTGCCAACCAGTGGCGTGCCCCAAATGTCGGTGACGCTGTATTTAACTTGGATGGTCGAACCGGCCTTGTACGACTTGACGAACACCTGGGCATACTCAGGTAGCCAGTCGCGCTTGAACACAGACCAGAGCCAAGTTTTTTCGTCTAGGTCGCTGTCGACACACTCATAAGGGTTGACGCCACACACAGACTCAGGGCCGGTCCAGGTTCCGCGAAGCTTGATGATCGGGTAAAAGCCAGGCTCTTGCCAAAGCATAACCATGTTGCCCACGGTCGGGTCTTCTTCGGCGGTGCCCGCGCGAAGACCGACGTATAGGTTGTCTTCGGCCTGTGCCGGGTTGGTAAGGGTCAGGGTGATCGATGCGTTGCCCAGCTCATCGGTCAGTGCGATGTTGTCGTTTCCCGCGATTGAGTCGGTGAAGTCAATGTCGCCGCCCGGCAAGAACTGAATCGACTTGTTGGCGTTTACTGCTCCGCCGATGTAACGCACGGTGACCGACTGGCGGTCGGTGCGTATCCACGCGGTGCTGTGCTGTGAGTCGCTCTGGGTTTGCAGCACCGAGTTCACGTCGAACTCGCGGCGGTACTTTTCGAAAACGCCGTCTTCTTGCAGCACGTGCAAGTTGGTCCAGCTCAGGTTACTAACCCAGGTCACGGCAGCCGAGGCTGGAGTGGTGGCAACTAGGCCAACGAGCAGGAGTGATGAAGCAGCGATAGCTGCGGCGATGCGGCGAATAACTGTGCGCACGGGCATCCTTTCGGAAATGTCCAACAAGAAAAATCTCGGCAACGCGCGCACACGCGTTTGTAGAAAGTATAAGTTGTTAAGCCTTTTCGTGAAAGCGGTTTCGCGCAATCGTTATCGGTAATTTATTACGAGTTTCCTGTGAACCTGGCGCTGGTTTTTGGCACGACGCGAGCAGTTTCGCTCTGGCGACTAGGCAGTTTCGCGAATGACCAGTTCGCTCTTCAGGATGCGCGGCTCAACCTCTTCGCCACGCAGCTGCGCGATCATCAATTCGGCGGCAGCCTCACCGAGCGCCACAATGTCTTGGCGCACGCTGGTTAGTGCTGGTCGCGCGGTTTGGGCAACCACCGAGTCATCGAATCCGATGATTTTGATGTCTTCTGGCACCCGCAGTCCGGCTTCTTCGATGGCGGCCATCGCGCCAACAGCCATCAGGTCGTTCGAAGCGAAAACGCCGTCGATTCCCTCGCCCTTTTCGAGCAGGCGAGCCATGGCTGCACGGCCGCTTTCCAGGGACCAGTCACCTGCGGCGATCAACTTTTTCGATGGTACGTGGCCAGATTCGCGGTAGGCCTGGCTGTAGCCGTCGAGACGTGCGGCACCGGCGGTGGTTTCGATGTCACCCGTGATGATGCCAACTTGCTTGCATCCGCGTGAAAAAAGGTGCTTGGTCGCAGCTAAAGCGCCACCAAACGAGTCGGTGTCGACAAACGGAAAATCGCTGCGCGAGTGCGGGGTGCCGGTGATCACGATGGGCAGATTCTGCTTGCGCAGACGCTTGATCAGCGCATCCTTGTGAAGTTGGAAGAAGATCGCACCATCGACCTCGCCGCCCATGAGGTAGTGGGCAACCGGGCCATCGACCGATTCGAGCGGGGTAACCATGAGCAGAGTCTGCAGCTCGTTCTCCATCAGAACTCGGCTGATGCCCGAGGTGACGGTTGCCCAGAATGGGTCGGCAAAGATCGAAAGGTCGTCGTCGATCACCACGGCGATGAGGCCGGTGCGGCCAGAGGCCAGGGCCGAAGCTGCACGGTGTTTTTTGTAACCAAGTTTTTTGACGGCCGCGTTGACGGCATTGGTGCGGTCGGGGTGAACGTTTTCGTCACCGTTGAGTACGCGCGAAACGGTTGCCTCAGAGACTCCAGCGGTTTTGGCGATTTCTGCATAAGTCGCTCGCGGAGCGCTCTTTGATGCCATCGTCGTTACCTTGCCTTATTAGTTGCAGCTGTCAGCGCTTGAATTAGCGACCGACCGAAGCGAGCACCGCTCCGTTACTTGCAATAATAGCGGCGTATGCCTTGGCACTGTCTTTCGGTGTGCGCACCTGGGTTTCAAAATCAACGTGAACAAGTCCGAAGCGCTTGGCATAGCCTTCGGCCCATTCGAAGTTGTCCATGAACGACCAGCCGAAGTATGAGCGAATCTTTGAACCATCTTCAGCAGCGCGGATGACCGCTGCAATGTGATCGCGAATGTACTCGACTCGACGCTCGTCGTGAACTTCGCCATCGGCGTCGATACCCTCTGGGTAGGCGGCACCGTTTTCGGTGATTGATACCTCTTTGAACTCGGGCCAGTCGCGCTCGATGCGCATGAGTAGGTCGTAGAGACCATCTGGTGTGATCGGCCAGCCCATGTCTGTGGTCGGCTCAGGCACTTGACCACTTGCGCGCTGCGGGAACGGGAACGGACCGCCGTCTTCGGCAGGCTTGTCGCTCTCGGCAGGGTTCGACAGGAACGAGTCGGAGTAGTAGTTGATGCCCAAGAATTCGCTGTCGATCTTTGCGATGTCCATGTCACCGTCTTTGATAACACGGGCAAGCTTGTCACCGTAGTGGTCGACCAAAATCTGTGGATAAACGCCGTGAAGTTGTGATTCGATCCACCAGCGGTTGATGTGGGCATCTTGCAGCGCGGCCAAATCATATACCTCGGGGTTGCTACCCTCGGCCACTCTGAAGTTGGTCATGTTTAGCGTGATGCCCGACTCGATGTCTGAGTGAACCGCACGCATTGCACGAGTCGCTTCGGCGTGAGCCAGCACGCTGTGGTGGGCGGTGGCAATCGAGAAGTCAAGGTCTTCCATGCCCGGAGCGTGAACACCGCTCATGTGGCCAAGCCAGGTGTAGCACCAAGGCTCGTTCAGGGTGATGATCTTCTTGGCGCGGTCACCAAACTCGGTCGCGCTTGCAGCGGCGTAGTCGGCAAACTGACCAACGATGTCACGGTTGGCCCAGCCACCGCGGTCGTGATTGGCCTGCGGTAGATCCCAGTGGTAGAGGGTCGGCACCGGTGTGATTCCGGCATTCAGCAGTTCGTCGATCAGGCGGCTGTAAAAGTCAAACCCGCGCTGCTCGCGCTGTGCATCGCCCTGTGGGTAAAGTCTCGGCCAGGCGATCGAGAAGCGGTATGCCTGAACGCCGAGGTCTTTCATAAGGGCAACGTCTTGTGGGTAGCGGTTGTAGTGGTCGCAGGCAACATCGCCGTGCTCGCCGCCGACTACTTTGCCGGGGGTGTATGAGAAGGTGTCCCAGATGCTCGGCCCTCGCCCGTCGGTGTGCGCGGCTCCTTCGATCTGGTAGCTAGAGGTGGCTACGCCCCAAGTGAAATCGTCTGGAAAGTTCATGACTATCCCTTCACTGCTCCATCCATGACACCGCTTACGAGGCGTCGGCCGACAACTACGAACAAGATCAGCAGTGGGAAGGTGGCCAAGAAGGCTCCACCCATGTTGAGTGCGTAGTCAAGTGTGTAACTGCTCTTGAGCTGGTTCACGGCAACCTGCACGGTGAACACCTGCGGGTCGTTCAACACGAGCAGAGGCCACAAGAAGTCGTTCCAGGTGGCCAAGAAGCTGAACAAACCTAGAACGAAACCGCTCTGCGCGATGATCGGAAACACGATGCTCCAGTAAACGCGGAACACTCCGGCACCATCGATGCTGGCAGCTTCGAGAAGTTCGTTCGGAATCTGAGCGTCGATGATTTGGCGCATCCAGAACACACCGAAGGCAGTGACCAGAGCCGGCACAATAAGCGCGGTCAGGGTGTTAATCCAGCCCAGCTCGCTAACCAGCATATAAAGCGGGATGATGCCCAGCTGGCTCGGCAACATCATGGTTCCGATGACGAAAACGACCATGAGCTTGCGGCCCTTGAAGTTGAGCTTCGCGAAGGCGAAGCCGGCAATCGACGAGAAGAATACTTGGGCGATGGCTACGACCGTACCCACGAAAACGGTGTTAAACAGAGACCAACCAAAGAACGGGTTTGCAGTGAAAACGTCTTGGATTACCTCAGGAAAGCGAGGCCCCGGAACCAGTGTCGGCGGAACCTTCGAAACTTCTTCGTTTCCGTTCGACGCGACGATGTACATCCAGTAAAACGGGAACACCGAGAGCAATGCCACCAGCGCTAGCGTGATGTAGCTGGCCAGCGACATCTTGCGCCAGCGCGGAGTGCGGCGACGCTTGAGTTTCATGGCTTTGCCCGATTCATCGAAATCGAAATCGGTGTCGTTGGTTAGGTTCACGCTCACTTGCTGTCCTCGCTTGCGATTCGACGGGTGAGCCAGAAGTTGATGGCAGAAATCACGAGAACGATCAAGGTGATCATGATTCCAACCGCTGCGGCGTAGCCCCACTTGTTGTTCACGAAGGCCTGCTCGTATAAGAACAAGGTCAGAGTAGAGAACTGGCGGCTGTCTCCACCGTTGAAGTTACCGCCGAGGGTCAAAGGCTCTGCGAACACCTGTAGACCACCGATGGTGCCAACGATGAGCACGAAGGTGATGGTGTTGCGAAGTTGTGGCAGCGTGACGTAACGGAAGGTTTGCCACTTTGAAGCTCCATCTAGCGATGCCGATTCATAGAGCTCGTTTGGAATCGCAAGCATGGCTGCCAAGAAGATGAGTGAGTTGTAGCCAACCCAGCGCCAGGTAATCATGGTAGCGATAGCGATGTGGCTCGGAATCTGTTCGGTGATCCAGTCAATGTGGCGGTCGAAGCCGAAGATGTCGAGCATCAGGTTGATTAGACCAAAGTCACGACCAAAAAGCTGCCCGAAGATAATGGCGATGGCTAGCACCGAGGTGATGTTCGGCACCAAGAGGATGGTGCGCCAGAACGTAGCAGCCTTCAGGTTCGGGTTGCGCAAAATGGCTGCCAAGCCAATCGACATGATCATGGCGGGGATGGTCGAGAAGAACCAGATGCTGAAGGTGTTTCCAACGGCCATCCAGAATTGACCATCGTCAAGAAGCAGCGCGAAGTTGTCGAAGCCAACAAACGGATGCTCGAGCTCTAGTGGATCCCAGTTGAAGAATGCGATGTAGGTCGAGTAGACCACCGGCGCGAGGCCGAAGATAAGAAACATGATGAAGAACGGGGCGGTGAAAACATAACCCCAGCCTGGGTTCAGAGCACGAATCGAGCCCGACTCATCGCGACGCGAAGGCTTGCGCTTTTTCGGTGCGCCTGGCTGAGCATCTGCTCGCCACGGTGAAGGGGCCGCTGTGCGACGGCCCCTCCGACCGTTCGAGTTACCCGAGGTCTGACTTGCGTCAGAAACGGGAGACTTGTTGTTCATCAACTAATTCCTAATCAGATTTGTTTCAAAAAATTCAGAAGATTTATTGCGCGTCTGAGCGTCGCTAACCGACCGATTTTTTGATTTCAGACAGGGCTTGTTGCCACGCCGCCGCCGGAGTTTGCTTACCGATGGCTACGCGAGATAGCGCTTGACCGAAGATGTTGTCGATCGCACGCTGCTTCTTACCTTCGAAGATCGGCTTCAGCTGAAGTGCACCTGCGGTGTAAATGGCACCGACCGGCGCGTTGTTGAAGAACGGGTCTTTGAAGTTCTTTAGAGCCGGGTCGTTGTAGAGCGACGATGCCGATGGGAACAGACCGTACTTCTTGAAAATGGTCAACTGCTGAGCAGGGGCAAGGTACCAAGACATGAATTCCCAAGCGGCGGTCTTGTTCTTGGCCGACTTTGGAATGGTCAGCTGTGAACCACCGAGGTTTCCACCACCGCCAGGCAGGTCGGCGATGTCCCACTTGCCCTTGGTCTTTGGAGCCTGCTGCTTGATGTAGTCCATCATCCAGGCCGGAGCAAGGATGGTCGCGAAGATACCGTTGTTCATACCGACGTTCCAGTCAGAAGTGAACGAGTTGATGCGGGTACCGATGTTTGCCTTCAATGCCTTGGTGGTGGTGTCGAATGCCTTCTTCACGGCTGGGTTGGTCGAGTAAATCAACTTGCCATCTTTGGTGTTGTTGTTCTCGTAGTACTTTGCGCTGGCCTGGTTTAGAACAGCGTTGTAGATGGTTCCGGCGTTGTCAATGAAGCCGTAGCAAATCTTCTTTTTCTTGCAAGAATCCTTCTCGGCAGTGGTTAGCTTCGAGTTGTACTTCTGGCCGGTCGAGATGAACTTCTCCCAGGTTGGCCATAGAGCGCTAACTGCCTTGCGGTCGGTTGGTAGACCGTGCTTCTTGAATAGGTCAACACGGTAGGCAACCTGCATGCCTCCAACGTCGGTCGGTAGACCGAAGACGGTGCCGTCGTAGCCAACGCCCTGATCCCAGCGCCAGTCTAGGTAATCCTGATCGATGTTTGCGACGTTGTAAGGAGCCTTACGTAGGTCTTCGAAGTATGAAGGGTAAGAGCGGAAGTAGCCGGAGTATGAAACCTCGACGGCTGCGATGTCAGGGGTCTTCTTCGCCAAGAAGGCGGTGATCAGTGACTGGTGGTGGGCGTCGAGCTCACCTTTTTTGATCTGAAGGGTCACCTCTGGGTGCAGCTTCTTGTATTCGGTGATGGCCCATGGCTCAATAACGTTTCCGAATGACCAGATGGTGATGGTTACCGGGGTGGCTGCCTTAGCCGGCTGCACCAAACCCAGGGTTACAAAAACAGTGAGTAGCAGAGCGCTGATTCGCTTGAGGTTTCTCATGATCTTCATCTTGTTCTCCTTTTGGCCGAGGGGTAAGGGTATCGCTGTGCGACGACACCCTTACCGCTTCGACTGTTTTTTATTCGGAAAGGTTATTGCTTGCGTGAAATCGCTTTCACGTCTTACTATTGTGCGTGAAAGCGATTTCACGAACAAGTTGAATTACTATCGAATTACAAACTGTTACCAAAGTGTAACCGACAGAGTGTGCGTTCTGGCGTCGAACTTTTGTTGTGCCTAAAGAGAGGTATCACTATGAAGAAAAACATCATGCGCCTAGCGGCCTTCGCCGCAATCGCCGCACTCGCGCTCGGCATGGGTGCACAAACCGCGGCTACGGGCGCGACATCCAAGAAGCTTGTTTGGGCACTCGAGTTCAAGGGCAAAGCCAACGTCAAGCCATCGAGCTCTGTCTTTAGCTACGACGTGGGCGGTGGCGGTTGGGGAAACCTCGAACACCAGGCATACGTTGACACCAACGTGAAAACCGACGGCGTCTCGCAGGGCAACCTCGTGTTCAAGGCAACCAAGTACTCGCCGAACATCGACGAAGACATTTACTACGAATGCCCGATCGCAACCATGGGCTCTGCCTGTGAGTTTTTGAGCAGCCGCATTCACACCAAGGGCAAGCTCGCCTTCCAGTACGGCCGCCTAGAGGCACGCATCAAGAACCCGAAGGGTGACGGCACCTGGCCAGCATTCTGGATGCTCGGCAATGACTTTCCCGGCAACCAGTGGCCGAACTCTGGTGAGATCGACATCATGGAGGGCAAGGGAGCCAACCCTTGGACCGTTTGGGGAACCGTTCACGGCCCCGGCTACTTCGGTGGCGATGGCATCACCGGAACCCACGCGATGAACAGCCCGCTCTACTCGACCTACAACGTTTATGCAATCGAGTGGTTCCCGAACAAGATCAACTGGTACATCAACAACAAGTTGTTCCACACGGTCACCCCAAAGAGCGTCGGCACCAACAAGTGGGTGTTCAACAAGCCTTACTTCATGATTTTGAACCTAGCTATGGGCGGTCGCTTCACCGGTGACCTAGACCCAGACCTGAAGTCGGCGACGATGTACGTCGACTACATTCGCTACTACACAATCAACGGTCAGGGCAAGATGACCGGAACCGCTGCAGCAATCAAGGCTGGTAAGCCAACCAAGTAGCAATATTTACGAGGATGCTCCCCCGCGGCCACGCTTCGGGGGAGTTTCTTTTGCCGCAGTTAGGCCGTGTCTTGTGGTGCTTGTTTTGCCGCAGCCAGAGCGCGCATTTGCGGTGACGAAGTAATTGCCAAGGCGGCCAGAGCCACACCGATGGCGAGTGCAATGTAGACCGGCTGCACGCCAACCTGGTCGACCGCAAAGCCGACCGCGACAAACGAAAGCATCGGGCTGGCGTTCCAAACCGCCATCTCGAGGCTGAACACGCGCCCGCGCAGGTTGGCCGGCACCTGGCGCTGAACCACCGTGTTGAGCAACGGAATCACCGGAGCAAACGAGAATCCGAGCACCACACCGAGCACCAGCATGGCCCACTGCGGGAGCAAGAAAGCCATCGGCAACATCGCGGCAGAAATACCAAACAACACCAGACGAAGCAGGTTGGGGTAGCTCATGCGATTCGCCAACCACTCATAGGCAAGCGACCCAAAAACACTGGCCGTCGCCATCGTGGCAATCAAGAACCCCAAACTCTCGGGTTGCCCGATGTCGTTAAAGTAGCGCGGCAGCACGACCATCTCGGTCGGAATGTAGATGAGGCTAACCGCCAGCAGCGAGATGAACAAAATCGCGACGGCCGGGTAACGGCCAAGCGCGCGCACGCCTTCAAGCGCATAACGAATCGGGCGTTTGATGTCGTCGTCTGCGCTGGCCGGCTCTTGCTTCTCAATTACTTTCACGGCCAACATAAACAACGCGGATGCTGCGCCAGCACCCGCAGACCACCAAAACGCCATCATCGGGCCAGAGAAACCAATCACGATTGCACTAATGGCCGGGCCAACCGCAAACCCAGCGGCGAAAACGGCCTCGTGCAGCGAGTTGGCTCGGTCGAGGGTGAGCCCGGCCTTGGCCGCGACATCCGGCACCAAAGATTTGCGGGCCGACTGACCACCAGGCGAAAAAATGTTTCGAAGCACGGCAAGCAAGATCAGCGACCAGAGGTTGATAGCGCCAAAAACCGCCATCAGCGGAAAAGCGATGGTGGTTAAAACCGTTACTGCCTCGGCGGCCCAGGCCACGCGACGGCGGCCAATCGAGTCGATGAACGAACCCATCATTGGGGCGAGCAGCAGCCCCGGAATGCTGCTTATGGCTATGACCACAGCGCCTTGCGCCGACGACCCGGTGACATCGAGCACGAGCCACGGCAGGGCAATGAAGATGATGCTGCCAGAGATGACTCCGGCGAAGTTAGAAGCCTGGGTCAGAACGAAGGCGCGCATTTAGCGCAGGCCTAGATCATCCAAGGTAATGGCGGTGAGGTATTTGAAACCGGCGTCTTCGATCACCTTTTGCGCGCCGGTATCGCGGTCGACCACGGTGGCAACCGCAACCACGATCGCGCCAGCGGCCTTCAGTGCTTCGGCTGCGGTTAGCGGTGAGCCGCCAGTGGTCGAGGTGTCTTCAACCACGACTACCTTGCGGCCGGCCACGTCTGGGCCTTCGACCTGACGACCCATGCCGTGCGCCTTGGCTGCCTTGCGAACCACGAATGCGTCGATTGTGCGACCACGAGCCGCACCTTGGTGAAGCACTGCCGTGGCCACTGGGTCGGCACCCATGGTCAGACCGCCGATTGCGTCAAAGTCGGTTACACCGTTGGCGTCGAGCAGGTCGAGAATCACCTGGCCGATTAGTGGCGCGGCCTCGTGGTGCAGCGTGGCTCGGCGAAGGTCAACGTAGTAATCAGCCTCAAGCCCGCTCGATAGGGTCACACGGCCGTGCACGATGGCAAGTTCTTGGACAAGCTCAACAAGGCGTGGTTTTGAAGGTGAAGAAAAGGTCATGACTCAATCCTAAA
>CAIZQQ010000045.1 GCA_903935175.1 uncultured Micrococcales bacterium
GGCATCAACTATGTGGCTGCCCAAGACAAGAAAGCGCTCATCGCCCGGCTACAAGAAGTCGGCGACCAGGATTATTTCGAACGAGGCATCGAACTCGGCATCGATAACGATGGCCTAAAGTTCGAAGCGGTCGACATCAGCGATCTTTACGCTGTAGAAGTCGATTTCGCAGAAGACCTTGATAGAGCAAACGAACTCTTTTAGGCGATCGACCGAGCGGCTCTAGCCACTCCTCTGGGTCACGTACCTTCACGGCAAACAGCGTCAGCATTACCCAGCCAAGTTCACTGAGCAGTCGGCTTTCGGTAAAGTTCTGCACCACTAGCCCGACGAAAACCAAAATCGGCCAGAGGTAGAGCGCACTGGTGTGACGCACGGCCAACTGCCAGAGTCGAACGAAAGTTACAACCACCAGCGCTACCAGCAACCCGGCGGCGATCATTCCGCCTTGTAGCCACATGTCGAGAAAGGCGTTGTGTGCTTGGTAGTAAGGCACGAAATCGATCTTCACGAGCCCTTCGTAAGGCTTGAGGTGAGGCATCCAGTAGCTAAGCCAGCCGTAGCCGGTAATTGGCTCGTTGCCGATAAGAGCCAAAACCTTGCGCCAAATCATCGTGCGACCGCTCATGTCGGGAGTCTTGCCAATCATGGTGAAGATTTCGGTGCGGTAGACGAATACCAAGAATGCCAATGCACCGGCCCCAGCCCAGGCGAAGCGGTAGTAACGGTGACGGCTTTCGTAGGGCTTACCCTCGGCTGCGATTGATACAGCTGCAGCGGCAACCATCGCAAGCAAAGCAAAACCGATGCCCGCCGACTTGCTCAACGCAACGCAAGCACCGGCACTTACCAGGCCAACCACGCTGAGCCAGCGCGAAGTGCCGAGCACCGCGTATTCGACGCCGAAAACCACGAGCCCGATCATGGCTAGGTAGGCGAGCAGGTTAGCGTTGCCCACGATGCCCTGAATGCGCTCGCCGGTGAACAGGTTTCCCTCGGTCCACTGGTTGGCCCAGTCTGGCACCCACTTCCATTCGAAGTTTTTGAACGGCTTATAAATAGGTGTGCCGAGAATCGCGGCGTAAAGCTCGAAGAGCAGCGACGCCACCAGGGCGAAACGCAGCACATTGGCAAACACCCTGAGCAGGTGACGCCAGTCAAAGGCGTGGGCCAACCACAGCCCAAGGCTCGCGGTTGCCATGCTTACGCCGACAGCACCAAAACTGAAGGCTTGATATTCAGAGAAGAGAGCGCTGAAGAGTAGGGCTATGTAAAGGGCAACCATTTGAACCGGAATGCGCTTGATGGTTTCCATCGGCTTCGATTTGATCAGCATGAACGCAACGGCGATGAACATCACACCGCACCAGATCCAGAAGCCCGTCCATCCGAGGGTATAGCGAAGCGTGTCACCGCAAGCGACGCCAAAGACCGCCAGATAGGCAAGCCAGGTTTTGCTTCGGTACTCCCACGATTTCGTGTCGAAGACAACACGAATCGGCCGGGTTAGTGGCTCCATGTCACCCCTTAGATACTTGGCTAGTTTATGCCTTCTCGGCGGAGCATAAACTAGGCAGATAGGCACAAGGAGCACGAAGTGTTAGTCAAAATCGGCAACCACCCCCGTGATTATGACTGGGGGTCAAAAACCTTGTTCGCCGACGTTCTAAACATCGAAGCCACCGGTCGCGAAATGGCCGAGCTCTGGTTTGGCACTCACCCGATTTCTGAGGCCTTCGAAATCGAGTCAAACTCGCCACTGTCGACCCTGATTGGCAAGCGACTTGACTTTATGGCAAAGTTCTTGGCGGCCGAGCATCCGCTTTCTATTCAGTTACACCCGAATGCCGCGCAGGCAGAGGCCGGCTTTGCCACCGAGAACGCCGCCGGGCTCGACCTCGCCGACGCTTCTCGAATTTTTCGCGATGATAAAGCCAAGCGTGAGGCCATTGTGGCGATCACCGAGTTCGAAATGCTTGCCGGGCTGCGTCCCGCCGACCAAGTCGCCGATGTTCTCGACGAACTGGCAGAACGGGTCAGCGAGGGTTCGGCAGCCCTGCTCGCTAGCTATGGGGCTTCATTGCTCGGTGCCGAGGGCCACCGCGGCCTGTTCGGTGCCATTCTCGACGGCGACCAACCGAGCGCAGTGCAGGCCGTCCTACTTGGCGAATTGGTTGCATTGGCGCAAGCCCCTCAAGAGTTTCGTTACGTGGATGCTGCGCTGTTGCACCTGCTCACCAAACGTTTCGGTGCCGACCGTGGGTTGTTGCTCGCCCTAGCCATGCAGCGATTCACGCTCGAGCCCGGTGAGGCGATGTTTGTCGAAACCGGTGTGCCGCACTGCTACCTGAGTGGACTCGGGGCCGAGGTGATGACCTCGTCTGACAACGTGCTTCGCGGCGGGCTGACTCAGAAGCAAGTTTCAACGACTGAGTTCGTAGCCATGCTCGACGTGGCCGAGGCTCTCGAAACTTCAATCACCGTTCCACGCCAGTTGGGTGGCGGGCTCTGGCGCTACGACTTTGCTACCGAAGATTTCGTGGTTCACCGAATCTCGGTCTCTGGTTCGAATATGCTCATCGATTTCGGGCTACCCGGGGCCAGCATCCTGATGTGTTTGTCTGGCGAATTGGCTGTCTCAAATAGCCTCGAAGAGCGCTTGGTGTTGCGCAAAGGCGAGGCGGCCTATCTGTCTGACGATGCGCGTTACTACAGCATCACGGGCTCGGGCGACGGCTTGCTGGCCAGCGCGACCGCCTAGCCAGAGCTATTTGGCCGAAGCCACTGCCTTCCAGGCCGAACTCACGATCGAAGCCAAGTCTTGGCTTGCCGACCA
>CAIZQQ010000046.1 GCA_903935175.1 uncultured Micrococcales bacterium
CCACTCGGATGACTTTTCAAAACTGCTTGCGGTCGGGCTCTCGTTCGTCATCGCGTTGCAAACCTTCATCGTTATCGGTGGTGTCACCCGCGTGGTTCCACTGACCGGTCTGACCACCCCGCTGCTGGCCGCCGGTGGTTCGTCGCTGCTCGCCAACTGGATGATCATCGGTCTACTCCTTCGCCTCAGCGACACCGCATCGCGCAATCGGGGTGATGCGTGATGCAAAAAGAACTCAGACGGGTTTCGCTGGTCATCGGCGTGATGTTCTTGAGCTTATTTACCTCGAGCACGGGCATCCAAGTTATCTCTGCAGATTCGCTCGCGGCCGATGGTCGCAACGTGCGAAGCGTTTATGACTCTTATGAAACCCAGCGCGGCGACATTTTGATCGACGGTGAGCCGATCGCCAAGTCGGTGAAGACCGACGACGAGTACCACTACCTGCGCGAATACACCAGCAGCCGCTATTCGGCGATCACCGGGTACTTCTCGTTCTTCAACGGAGCCGCCGGTCTCGAGGCGGCATCGAATGACTTTTTGACTGGCAAGAACTCGTCGCAATTCTTCGAGCAAATCAACGCCCTGTTCTCGGGTAACCCGGTGACCGGCGGGTCGATCGAACTCACCATCGACCCGAAGGTGCAAAAGGCGGCCTGGGATGCGCTCGGCGACATGAAGGGTGCGGTCGTGGCGATCGACCCGATCACCGGCAACATTTTGGCGATGGTTTCGAAGCCAGGGTTCGATGCCAACCTGCTTTCAACCCACGACCCGGTCGAAGCGAACGAGAATTACAAGAATTTGCTCGCGCGCAAGAGTGACCCGCTTATCAACCGAGCTATCGGTGGCGACCTGTATGCACCTGGTTCGGTGTTCAAACTTGTAGTCTCGGCAGCGGCGCTCGAGGGCGGCAATTTCACCCCCGAGTCGAAGATCGATAACCCGAGCAAGTTCAAGCTGCCCGGCACCGAAACCTAAGTTTACAACTCGGGCGAGGGCACCTGCGGCGGTCGCGCAACCGTTTCACTGGCCGACGCCCTGCGCTTTTCGTGCAACGTGCCATTCGCTCAAGTTGGCATTCAGCTCGGCCAAGACCAGATTCGTCGCCAAGCCGAGCTATTCGGCTTTGGCAAGAGCATCAGCGTGCCTCTGAAGGTGACGCCTAGCGTGTATCCGCGCGGTCTAGATGACGCTCAAACTGCGCTGACCGCGTTCGGTCAGTTCGATGTTCGAGTCACCCCGATGCAAATGGTGATGATTTCTGCAGCCATCGCCAATAAGGGCCGCCTGATGCAGCCGAACCTGATCGAGAACGTGCTTTCGTCGAACCTCGCCTCGCTCTATGCACCAACCCCGAGCGAATACTCTCGCCCCGTTTCTGAAAAGACCGCCGGTCTGCTCACCCAGATGATGATCGACGCGGTCGCCAAGGGAGTTAGCAGCAACGCGCAAATCTCGGGTGTGAAGGTGGCTGGCAAGACCGGCACCGCCCAGAACGGTAAAGACGAGCCATACACGCTCTGGTTCACCGGCTTCGCGCCAGCCGACAAGCCGCGCGTGGCAGTGGCGGTAGTTATCGAAGACGGCGGCGGCATGGGTCAAAACGGTCGAGGCAACTCGCTTGCTGCCCCGGTCGCCCGCAAGGTTATGCAGGCGGTGTTGAACAAGTGAAACCAGAAGTAGAGATGCTTTACGGTTCTCGATACCGTCTAAAGTCGCGCATAGCCATCGGCGGCATGGGTGAGGTTTGGCAGGCGCACGACGAGATCATTCTGCGCGATGTGGCCATCAAGATTCTCAAGCCCGAATACATGGGCGACCCCGGCTTTCTCGAGCGCTTCAGAACCGAGGCCCGTCACGCGGCTCGCGTTGAGCACGAGGGAATCGCGAACGTTTTTGATTACGGCGAGGATGGCGGCAGCGCCTATCTCGTAATGGAGCTTGTGCCCGGCGACTCGCTCGCCAAGATTCTCGAGCGCGACAAGACCCTGGCTGCCGAGAAGGTGCTCGACATCATGGCGCAAACCGCGCGAGCGCTGCACGAAGCGCACGAGGCCGGCATGGTTCACCGAGACGTCAAGCCCGGCAACCTGCTGATTACACCGGATGGTCGAGTGAAGATCACCGACTTCGGAATCGCTCGCGTGGCCGACCAGGTTTCGCTTACCGCCACCGGTCAGGTCATGGGTACCGTTCAATACCTTTCACCGGAGCAGGCCACCGGCAAACCAGCCACCCCGGCCACCGACATTTACTCGCTCGGCATCGTGGCCTATGAAGCGCTTCGCGGCTCACGTCCGTTCAGCGGCGAAACCCAGATGGCCATTGCCATGGCGCAAATCAACGATGCACCGCCAGCGCTACCAGAAACGATTGACGAGTCGGTGCGTGAGCTGGTGCTCTCGTGTTTGGCGAAGAAGCCGGCGGGTCGACCATCCACCGCTTTGGCACTTGCCGAGGCGGCCGAAGAGCTAATGGTGAACCGACCAAAGCGCAGCACCGCCACCCGCCTGATTACGACCGCGGTGCCGCAGGTGACCGAGTCGACCACGCTGATCGAAACCACCGACACCGCCGAGACGCCTAAGCCGATCATTTGGCCGTGGCTCGCGACGATCGGTGCGCTGGTGTTGACCACGGTCATCGTTTTGATTGCCATCTTTAGCGGCGGGCAAACCCCGACACCGAGCCCAAGCCCGACCACCCCGTCGGCCAGCCCGACCGAGACCGAAACTCCGACACCGAGCCCAAGCCCGACCGACCCGAACCAGGTTGTCGTGCTGTCGAGCGACATTTTTGGTGTGAACATCGACGATGCGGCTGGCTACCTAGAATCGCTCGACCTTGTTGTGATTCGCAGCGAGGGGCTCGAGGTTGCCAACGACGACTCCAGACTGCTAACCGTCTATGACGCCAGCCCGCTTGGGCAGATGGCGACCGGCACCACAGTGACACTTACTTTTTACATTCCGTTCGCCAACGTCGAACCGACGCCAGACGAAACCACCCAAGAATAGACTTGAAAACGAAACCCCGGGAGCGAAGAACTTGACCGAGAACCAGAGAATTTTGGCCGAACGCTATGAAGTCGGCAGCCTAATTGGGCGCGGCGGAATGGCCGACGTCTACGAGGGCACCGACACGCGCCTGGGTCGCAAGGTGGCCATCAAGCTGCTCAAGTCAGACCTGGCCAACGACCCGTCGTTCGAGGCTCGCTTTAGACAAGAGGCTCAGGCTTCGGCCCGCATGGCTCACCCAACCATCGTGCGTGTCTATGACGCTGGCGAAGAGCTTTCGATCGACTCGAACGGCAACGAACGCCGCACTCCTTATATCGTCATGGAATACGTTCGCGGAACCCTGCTGCGCGACCTGCTGCACGAGCGCGCCATCGGTGTGCCAGAGGCAATCGGTTACGCCGAGGGTGTTCTAACCGCCCTCGAGTTCTCGCACCGCGCCGGCATCATTCACCGCGACATCAAGTCGGCCAACATCATGATCACCGACACCGGCCTGGTGAAGGTCATGGACTTCGGCATCGCCCGCGCCATCAGCGACTCGTCGACCACCCAAGCCCACACCACAGGCATCGTCGGCACCGCGCAATACTTCAGCCCTGAGCAAGCTCGCGGCGAGAGCGTGGATGCTCGCACCGACCTTTATTCAACTGGCGTGCTGCTCTACGAAATGCTCGCCGGTCGCCCACCGTTCAAGGGTGAGACCGCCGTTTCGGTTGCGTACCAGCACGTGAGCGAGGCCGTTACCCCGCCATCGCAGCACAACCAGGCCATCAGCGCCGGCCTCGACGAGGTAGTTCTTCGCGCGCTTGCCAAGAACCGCGACGAGCGCTACCAAAGTGCCGAAGAGTTCCGCGAGCACCTGCTCGCCGCCGACCTCACTCCAGCCCCGGCCGCCTTCGCGCCCGAACTAGACGGCGCACCTGAGCAGCCAGAGGTGCTTGAGCCAGAGACCGCCCTTGGGCTCGAAGATCTTGGGTTTGGCGAAGAGGCTGCAGTCGAAGCATCCGAGCCAGAAGAACCAGCCGAGCTCGACCCGTTCGAAGCGTTACTAGCCGATGCCACCGCCGGCACCGAAACCTCGGCGATCGACACCGCCGAAACCGAGCTGCCACAGGCCACC
>CAIZQQ010000047.1 GCA_903935175.1 uncultured Micrococcales bacterium
GCGAGCGCGTGCGGGTTTTGGCTCACAGCGCGACCCCACTCAACGGCCCTGACCTACCGGCAAACCTCGAGCCAATCGCCCTGCTGCACTTTGCCGAACAAATTCGACCAGACGCCAAGCAAACCCTCGATTTCTTTGCCGCACAGGGCACGCAGGTGCTGGTTATCTCGGGCGACAACCCCGAAACGGTTGCAGCGGTTGCCTCTCGTGCCGGGCTCACTGAGATTGGCAAACCGATAGATGCGAGTGTGTTTGGCGACAACATCCACGCGCTAATGACGGCGCTGGGGGGTTCCAAGATCATCGGGCGCGTTAGCCCGCACCAAAAGCGCGACATTGTCAGTGCGCTGCAGGCGGCGGGGCACGTGGTTGCCATGACCGGTGACGGCGTGAACGATGTGCTGGCGCTCAAACAGGCCGACTTAGGGCTCGCCATGGGCAGTGGTTCGGCGGCAACTAAGTCGGTCGCCAACCTGATTTTGCTCGATGGCAAGTTCTCGACCCTGCCGCTGGTTCTGGCCGAGGGTCGCCGCGTGGTGGCGAACGTCGAGCGCGTCTCGCGACTGTTTCTCACCAAAACCGTGTGGGCTTTCACACTCGCGCTGGTCTTCGGCCTGATGATGTGGAGTTACCCCTACCTGCCGCGCCAACTCACCGTGATGGACGCCTTCGCAATCGGCATCCCCGCCTTCGCCCTCGCCCTGCTGCCAAACGCCGATCGCTACCGCCCAGGTTTTCTGCAGCGAGCGCTAAAGTTTGTGATTCCGTCTGGGCTCATCATCGGCGTTGCCATCATCGCCCTAACCGTCTTCATGCGCGCCGGCTCTTTCACTCTCGAGCAATCGCACACCGCAACCATGGTTCTGCTTTCAATCACGAGCCTGTGGGTACTTGCCATTCACAGTTCGCCGCTGCGCAGCATCCGCGGCTTCATTTTTGCTGGGATGATCGCGCTATGCATCACCGCATTCACCGTGCCCGCGCTCGCCGAGGTCATTGGGTTTGCGCAGCTTGAGTTTGCGCAACTGTGGCCGGTTTTGGCGCTCGCGGTCGCGGCCAACTCCACTATTTCAATCGTCCACAAGGCTTCATCTCGCTTGCGCAAATAAGTGAATGCGCTAATCTAAAAGCAACTAATTGGGGGTACAAAATGTTCAAAACTCTTCGTTCCGTAACGGCAATTCTGCTCTCGTTGATTCTGCTCGCAATACCGACACAGCCAGCGTCGGCTGAGGTGGCCGACAGTCTCACCTATGTCGAGTTCTACGATTCACCACTCGGAAAAGAACTCGCCGCACTAGAAGCTGCAAATCAGCAAAGATTTCAATCTGCAACTGCCATCGAAGTTGTGACCACGAGCCGGGCAGAGTTCTTGGGTCAGTTTTCTGAAGCTCGAATCGAGATGTTGCTCGCTGAAAAATCAGCTCGGTTGCGTGAATACGAGGTCACTGTTCAGGGTGAAAACCTGATTGAAGAGATGGGAAAGGTAAACGGAAAATACTATGTTGCCTTGCCGCCAGCCTCTGAACTACCGGCCCTAAAAAACTTTGGCGCCGCGATGAGTCGCCTCAAGAAATCCAAACAAGCTTGGATGGTCGTCGATGACGTGTCATTTGATATTTCAACTCCAGACCTCGAAAAGTCAACATTCTTCAACGTGATTTCAGACCCGACGCAAATGGGCGAAGAAATGTTGAATCAGGCGCGCTTCGGGGCGATAACCAAGAGTGCTTCGCCAGAGAACGAAGAGCTTATCGACTATAAATACTCGCTAACCATCCAAAGCCCTCAGATGCCGACGCAGGTTCTTATGACCCAGACCTTCAACGCGGCCGGCGAGCTCGTCAGCCAGA
>CAIZQQ010000048.1 GCA_903935175.1 uncultured Micrococcales bacterium
CCAACTTCTGGAGCGGTCAGTTTGTTCTGAGCCTCGCTGATTGAGTAATTCACCACGTTCGGAACCTCGACGAGGCCGTTAGAAATCGTGATTATTACCACGGTTCCGGCGGCGACCTTGGTTCCAGCGGCAGGCATGCTCTCGATAACCTTGCCGGCCTCGATGCCTGCCGATCTGGCTTGAACAATTTCACCTAACACCAGGTTCGATTGGCTAAGCAGGTCGGCTGCCATCTGTTCGTTCATGCCACGAAGGTCGGGCACATCAACCTGAGTGCGACCGGTCGAAACCCAAACCGTGATGGTCGTGTTTTGACCCACGCTGGTTCCTGCAATCGGGTCGAGGCGAATGACCTGGTTGGCCGGAACCGTCTCGCTGGCTTCGTACTTGCGCTCTACCAGCAAGTTTTGTTCGGTCAAGGTGGCGTAGGCCTGCTCGTAGGTCTGCCCAACCACGTCGGCCACCTTGATTCCACCCTGGTCTGGGTTAATGCTCGGTAGCGAAATCGTGAGCAACCAAATCATCATGCCGACCAAGAAAACCACAGCACCCGAGCCAAAGCCCCAGAGCACACCCGGGTTGGCAAGGGCAGGTCGCTTGACCTTCAATGCGCCCGAGTCGACTACGTCGGTCGAACCGGTGTCGAAGCTGACTCCGAGCGACTTGAACGGGTTGGTGTCGGTACCAATCTTTTCAGTCGGCGGAATCGGTGAGTTGAAGGCGCTCGGCACCGAGGCTGCGGGCGTTGGGGCTGCGACGGGCGCAGGGGCCGGTGCGGCATCCGCGTTTGTCTCGATGAGTTCGGTGGCCTGAGGCAGCTCGGTCTCGGCGGTGTTGATTGCCGAGGTTTCGGTGCCGGCGGTGGCATCGGCCAGCAGCGCCTCGAACGGGTCGAGCTCGGCTGGTTCTGCGGGCTCGGATGCTTCTACTGCAACCTCTTCGCCAAAGCCTAGGTCTTCGAGCCCAAGTGCGGCCTCTGGCTCAAGCACCTCTGGTTGCTCGGGTCCTCCGTCTAGCTCAGGCGCAAAAGCGGCCGGGGCTGGGGTGAGGTCGGCGGCGAGCAGGTGCTCGCGGAACTCTTCGGCACTTTGATAGCGCTCGTCGCGGTTCTTGGCCAACGCACGAAGCACTACCTCGTCTAGCCCAGCGCTGATGGATGGGTTGTGCTGCGATGGCGGGGTCACGGCTTCGCTCACGTGCTGGTACGCCACCGAAACCGCGGTCTCACCCTTGAACGGTGGGCGACCGGCGAGCATTTCGTAGAGCAGCACGCCAGTTGAATAGAGGTCGGTGCGAGCATCCACGCTCTCGCCGCGAGCTTGCTCAGGGCTGAAGTATTGCGCGGTGCCGACGATGCCGGTGGTGTGGGCTTGGGTGGTCGACGAGTCGCTGATGGCGCGGGCGATGCCGAAGTCCATGACCTTCACCAAGCCGGTGTCGGTGATCATGATGTTGGCCGACTTGATGTCGCGGTGAATGATGCCGGCGCGGTGCGAGAACTCAAGGGCGGTCAGAACACCCTCGGCGTAA
>CAIZQQ010000049.1 GCA_903935175.1 uncultured Micrococcales bacterium
CCACTCGGATGACTTTTCAAAACTGCTTGCGGTCGGGCTCTCGTTCGTCATCGCGTTGCAAACCTTCATCGTTATCGGTGGTGTCACCCGCGTGGTTCCACTGACCGGTCTGACCACCCCGCTGCTGGCCGCCGGTGGTTCATCGCTGCTCGCCAACTGGATGATCATTGGCCTACTGCTTCGCCTCAGCGACACCGCCTCGCGCAATCGGGGTGATGCGTAATGCAAAAAGAACTCAGACGGGTTTCGCTGGTCATCGGCGTGATGTTCCTGAGCTTGTTTGCCTCGAGCACGGGCATCCAAGTTATTTCTGCCGATTCGCTCGCGGCCGATGGTCGCAACGTGCGAAGCGTTTATGACTCTTACGAAACCCAGCGCGGCGACATTTTGATTGACGGTGAGCCGATTGCCAAGTCGGTCAAGACTGATGACGAATACCACTACCTGCGCGAATACACCAGCAGCCGCTACTCGGCGATCACAGGCTACTTTTCATTCTTCAACGGAGCCACCGGGCTCGAGGCCGCATCGAACGACTTTTTGACCGGCAAGAACTCCTCGCAATTCTTCGAGCAAATCAACGCGCTGTTCTCGGGCAACCCGGTGACCGGCGGGTCGATCGAACTCACCATCGACCCGAAGGTGCAAAAGGCGGCCTGGGATGCGCTCGGCGACATGAAGGGCGCGGTCGTGGCGATCGACCCGGCCACCGGAAACATTTTGGCGATGGTTTCAAAGCCTGGGTTCGACGCCAACCTGCTTTCGACCCACGACCCAGTCGAAGCGAACGAGAATTACAAGAATTTGCTCGCGCGCAAGAGTGATCCGCTCATCAACCGTGCCATCGGCGGTGACCTCTACGTGCCGGGGTCGGTTTTCAAACTTGTAGTTTCGGCGGCTGCGCTCGAAAGCGGCAACTTCACTCCTGAGTCGAAGATTGATAACCCGAGCAAGTTCAAGCTGCCCGGCACCGAAACCTATGTTTACAACTCTGGCGAGGGCACCTGTGGCGGTCGCGCAACCGTTTCACTAGCCGACGCCCTGCGCTTTTCGTGCAACGTGCCTTTCGCGCAGGTTGGCATTCAACTTGGCCAAGACCAGATTCGCCGTCAGGCCGAACTATTCGGCTTCGGTAAGAGCATCAGTGTTCCGCTAAAGGTGACCCCTAGCGTGTATCCGCGCGGTCTTGACGACGCTCAAACCGCGCTGACCGCGTTCGGTCAGTTCGATGTTCGAGTCACGCCGATGCAAATGGTGATGGTGTCTGCCGCTATCGCCAATAAAGGCCGCCTGATGAAGCCGAACCTGATCGAGAACGTGCTTTCGTCGAACCTCGCCTCGCTCTATGCGCCGACCCCGAGCGAATACTCTCGCCCCGTTTCTGAAAAGACCGCCGGCCTGCTCACTCAGATGATGATCGACGCGGTCGCCAAGGGTGTCAGCAGCAACGCGCAAATCTCTGGCGTGAAGGTGGCTGGCAAGACCGGCACCGCCCAGAACGGCAAAGACGAGCCATACACGCTCTGGTTCACCGGCTTCGCGCCAGCCGACAAGCCGCGCGTGGCAGTGGCGGTAGTCATCGAAGACGGCGGCGGCGTGGGTCAAAACGGTCGAGGCAACTCGCTTGCCGCGCCGGTTGCCCGCAAGGTCATGCAGGCGGTGTTGAACAAGTGAAGCCAGAAGTAGAGATGCTTTACGGTTCTCGATACCGTCTAAAGTCGCGCATCGCCATCGGCGGCATGGGTGAGGTTTGGCAGGCGCACGACGAGATCATTCTGCGCGATGTGGCCATCAAGATTCTCAAGCCCGAATACATGGGCGACCCC
>CAIZQQ010000050.1 GCA_903935175.1 uncultured Micrococcales bacterium
AAACACCAAGCAGCATCATTGAGGCTCGAGCCGCATCGAGACCGTGCAGCCTAATATTTGAAGTCAATGCCCGCCCATAGAAAAGCCCCTCTAGAACAAACGCTAGGTGCTAACGGGTCGGTAATCAAATACCCCAGAGCTGAATTCGGCGAACCTCGATGAGTTTTTCGACGGGCACCCTAAACTTTGGCTATGCGCACACCTTTGCAATTCTTCAAGGGCATATTTCACCCCGAAGCTTTTCACGGACATGGCCGCAGCAAGCGCTACTTCGAGGGTTGGTATGTAAAGGTAGTCAGCGCCGACCAGAAAACACGCTGGGCGGTCATCCCAGGAGTCTTTCTAGGGCTCGAAGGCGGGGTTAACGAGGCGTTCATTCAGTTGCTAGACGGCAGCACCGGTCGCTCTTGGTACCACAAGTTTGATACGAGCGAATTCTCTGCCTCGGCTGACGAGTTTGATGTATCGCTTGGCAACAATCACTTCAGCAGCAAAGGCGTGACGCTCGACCTGCCAGAACTGCGGGGCTCGATCAGTTTCGAGAGTGAACTCGACCCATGGCCAGTGAAACCGCTGTCGCCCGGCATCATGGGTTGGTTCGGCGCGGTTCCGTTCATGGAGTGTTTTCACGGCATTGTCTCTTTTGGTCACGACCTTGATGGCGACCTGACTGTCGAAGGAAAAAAGGTTTCATTCGCAGGTGGCCGCGGCTACATCGAAAAAGACTGGGGTCGGGCTTTTCCGAGCGGATACGTCTGGCTTCACAGCAACCACATCGATAGCGACCCAGAGGCCAGCTTGATCGGCTCCGTCGCCATCATTCCGTGGATCGGCCGCCCGTTTCGCGGCTACATCGTCGGCCTCAAGCACAGCGGCAAACTTCACCGCTGGACAACCTACAACGGCGCTAAAGAGATCGAGCTAACCATCACCGACACCCACGTGCAATGGCAGTTGAGTTCAAAGGACGGGCTGCTCACACTAAGCGCCGATCGGGTTCGCGGAGGCTTACTGCATGCGCCAATTCGCACCGAAATGCACCAGCGAGTAGATGAAACCCTAGATGCTGTGATTCAAATCAAGCACACCGACCGCGCTGGGCGCGTGCTGCTTGAAGGTAAAGGGCTGGTTGGCGCTATGGAAGTGCACGGCGACCTAAACCGCCTACTTGCTATCTAAGTGATAGCCAAGAGAGTCGAAATAGCTCTCCATACCCTCTTTTGAAGCCTCAGCCTGCTCGTCTGGCATTTCATCAAAACGGTGAAATACCTAGCGCGCCTGCCTAGTTGGGCTTGGCATGGACTTTTCAGCGAAACGCATTCTCGTGGTCGGCGCATCTGGTGTTCTAGGTGGCGAAATAACTCGGATGCTCTCTCGAGCCGGCGCGCAGGTGCTCGGTACCGCAAGCTCTCAAGAGAGCGCGGCTCGCATTCCGAGCGAAGCGGCGCTGCGCTTGGTGGTTGACCTTGGCAGTGCCGAAAGTATCAAGGTGCTCACCGATTACGTCGTCGCCAACGAGCAGATCGACGGCATTGTGGTCGCCGCAGGACGCGTGGGTTTTGGCATGGCTGCCGACACCACCGCGCAGCAGGTTGCTGCTCTCACTCAGGCCAACTTCGGTGGCCCAACGCAACTGATTACCGAACTTTTGCCCGCCCTTCGTGGTCGCGAAGACGCGTTCATCGCGGCGATCACGGGTGTGGTTGCCGAAAAGTCGTTCCCTGGCATGAGCGCATATTGCGCATCCAAGAGCGCTTTCTCAGCTTGGTTGGGCTCACTAGCTTTTGAACTGCGACGCGACAAGATCAAGGTGATTGACGCCAGACCTGGCCACACCGAAACCGGATTGGCTACTCGCCCGTTGTTTGGCGCTGCACCGCAGATGCCAGAGGGCATGACCGCCGAGCACGTAGCCGGAGTTGTTGTAGCAGCCATCGCGGCTGGAACAACCGTGGTGGCCAGCACCGACTTCTAAGCGGTCGTGTAAACCTGAATTACGTTGCCCTCTGGGTCGTTGCCGTCGCAATAGGCCATGTTGCCGTGAGTTTGCTCGCGGTCTGCGGCAAGAATCAAACCGTTGGTGCCGCTAACCGCCTCTCGCGCACGAGCAATCGTCTCAACCTTGAAGCAGGGCTTCAGCGGACTCTCGTCGCGCAGTGCCGGTGGCACCGAAATGTCGCTCGCCCATTGAGCCGGAACCGCGTGAAGCAGCACCTCGTTTTGCTCGCCGACAATCGAAACGAACCCATCAGAGGCGTGCTTGAATTCGGCATTAAGCAAAAGGCGATAAAACTCGGCGGTTTCGTCGAACTTGTCGGCCCACAACACAATCTTGGTCATGCGAGAAAGTCTAACTTTCGACGCAAAGTTTTCTACGACGCGCCAT
>CAIZQQ010000051.1 GCA_903935175.1 uncultured Micrococcales bacterium
GAACTTTAGGCCATCGTTATCGATGCCGAGTTCGATGCCTCGTTCGAAATAATCCTGGTCGCCGACTTCTTGTAGCCGGGCGATGAGCGCTTTCTTGTCTTGGGCAGCCACATAGTTGATGCCGACGGCTTCACCCAACCCGCCTACGACTTGCTTCGAGAGTTCGTTGATGTAGCCGTTTGCATCCAAGGTGTATTTGACCTCTTCATCGCTCACCTTAGATTGGTTGACCACGACGAATGACTGGTCTGCCTCCATTTTAGGAGTGACGCGAACCAAAACCTGAGGGTCGAAGACCACGTCGCCGTTTAGCCAGAGCACTCCCCCGTCGCCCGAAGCGCGAAGGGCCTTGAGCAGGCTCTTCGAAGTGTTGGTCTGGTCGTAAAGCTCGTTGTAAACGAAAGTTGCCTCAGGAAAACGCTCAATGATGGCTTCGAGTTTGAACCCGACCACGATCATCACGCGGTAGCTCTCACCGAATGCTAGCCCTAAGTTATCGATCTGCTGCTTCATGATTGAACGACCGTCACGAAGCTCGGTTAGCGGCTTCGGTAGTGGTCTGGCTAGGCGAGTGCCCATGCCGGCGGCGAGAATGACAACCTGTTTAGACATGGCTCAAGTCTAGGCACTCGGGATGGTCAGTTTTTGCCCAACCTGAATGCTGTTGGCGTTCTTGATGCCGTTAGCAGTCATGAGCTTGGCAACAGTGGTCTTGAACCTCGCCGCGATACCGGCCAAGGTGTCGCCCGATTTCACCGTGTAGGTGACCGGAGTCGAGCCACCGTTGTCACCGCTCGACCCACCGCTAGACCCGCCATCGGTGTTGGTTTCGGTTATCTTGACCGGTGCTGGCGCGCCGTTGGGTATGCGGTCTGCGAACGCTGCATCGACCACGACGGCCTTGGTTTTGTTCAGCGCTAGGGCTCTATAGGCGGCCGCGCTGGCGATGGCCCGCTTCTTGCCGGCCTCGACAAGATAATAGGTCGGGGTGTCTTTGACGCGGATGAACCTGCCCAAGACATCGGAATCGGCCACCATGCCGTCACAAACGTAGGTGCTCAACTTGGTGGCCTTGCCAGGGTAGTGGCTCACCGCATCCGCTTCGATTCGAACGCCGAAACCACCGCTGGCCGCATAGGTTTCGCCGTCACAGACATACTTGAGGCCTGAGTAGTTGTAGCGAGTGTCATAACCGATGAGCGTCGCGTCGGCAAACGTTCTGGGCTGTGCCACGCCGAGTGCATCGATCGACGCAGCGTCTGGTGCTAGCAGCGCGCGAGACCAGCCGTTGATGATGAACAACTTTCCACTGGTCTTGGCCTTTACCACCGTGCCGGGAGCGAAAACCGGGTTGCCCAGGCTCAACTGGGCGAACGCCGATGGGCTCAGAACATAGGTTGTGGTTGAGGCAGCCAAATCGCCCAGTTTGGTTCGGTCGGTGCCACTGAGCACCTGACGAGCCACGCCTTCGCGCACAAAGTAGGTTGGTTTGTTCGACGAATTTTTCACGAATGCCGGCGACGTAATGGTTCCAGAAATCACATCGAGCTCCCCGATGAATTTCGATTCGATCAGGGGAACATCAACGAGCAACGGGGATGTTCGCGAGACCGCCTGCGCACCATCCGAGGTAAGCAGCCAGTAAGCGCCGGTGGTGTCTTTGATGAACGGTCGCAGGTTTAGGCCGGTGTCAACGGCAGAGAGCCCGTTCGAAGAAAGCGAGCTTTCGCTTGGTCTAAACCACTTGGCGAAGTCGATGTCTTTGTCTAGGTCGGCGTCGATTCGATGGAAGACGCCGCCCGAGTAGACACCCCACTGCTTGGTGGTGCGGTCTTGAAAGAGCGAACCGTCGGCAACGATCGGGGTACCCCAAGGAAGGTGTGAGAAGTCGGCGAGTGTTGCGTTCGTGACAGCAGGCAGTTTCAGGCCGGCGGCTGAGACCGACGCGTCATCCAAGATTTCTTGAATCTTGCCATCGTTGATGAAATAGCGTTCGCCGTTCGGGCCAGCCACGAGCCTGGTGATTGGGCCATCGGTTGGCAGCGCGTTCAACTGTGAATTGGTAAGCGTGATTGCCTTGGTGCAGTCGAGACCTAGTTCGGTGGCCACCGCGCAACTGGTGAGGGTGTACTTTTTGCCGCCGGCAATCACATACTTTTGCTGGTTCGCGGCCATCACCAGTGGAGTAAAAGCACCACCATCTTTGAAGCTGTCGAGGTATTGCTGTGAAATGGTGCCGAGCGGGCCGAGCGGCTTGAGGTCGTCAACCCAAGCGGCATCCGAGATTTCGTATTTGGTTTCATCAACAATCAGGTAGGGTTTCGAGTCAGCACTCTTGAGCAAGAACCCACCGCCGATTGGCGAGCCGAACCAGTCAGAGAAAAAGCGCCAAAAGTTGCGGTTGCCGTATGCGCTGCAGGAATCGCCCGAGCCGTAGAGGTTCTTAAGCGCTGCCGCGTTCGGGGTGTATGGCGTGTAGTAGTAAAGCGCGGCGGTGGCTTGGCTCTTCATCGTGAAGCTCTTTGAGCCACACTTGTCCACCCACTTGATGCAGCTGCCGGCAGCATTTCTGGCGTCGCAAAAGTCGGCCTGATACTTGATCGAGACGGTGGTGCCGACTTTGAGATAGGTGAACGAGCCTCGCGGGTCGCCGTACCACTGCAGCTGGCCAGCGCCGCGGTAGAGCTGGTTGAACAAACCGGTGATGGTCGAACCCTGGCCACAAATCTCGGGTTTCGAGTCGGGGCAGCCATAGCCGAGGGCTGCTCGATACATGTATTCGGTTGGGTTCGAGGCTTGAATGAGCCCCTGCTCTTTTTGCAAGACCACGATCAGCACGCGCGGGTTGATCTTGCAGGCGTTGGCCACGTCGAAGATTATTTGTGCTGCACTTGCGGCTTTCTTGGCCGGAAGCGGGTCACAGCGACCGGCTTCTCCTGCCTTAGCCTGAGTGTCCATCTTGTAGTGGCGCAAACAGGTTGGCCCACCATCATTGGCTTTACAAACCGGCACCTTGCTATCTAGAAAGCGTTGAATCTCTTCGACGGTCATGGTGCCAAAGTCGTAGAACACGCTGTCAGAGACAATCAGCCCCGGATCGAACATGTTGCCGTTGAGCGCGGAGGCCGGATCGGTTTGTTCATCAAGCGCGACAATGCCACCGAAGGCAATCAGCAATGCTGAAATACCTGCGAGGATGCGCTTGCTGAACTTGCTCATCGAACTTACGGAATCACCAGAGAGTTAGCGCTGGTTGCGCCAATCGAATCGGCCGACTCATAGCTAACCGTGAAACTGGCGTTGCCAGACGGTATGCCGGTGAGTGGAAGGTTGAACGGGTAACACTGGGTGTCGGTCACGTTGCTCTCGGCTTTCACCGTGAGGGTCTTCGTAACTGAGCCAGAAGTTAGTTTGAGCGTGCAGTTACCGCCGTCTTCAGAGACGTCGGCAACTTCTGCAATCACCGTGATTTGCCCTGCGCCGCTGTCTACGCTGCTGCTGAGTACACGCAGGCCAACCTGGCCCTTGGGCTGTTCTGTCGCGCTGGCACTTGGGGTTGGTTCGCTGGTTTCGCTCGCGCTCGGCTCTGGCGTTGAAGAAGCCGAGGGTTCATCGGTAGGGGCAGAGGTTGCACCCCAGTTTGGGTAGAAATACTGGCAACCGCTCAGGGTCAGTGTGCTCAGCACAACGGCCGTTGTGATCAAAAACTTTTTCAACCTGGCTCCTGTCGTCGATAGCGTGAAAAAACTGGCGCACCGCTTTGACTTAGCGCTGTTTTAAGCCTAACTTTGGCGAGCCAAATCTGACCTAGGCGGTCAGCCGATTTTCAGCCTTTTCTAACGTTTGGAGTGTGCGAATCGCTTCGGCGCGAGTCGAGCTCATCACCATTCGCAAAACCTCGTTGTAACGACCACCCGCAGCTTCAAACTGCTCCGGTGAAACCTTGCCAACCAGCGCCTTGCAGCGCACCTTGAGGGTTGAGAAATAGGTAGCATCGACGTGTTCGAGGTATGGCACGAACAACTGCAAGTCGTGTCGAATGATGCGCTGCTGGTAGCTCTCGAGCACGGCTGCGGTCAATTTGCCCTCACGAATCTTGGCTTTGATTCGGTTCGCGATCTGTTCCATCGAGAGCAGCCGGTCTTCTAGAGAAGCCTGTTCGAACCGCAAAGTCGAACGAGATTCACCTTCGGCGCGCACTCTCCAAAAATAGACAGGCTCGCTGACCAAGGTGATGCGGTCGGCGTTCAGGTAGCTTTCTGCAGCCAGGGTCATGTCTTCGTAGTTGACCCCGCTCGGAAACTTGAACCCCTGCGCGCGCCAATAGTCGACGCGAAAAAGCTTGTTCCAAACCACGGCGTCGCCAAGCAAATCTGGCATTTGCTCCAACTTGATGCCTGCGCGGTTTTCGGCGAAGAATGAGGCGGTGGATGGGCGGTCGAAGTAACGCAAGCCGTAAAAAGTTACCGTTTTGCCGGCGGTCAGCTGTGCATCCGAGTTCTCGGCCGCTGCAACCAGCTTCGCCATCGAACGCTTTGGCATGAGATCGTCTGAATCGATGAACATCAGGTATTTGCTGTCACTAGACATCGCTGCGACGCCTCGGTTTCGGGCCTCGGCGACCCCGGCGTTTTTCTGATTGATCACCGTGAGGTGTGAAATTTCGGCGGCCAACATTTCGAGAATCTTTTCGCTGCCGTCGGTCGACCCGTCGTTAACAGCGATTACCTCGAAGTTCTTGTAACTCTGCGAGAGAACGCTGGATAGGGCATCCAAGAGGTATTCGGCAACGTTATAAACCGGCATGACGACCGTGACCTTGGGCAGTGAGGCATGGTTTTTGTGCGAAATGGCCTTGGCCATTCGCGGATAGCGAAGGGCCGCGTAGTAGGTGTTCGGCACCAGCCCAGAGCCAACCAGACGGCGAATCAGCTGCTTCACTTGGCTTCGCCCCAGACGATGTCGACCACACGCTTGGCGGCGTGGCCGTCTTCGGCGTGATCAAACTTGGCTTGCCACGCGCGGTACTTTGGCGCGTATTCGACGGTGAGTGCGTCAAGGTTTTCGAGCGCGGCCAGCAGCTGTGCATCCGTGCTCAAAATCGGGCCTGGCACTTCGGCCTCGTAATCGAAGTAGAAACCGCGCTCTGACCGGTAGCGCTCGAGGTCGGGAGATAGAAACAAAATCGGCTTGCCGGTGACGGTGTAGTCGAACATCACCGATGAATAGTCGGTTACCAGCACGTCGGCGGCCAGGTAGAGGTCGGTCACGTCTGGGTATTTGGTGACATCGATGGCGTTGCCGGCAACCGCGTCGGTGTGGGCGGCGTGGGTGTTGTGGTGGCCACGGAACAACAGCTGAAAGCCTTCGGGCAGCTGAATGTTTTCGTCTAGAAAATTGACGGTGTCCCACTTGCCGGTGGCCGTGCGCTTGAAATCGCGCCAGGTTGGGGCATACATGACGAGCTTGATGTTCGGGTCGGTAACGCCGAGCTTTTCGCGAATGGCTTGGCGCCCGGCCGGCGAGGTGGTCGACAGCCGGTCGTTGCGCGGGTAGCCGGTGAGAATGAAGCGACCCTTGTAGTTGAACGCGCTGGGGAACACATCGACGCAGAACTGGTTCGGTGCGATTAGGTAATCCCAGGCGAGCGCCTCGCGGTCCATTGTGTCGATGTAGCTCTTGGTCATTTGATAGTCGGGGATGTCGCGACCGAGGCGCTTGAGCGGCGTTCCGTGCCAGGTTTGCAGGTAAACCTGACCGGGCACTTTTCTGAAATACCAGGGAAAGTTTGAGTTGTTGACCAGGTATTTCGAGGTGGCGATTGCGTCGAGCCACGCCTTGCTGCCGAAACGAACTCCGCGCGCGCCGGTCGGCGCCTCGGTGGTTGGGCTGGTGGTCCAGATGAACTCGAGGTCGGGGCGACGCTTGATCAACTCGTAGTAA
>CAIZQQ010000052.1 GCA_903935175.1 uncultured Micrococcales bacterium
AACGCGTCGGTCGCGACGGATGCCGTGTGCCACTGCCTTGGGAGGCCGGCGCTAGCGCATCAAACGGTTTCTCTTCGACCGGCGAATCTTGGTTGCCACAGCCGAGCGTTTACAAGTCATACGCTCGCGACGCCCAACGCGGAGTACCCGGCTCGACCCTCGAGCTCTACAAGCGACTACTCAAGGTACGCAAAGACCTTGGTCTTGGTGCGGGTGACTTTAGGTGGGCATCCGAGTTGAGCGACGACGAATCGCTCGCGTTTGTGAACAAGGGTGTTGCCGTGATTGCAAACTTTGGCACAACGCCGGTTCAGTTGCCCGCCGGTGAGGTGTTGGTGACAACTCAGCACGACCTGACCGCCGAGCACGAGCTTCAGCAAGACCAGGTTGTCTGGATCAAACTCGCCTAATCGAGAGGCAGCCTTGCAACTAGCGGGAGCCCCGACCCACGCCGCGAACTACGGTTCGCAGTGGTGGCGCTCGGCGATCATTTATCAGGTTTACCCACGCTCGTTCGCCGACTCGAACGGCGACGGCATGGGCGACCTGCCAGGCATCACCGCTCGCATGGACTCGCTCGCCGCACTTGGCATCGACGCAATCTGGCTCTCGCCGTTTATGAGCTCGCCGCAAAAAGACGCCGGCTACGACGTGAGCAACTACCGCGACGTCGACCCGCTTTTTGGCACGTTGGCCGACTTCGACGACATGGTTACGCGGGCGCATGAGTTGGGCATCCGAGTGCTTGTCGACCTGGTGCCGAATCACACCTCTGACCAGCACGCTTGGTTTCAGACCGCCTTGGCTGCGCCTGAGGGTTCGGCCGAGCGCGCGTTTTATCACTTCATGGATGGCCGTGGCGAAGGTGGCTCGCTACCGCCGAACAACTGGGTCTCGATGTTTGGAGGCCCGGCGTGGACTCGCATCACGAACCCGGATGGCATGCCTGGCCAGTGGTATTGCCACCTGTTCGATTCTTCGCAGCCCGATTTGAACTGGGAGAACCCAGCGGTTCAGTTGGCGTTTGAAGAGATTCTGCGATTCTGGCTAGACCGCGGGGTCGACGGATTCAGAGTCGACCAACCGCACGCAATGGGCAAGGCGGCGGGGTTGCCCGACCACCCAGATGTCGAGCGCGCCGGTGCCGGGTTTATCGAGGGCGAGCCATCTCCGCCGATGTGGTTTCAAGAGTCGGTGCATCCGATTTTCAGACGTTGGCGCGAAATTCTCGACTCTTATGACGGCGAGCGCGCGATGTGCGGCGAGGCCTATGTGCTGCCGCTTTCGTTCATGGCGCTCTGGGTTCGCCCAGACGAGTTTCACCAAACCTTCAACTTTCGCTACCTCGACAGCGAGTGGAAGCCAGAGATTTTGTTCCGCTCGATCAACGAATCGTTCGAGGCGTTCGACTCGGTTGGCGCGCCGTCGACCTGGGTGCTTTCGAACCACGACATCATTCGCCACGCCTCGCGAATGGGTGGGGTGACCGGTCGCCCGACCGCCTCTGACGGCATCGGCCCGAACGACCAGCAGCCCGATCGCGAGCTTGGGTTGCGCCGCGCGCGCGGTGCCACGCTCTTTACTTTGGGGTTGCCTGGTTCGACTTACCTTTACCAAGGCGAAGAACTCGGCCTGCCAGAGCACACCACGCTCGAGGGTAAGTATCGTCAAGACCCTACCTTCGCCCGCACCGGTGGCGCACGCGTTGGTCGCGACGGATGCCGCGTGCCGCTGCCCTGGGAGGCGGGCGTTGGTGCGGCCAATGGTTTCAACGAGACCGGCTTGGCCTGGTTGCCGCAGCCCGAGCTCTATGCCGAATACTCGCGTGACCAACAAGAGGGCGTGGCTGGCTCAACCCT
>CAIZQQ010000053.1 GCA_903935175.1 uncultured Micrococcales bacterium
CTCGCCGCCGCCATCGACAACCCTGTGGTGCTCGAAGACGGCGAAGTCACTTCGAACGGCAACTTTCATGGCGCGCCGGTGGGCTACGTGCTCGACTTTTTGGCGATTGCTGCTACCGACCTCGCCTCGATCTCTGAGCGCAGGGTTGACCGAATGCTCGACCGTCACCGCAACTCCGGTCTCACGCCCTTCTTAGCAGCCGATGCGGGTGTCGATTCGGGGCTCATGATTGCGCAGTACACGGCGGCCGGCCTGGTCTCTGACTGCAAGCGCCTCGCGGTGCCGGCCTCGGTCGACTCGATTCCGTCGTCTGCCATGCAAGAAGACCACGTATCGATGGGTTGGCACGCCGGTCGCAAGCTGCGCCGAGTGGTCGACAACCTTCGCAACGTGTTGGCGATCGAATACATCGGTGCCGCCCGCTGCGTCGAGTTGCGTGCACCGCACAAGCCAGCGCCGATCACCGGAGCAGCCATCGCACGCCTTCGCACCAAGGTGGCCGGCCACGGCCCAGACCGCTTCTTGGCTCCAGAGTTAGAGGCTGCCGCCGAACTACTGCGAGCGCCCAAGGCTTAGGTAACCTAGAGGGGATGCACATACTCTTCTTCTCGGATCACCACCCTGACTCGCTCGGTGGTGTTCAAACCAGCTTGATGCTGCAGAAGAAATACCTAGAGCGAGCCGGTCACAAAGTGACCGTGGTTGCCTCACGCCGCTTTCGTCGCAAGCGCACCATGACCGATCTCATCGAGGTTCCGTCGCTGCCGCTGCCACCAACCGGTGCCTATTCGATTCAGCCCTCGCTTTACCTTGCTTTCAGAAAGGCCGAGAAAGAGCTCGCCGAGCTTGCTGTGCCGGTAGACGTGGTTCACATTCAAGCCGATATGTGGAACGCCATTCTCGGTGCAAAGTGGGCCATCGACCACAAACTTCCGCTGGTGCAAACCATGCACACCAACTTGCAGGTGGCTTTTGACCACAACGCCGGCAAGGTGGGCGGCCGCACCGCAGGTCGCATCATGAACCGCTGGGCCAGCACCTTTCTCGACCAGCCGATGCCCGAAAAGTCGACCTCGCTCTGGGCCTACCAAAAGCAGGTTTCGCAGCACGCCAACTATATCGCTTCGCCTTCTGGTCACTTCAACCGTGAGCTCATCAAACAGGGCGTAACAAACGAGGCTTTCGTCTTTCCAAACGGCGTAGACGATGACGTGGTCGAAGGCGTCACTCACAACTGGCAAGAAGCCTCAACCCGAACCCTTAAGTTCATTTGGGCCGGTCGTTTCAGCAGCGAAAAACGCATCATCGAATTCCTAGAGGCCTACGCCCAGGCCGACCTGAAAAATGTGACCCTCGACATCTATGGCTCAGGGCAACTAGAGGCTTTCGTTCGATTGCACGTCAAACAGCTTGGTTTGAGCAAGACCGTTCACGTTCGTGGTCGCTTGCCACACAAGCAACTCGTCGCCACTTTCGCCACCGCCGACCTCGTCGCTCAGTCTTCAATCGGTTTTGAAACCCAGGGCATGACCGTTTACGAGTCAATCGCCGTGGGCACTCCGGTTTTCGTGGTCGACCCAATGATCGCCGGCGAACTGCCTGCCGAAAATGTGTGGTTGAGCAAGAAGCCGTCGGTTGACGAGATGGCTCGCACCTTAAAACGTGCCGCTGCCGACATCCGTGCCGGAAACGCCAAGCGTGCCGATGACACCGGAGAATGGTCGGCGCTGCAAAGCAAGCTAACCGCTCGCATGATCAAGGTTTATGAAAAGGCGATTGCCGAGGGCGCTAAGGCTCTAAAGGGCAACGCACGATGAACGTGCTGACTGCCGTCACCACTTCACCAGACTCGATTCTCACCCTGATTGAACTCGGAGCCATGCTGCTCGGGCTTGGCATCACGGCATTTCTGGCTCACTACCTAAAGTTTTCTGTGGTGCCGTTCTATCTACTTATCGGCCTGTTTCTGGGCAAGGGTGGCTTTTTTCCACTTGAGCTAAGCGAGGACTTTCTAAACACCGGAGCCCAGCTTGGAGCCATCGCACTTCTTCTGATGTTGGGTCTCGAGTATTCGGGCCGCGAACTCATTGGCGCATTTCTCGAAAGACGTTCGGTTGGCCC
>CAIZQQ010000054.1 GCA_903935175.1 uncultured Micrococcales bacterium
CTCGCGGTAGGAGCATCCGAGCTCGAAGGTCTTAGCCGAATCACCGTCGTGGTGACCGTCGAAGGTGCCCCGCTCGAGCAGGTGACCAAGCAGCTGAACAAGCTCATCAACGTGATCAAAATCGTCGAACTCGAGCCAGATTCGGTTCAGCGCGACCACATGTTGATCAAGGTGAAAACCGATGCCTCAACGCGCTCGCAGGTGCTCGAAGCGGTAACCTTATTCAGAGCTCGCGTCATCGACGTCGTGAGCGATGCTTTGATCATTGAAGTGACCGGCGACACTGCAAAGTGCGCGGCCTTCGTCAAAATTCTCGAACCTTTCGGCATCAAAGAATTGGTGCAGTCTGGCGTCTTGGCTATGGGCCGTGGGTCTAAGTCGATCACCGAGAAGGTAAACAAGTAGAACTTCGGGTCGAGCCATCGACTCGTTTTGTGTTGCAAACGAAAAACAAACAAGGAGAAATCTAAAGTGGCTGAAATCTTTTACGACAAAGATGCCGACCTAGCTCTGATTCAGGGCAAGAAGGTCGCAGTTATCGGTTATGGCTCGCAGGGCCACGCTCACTCGCTCAACCTTAGAGACTCGGGAGTGCAAGTTGTTGTTGGACTTCAGCCGGGTTCGAAGAGCAAGGCTGTTGCCGAAGAGGCTGGCCTCAAGGTGCTCACTCCTGCTGAGGCTTCGGCATGGGCTGACGTCATCATGATTCTTACCCCAGACCCAGTTCAGCGTCACGTTTACGCATCCGACATCGCACCAAACCTAAGCGCCGGCAAGGCACTTGTTTTCGGTCACGGTTTCTCGATTCGCTTCGGCTTCATCAAGCCGCCAGCCGACGTTGACGTGTTCCTAGTGGCTCCTAAGGGCCCAGGTCACCTAGTTCGTCGCGAGTATGTCGGTGGCAAGGGTGTTCCAAACCTGATCGCCGTTGAGCAAAACGCAACCGGTGGCGCATTCGAACTAGCTCTTAGCTACTCGAAGGCAATCGGTGGAACCCGTGCGGGCACCATCAAGACCACCTTCACCGAAGAGACCGAGACCGACCTGTTCGGTGAGCAGGCTGTTCTCTGTGGTGGCGCTTCTCAGCTCGTCATGTATGGCTTCGAGACCCTAACCGAAGCCGGTTACCAGCCAGAGGTTGCCTATTTCGAGGTTCTGCACGAGCTAAAGCTCATCGTTGACCTCATGTACGAGGGTGGCATTGCCAAGCAACGTTGGTCGGTTTCGACCACCGCCGAGTATGGCGACTACGTTTCAGGCCCACGCGTCATTGGCCCAGAGGTCAAGGAGCGCATGAAAGAAGTTCTAGCCGACATTCAAGACGGCAGCTTTGCGAATCGCTTCATTGCTGACCAGGATGCTGGCGCGCCAGAGTTCAACGCACTTCGTGCCAAGGGTGAGGCTCACCCAATCGAGAAGGTTGGCCGCGAACTGCGCAAGCTGTTCTCGTGGTTGCGCAAGAGCGACAACGAGGGCGACTTCGTTGAGGGCTCGGCTGCTCGCTAGTCAAAACGTTTTATCGGAAGGCCCGTCACTTAGGTGGCGGGTTTTCTAATTGAGGTCGATTTCGACGAGCGGTCTGGCTTTGACCTGCTTGACGAAGTCGGCTTCTTCTTTTTGCCAGTCGCTCTCGGTGACAAACTGAACGTTCACAGCGCGACCAAGGTAGCTTTCGATGCGAGCCGCGGCGCGCGACGCCTCAATACGGTTCACATAGCCGACAAGCAAAAGGTCAACCTCGTGTGGGTCTGGTCCAACCTCACGCTTGAGCCGTGATGCCCAAGCCCCGAAGAGAAACGCGTGCTCGATTCCATCAACGCCATAAAGGGCAGCTGGCAAAACCGCGGCCGGGCCATACGAGTAGGCGATGATTTGCTTGATCGGGTCGAACAGCAGGTGGGTGCGGTTCACCTGAATGAGCTTGGAGCGGCCAAAGGTCTTGGCGGTAACGATGCGGTCGTCGAGTAGGCGATCAACCTCGCGCATGGCGGTTGGCACGCTGGTTCGGGCAAACCTAGCCAGGTCAGAGATACTGAAACCCTCGTCTGGGTTCATAAACAGCTGCGCCAAAATCAGCCCCTGGGTGTCGCTTCGCAGCAGGGGAGATAGCGCCGGTTTCTCTTGTTTCATTTATCGAAACATAACGCACGTTTATTGAAAAAGTCAATGCTTGGCGTTTGTTTTTGGTGGCATACACTCGAAAATACGCTCCGAGGTCGTAGCTGCTTGCTCCCTAATCGAGCCCCAGCCGAGCATCCACTCAAAAAAGGAAACCCATGTCTAAGCCAGTCGTTCTAATCGCCGAAGAGCTATCGCCTGCAACCGTTGAAGCGCTTGGTCCTGACTTTGAAGTCATCAATGTTGACGGCACCGACCGCCCTGCACTGCTCAAGGCCCTAGCCAATGCAGACGCCATCTTGGTTCGTTCGGCCACTCAGGTAGACGCCGAGGCGATCGCGGCCGCGCCAAAGCTCAAGGTTGTGGCTCGAGCCGGTGTCGGTCTAGACAACGTGGACATCAAGGCGGCAACAACTGCGGGTGTGATGGTAGTCAACGCGCCAACCTCAAACGTCATTTCGGCTGCCGAGTTGGCTATCGGCCACATCTTGGCCCTGGCTCGCTTCATTCCAGATGCAAACGCGTCACTAAAAGCCGGCGAGTGGAAGCGCTCGAAGTTCACCGGCATCGAGCTGTATGAAAAAACCATCGCAATCATC
>CAIZQQ010000055.1 GCA_903935175.1 uncultured Micrococcales bacterium
GAGCTGGCCCTTCGGCTAGCCGATTTGGCCGATTCGATTGCGCTCCCCCGGTTCTTGGCACAAGACCTCGTGGTTGAAACGAAACCGGATGCTTCGCCGGTGACCGACGCCGACCGCTCTGTTGAGGCGGCGCTCAAGCAGGTTTTGGCCGAAGAGCGTCCCGAAGACGCCCTAATCGGCGAAGAGTTTGGCAACACCGGTTCAGGCTCTAGAACCTGGATCATCGACCCAATCGATGGCACCGCAAACTTTATGCGCGGAGTTCCGGTTTGGGGCGCACTAATCGCCCTCGCGGTCGACGGCAAGCCCGTTTTGAGCGTGGTTTCGGCTCCAGCCCTCGGTCGCCGCTGGTGGGCGGCACCCGGCGTTGGTGCGCACACTAGAGATGTCGATGGGGCCGAGCGCAGCATCCGCGTTTCGCAAGTTTCGACTCTCGAGCACGCCTCGCTCTCGTATAACAATTTGCAGCTGTGGGACCGCGCGGGTTATCTGAACGAACTCGTCGAGCTGTCGCGCAAGGTTTGGCGCACTCGTGCATACGGCGACTTTTTCTCTTACATGCTGCTTGCCGAGGGCAGCGTAGACATCGTGGGTGAACACGACCTAAAGATTTATGACATCGCGGCCTTGGTGCCAATCGTCGAACAGGCGGGCGGCACTTTTAGCGCGCTCGATGGAGCTCTAACTGCCGAAACTTCATCGGTCTTGGCCACGAACTCGCACCTGCACGCTCTTGCCCAGAGCGCTTTCGCCAAAAACTAGCCGGCGCGTTTAGTTCGTCTCGGCCTGCGCCGACCGCTCAGCCACTTGCCGATGATCGTCGAGCGCACGAGGTAGTGATAGGTCACAAGAGTGAACGCCAACGCCGCTGCGATTGACACGGTGGCGACAACAATCGGTGACCAGCCAGCCCGAGCACCAAGGGCAATGACGACAAACATCACCGGTGCGTGAAACAGGTAGACCCAGTAAGAAGCATCGGCCAGGTATCGAACGACCGGCAGCTCGGCGTTTAGGTATCGCAAAAACAACCCGATGACGGCGAAGGTCGAATAGGTGACGGCCAGCACCTGAACCACCGGCTGCCATGATGCGTCGCCGATTGAAAACAACCAAGCGGATGCTGCGCCAAACCCCGCCGCCAACCCGAAGTTCACCCAAGCCGAACCCGTGACCTTGCGCAGCAGAGGCTCCGCGTTGCGATTGATCACCCAGCCGAGCGCAAAAAACGCCCCGAAGAACACCAGCAGCGGGATATTCGGAACCCAACCCATTTCGATGCGAACCTGCCCGGTCGCGTCGAGCAACCCCGGAACGAGTGCTAGCACCAACCCAATGACTCCCACCGCGACGGGCCCGAGCCGCAGAGCGCCGGTCGACGCGCGGCCTAGCTCGCGCATCCGTGCCGGTAACCGCTTGGCAAGCATGTGAGCCAACAGCGCGAGGTGAGAAATGATGGCGAGGTAATAGAGAAACCAGAGGTAGATGAGCGCGGTGCTGAGGTAGTCGCGACTTTGACTCGGGCTGCACCAGGTGCATCCGGTTTGCCACAGAAGCGAGGCGATGATTGCGGCTGCAACGGCAAGCACCGAAACGATGCGTTTGAAGCGGCTGACCAAAAAGGCTCGAACACCTTCGGATTGCAACAGATAGGCCGCGAAAAAGCCCGAGATCAAAAAGAATGCCGGCATGCGAAAGCTGTGCACGATTGCATAGCTGACCGCGAAAAACGAGCCGGTGCCAGAATCGACCGGCATCAGTTCGGGAATCACGAGTGCCGCGTGCACGAAAACACCAAGCAGCATCATTGAGGCTCGAGCCGCATCGAGACCGTGCAGCCTAATTTGTGAAGTCAATGCCCGCCCTTAGAAAAGCCCCTCTAGAACAAACGCTAGGTGCTAACGGGTCGGTAATCAAATACCCCAGAGCTGAATTCGGCGAACCGTGATCAGTTTTTCGACAATCTCGTCAGGTAGCGGGGTATCAATCTCAAAATGCAGCGAGCCGGTGGTTTTCGTGTAACCGTCTAGCTCGGGTATTTCTTGAAAGACGCGACCGCTGTGCGGCAAATAGGCGAGGTGGTTCTTGAAGGCGGCGAAACCGGCGAGCACTTTGCCGTCAACCCGAAAGGCCGGCATTCCATAAGAAATGCATTGCTCAGCCTCGGGAATTACCGAGAGGATGCTGCGCCGCAGCGCCTCAAGCGTCGAGCGCTTCGGCTCTGGCACA
>CAIZQQ010000056.1 GCA_903935175.1 uncultured Micrococcales bacterium
ACTTCGTCATTGGTGTGCCCATCCCACTCGCCAAAAGAAATTTCTTTAATGTTCGGCTCGAGGGCCACGCTTCGATGAACTGCGTTCGACAAAATATTCGCCGTATCAACCGCACGTTGAATCGGGCTAGAGATGATTGCCGAGATCGGCTCGATGTGGGCGTAGGGGCCAGAAGTGCCCATCTTTGCCAATTCGACCGACACATGGTGAGCATCCTGGCGACCTAGATCGCTCAAACCGGGATTCTCTCCCCCGCTGCCAGAAATGCGCTTCGTTTCGGTTAGGTGAGTTCTTCCGTGACGCAAGAGCACAAGGGTGGTGAGCGGCTCGGTGACGTGACCGGGGGCTCGCACCGAACTTGGCAGCTCACCGTTGAACTCGGCAACCATTGCAGGGATTGGAGTGACGGTGGTATCGACGATCGCGTTGCCGGTTTGGTCCATGGCTTTGTTCGCTAGTGCATCCGCTCTTGAATTTTCTTCTCGCGGAATCCACTCGTAACTGATGTTCAATCCAACTGTGAGTTGCTGAACTTCGATGGCCAGAGCGCGCATGTCAGGGTGCTTAATCTTCCAGTTGCCTGACATTTGCTCGATGACCAATTTGCTGTCCATGCGTACTCGCACTTTAGCCAGTGGGTTAATGCGATGAACCTCTTCGAGCGCGGCTTTCAGTGCGCGGTATTCGGCCACGTTATTTGTGGCGACACCGATGAACTCGGAAATCTCGCGAATGACCAGGCCGGTTGCGGCATCGACGACGATGGCACCAGAACCAGATGGCCCTGGGTTGCCTCGAGAACCGCCGTCGGCCTCAATGATTAGCGCATCGGGCTTGCTCATCGAACCAGAATCGCCTGACAGTTAGGGCAGGTTGCTATCTCATCGGCGGGGGTGGCAATGACGTCTTCATAAGCGCTCGAGGTGAGACCGATTCTGCAGGCGTCACAGTCGCGCCCCTTCAGAGCGGCAACTGGGATGCCCCGACTGGCCTTTTTCGTAAACAGGGTTGCGGCCTCTTCGGTCAAAATGGCGAATTTTGCGGCTCGGTCAGTTGCGACAATCGATATTTTTGAAGCGAGTTTTGTTATGTCGCCGGCCAAAGCGGCCTCTGCGTCTGAGAGCTCTTGAGACAGAGTTGAACGTGTGCCGCTCTCAGCATCGACGAGCGCTGAAACGGTTTCAACGCTCTCCATGATTTCTAACTCTTGATCTTCCAGGTTTGACTTGCGTGCCGCAAGAGAGCGGAGCTCGCTCGAAATGCCTTCAGCATCTTTAGGCGAGCTGGTTGACGAGAGTCTTTGCTTGTCTAGGTCGATTCGTTTGTCGACGAGCTCGATGTCATCTTCGAGTTTGTGGAGTTCCTGTTGAAGATTCTCCAACTGAGTCTGCTGCTCTAGCATGCGGGAGCTGGCTGCAAACAGGCTGGTGCGCAGTGCGTCTAGGTGCGCACCCGTCTGCAACTCGGCAAGGCGAGCTGCAAGCGCCTCAAGTTCGAGATCTAGCCCCGCTACCTGCAACATGATTTCTTGATGTGCGTGCGGAACCTTCATCGTTCTCCTCGGTTGATTGAAAAAACCCAAGGGTCGGTAACTACCTCGGAAACATGGACTGTCACACCGTGGTGTGCATTTGTGATGGCATTGGCAGCCGACTCGAGCCAAAGCGATTCGGCGGCCCAGTGAGAAACGTCAATGAGGGCAAGTGGCTTTACGCGAGGTGTCAAAGTGGCATCAAGTGTTGGGTGGTGTCGCAAATCTGAGGTGATGTAAACGTCAGCCTCGGAAGCTAACGCGGCGTCAATGAATGAGTCACCAGCGCCGCCGCACAGAGCCACCGTTTCAACAAGTTGTTCAGGGCTTCCCGCAACGGACACGCCTCTTGCCGAGAAGGGAAGAGTTTCGGCAACGTGTGCTGCAAATTTCTGTAGCGGCATCGACTGAACTAATCGGCCAATTCGACCATGCCCCTCCGAATCGGCGGTCGTTACCAAGGGTTCAATATTCGTCAAGCCAAGCTTCTTCGCGATTACGTCGCTGACGCCATCTTCGACAATGTCGGCATTGGTGTGAGCCGCGAAAATGGCAATCGAGTGCTTGAGTGCGTAAGTGAGTACCGAGCCCTTCAGAGAATCGTGATTGACCTCTTGTGTGCCTTTGAGTAAAAACGGATGGTGAGCAACAACCAGGTTGCAACCTTTGGCGCGAGCCTCGGCCAACACGGCCCCGGTGATGTCGACGCTGAGCAAGACGCCTGTGACAGCATCCGAGTGACTGGTGACGAAACCTGGGGCGTCCCAAAGTTCTGCCCCGGCGGCCGGCCAAAGAGCTTCAAACGTGCGTGAAATTTCAGTTAGTTGAATCAAGGTAGATCCACAATCTCATCGATTCCGGCCAGTTCGTTTTTGCGACGTTCAACCTTCATCACTTCTGATTCTTGGCGTTCGACACGGATGCGAGAAATCGTGACGGTGTAAAGGAACGCAACCAACCCAGCGGCTACCGGAGCGGTGAAAGCACCCATGAATGCAAATGCCTCGGTCTGCGCAGACCAAGTGAATCCTGGGCACAGAGCGAGACCGACAAGAGTGCTGAGAACAAAGCCGACGATGTTGATGGCAGAAACTCGTCCATAGAAGCCATAGCCTCGCACCAGCGAAACCTCGTGAACTTTGGCTCTGCGCGCAACCTGATCTGCGAGGGTAGCAAAAACGGCTGCAGCGGCAGGAATGGCGACCAGTATCAGTAGATACGAGATCGACACTAAATATTGACCGACCAGATAGGTGGCTGCTACTGCGAGGGCGACTGAGAATACCAAGCGGGCCCAGAACGGCTTGATCAAAAGCAGTTCAATACTTTCTGCTGCTGATCTCAGCATCAAGGCGAGGGTAGCGACCGAGGCCACAAGGGCAATAAGAGCTGATGTCGCCCACCACTGTTGCGAAACTGAGATGCTCGAGAAAAAGACCGCTGCAACAAACGAGGGAATTAGAAGGTTGGCAGCAACATAGTCGCCAGTTCGCAGGCTAGCGCCTCGGGCTTTCAGCGGTCGAACGAATCCAAAGGCAAGCTGAACCAAAAGGTAAGTTAGCGAAGTTTGAATTGCAGTGGTCAAGAAGTCAAAGACGTAGAAAGTAACCGTGAAGGCGGTTGGGTTGAAGTTAGCTATCGTGACGACGAGCAGACCTAAGGTTACAGCCGCAAAGATCCAGCGACTCATCCACTTGAATCTAGCCAGCACGAGCAAGATCACGAGAGCCAAACCGACTACAGCAAGCTCAGGCCAAAGCGCAGGCCTTAGAGCGCCCGGCACTTGAGGCGAATAGAGGTTGTAAGCACGCCAGGCAGGCGAAGCCAGGGCGAGAACTAGAGCGGCAATGGCAACGAGTTTGAAAATCAGAACGCCGAGCGCGGGCAAGGCCGCTCCCCAAACGCCGAAGGTTGAGCGAGATACTAGGTTGAGGTGTTCGCCGGCTAGACGTTTCGCCTTTGAGACCAGCAGGCCAAACGTAGTCGCAAAAAGCATTCCGAGTAGTAAGCCATAGAAGTGCGATGAAGTGACAGGTGACTCAGTGCGAGCGAGCATTGTCACCACGATGGCAATTGTTGCGGCGGCGGCAGAAGGGAACATCGAGTCGAAAAATGATCCCAAGTGCAGAGGCTTCTTTGCCCTTTGCGTTGAAGCAGAAAGTGACTCATCCTGCCCAGCCTCAGAGGCTCGCCCCGGCTGGTCTTGGCCAACTGCAGTAAATGCCGAGACCGGAGCTGGGCTCGTCGCGCTTAGGTTCGAGCCTTCTTGATCATCAAGTTCCGGGGCCAACTCTTCTTGGGGCAGCGAGAAATCGTCGTTGACGCGCTCAACGATTTGCTGGAGCGTGCCGGTGACAGAAAAGTCTGTGTCTGAGAAAAGTTCGTCGCCGTCAGCTTCGATGGCCGATCCCAGGATTGCATCGAACTCCGAAGCAGGCTGGCTTGCGGCTGTTGGTTCATAAGCCGGCTCAACGGCGGCTTCGACGACAGGTTCTTCGACCGAAGGCTCAACGGTGGGTTCGAATGCGGCTTCGACGACGGGTTCTTCGACCGAAGGCTCAACGGTGGGTTCGAATACTGGCTCTGTCGCCGCTGGCTGCGGTGCAGCATCCGCTTGCTCTTGAGGCTGATTCTTGGCGGCAAAGGCGGCGAAGTTCGCATCGTCTAGTGCTCTGAGTTGGGTTTGCTGTTCGAGTAATACGATTGCCGCGATTAGTCCGTCTGGCCCTGCTTTGGCAAGCTCAACGGCCGCTTCGAGTTCTTCGTCGGTCATCGACAAACGTGAGGGTGGGACAAGTTCGGAATCATCCATATTGGAAATCCTACCCACGACCATCACAGGTCGCGTCTTGCGACTTGTTCGAGATTGTGGGCCCTACCGGGCTCGAACCGATGACATCCACGGTGTAAGCGTGGCGCTCTACCAACTGAGCTAAAGGCCCGTTGCACGTGCAAGCACATCAACGTGTAAAACCATACCGCAAGATGGCACGGTTGGCTAATCGAAAGGGCTGCTAGGCCGAGAGGGTTGCCAGAGCTTTGTTGTATTCGTCGAGCGAGCGAGGCTGACCAGGCGCGGTGACAAACTTCGAAACTAGGATGCCCTGCTTGTCGATCACAAACGTGGCACGTGTTGCGAAACCGTGCTCGTCTAGGAATACCTCGTAGTCTTTGGCAACGCCACCGTGTGGCCAGAAGTCTGCTAGCACGCTGAACTTGTAGCCCTCTTGGTCGGCGAATGCCTTCTGAACAAACTTGCTGTCAACGCTGACGGCGAGCAGTTCGACGTCTGCCGATGCAAACGAGGCGAAGTTGTCGCGCAATTCGCAGAGCTCACCGGTGCAAATACCCGAGAAAGACAGTGGGTAGAACACCACCACTACGTTTTTCTTGTCTCTGAAGTCGCTGAGTGTGACGGTTTCGCCGAATTGATTGACTAGCGAAAAGTCTGGTGCGTGGTCGCCGATTAGCGTGCTCATGAAAATTCCCTTTCGATTTCTTAATGTCAAATGTATCCCGAGCGAGATATCTTCCCGAACACGAATAAACTTGACCGAGGACAAAACCCATGTCCTTATTGCATTCTTTCCATCCCCCACGAAAGAGGATGTCGGTGTCGCTGAACAACAACGATCCATACCAGCTCAACAGGCCGGATCAAGATCCACAAGAAACTGCCGAATGGCTCGAGTCGCTTGATGCACTCACCAAGGCTCAAGGCCGCGAGAGAGCTCGCGAAATCATGCAGCGACTAATGGCTCGCGCACAGCAACTGCAGCTAGGTGTGCCAACCTCGCCAAACACCGACTACATCAACACCATCCCCACCGAAGCCGAGCCAGAGTTTCCTGGTGACGAGCAAATCGAACGCACCTATCGTGCTTGGATGCGCTGGAACGCAGCCATGCTTGTGCACCGAGCCCAGCGCCCAGGTGTTGGTGTTGGCGGTCACATTTCGACCTTCGCCTCATCGGCTTCGCTCTATGAAGTTGGCTTCAACCACTTCTTCAAAGGTCAAGACCACGCTTCTGGCGGCGACCAAATTTTCATTCAGGGACACGCTTCGCCTGGCCCTTACGCCCGAGCCTTCCTTGAGGGTCGTCTATCCGAGAACCAACTCAACGGTTTCCGACAAGAGCGTTCACACGCTGGCGGCGGCTTGAGTTCATACCCTCACCCACGCCTCATGCCAGACTTTTGGCAGTTCCCCACCGTATCGATGGGTATCGGGCCAATCAACGCGATCTACCAGGCTCAGGCAAACCGCTACCTAACCGAACGTGGTTTCAAAGACGCATCCCAGCAGCACGTCTGGGCATTCTTGGGTGATGGCGAACTCGATGAAGTGGAGGCACGCGGCGCCCTACAGCTTGCAGCCAACGACGGCCTAGACAACCTGACATTCGTGGTCAACTGCAACCTTCAGCGTCTAGACGGCCCCGTTCGCGGAAACGGCAAGATTGTTCAAGAACTCGAAGCGTTCTTCAGAGGTGCCGGCTGGAACGTCATTAAGGTCATCTGGGGCCGCGAGTGGGACGACCTGCTAGCCCGTGATGTTGACGGCGCTCTAGTCGACCTGATGAACAACACTCCAGATGGCGACTACCAAACCTACAAGACCGAAGACGGCGCGTTCGTGCGCGAAAACTTCTTCGGCCGCGACCCTCGCACTGCGGCTCTTGTTGCCGACATGACCGACGATCAAATCTGGGGTCTAAAGCGCGGCGGCCACGACTACCGCAAGGTTTACGCCGCCTACAAGGCAGCCATGGAGCACAAGGGTCAACCAACCGTCATTCTGGCCAAGACCATCAAGGGCTACGGTCTCGGTAAGAGCTTCGAAGGTCGCAACGCAACGCACCAGATGAAGAAGCTGACGCTCGAGAATCTAAAGGGCTTCCGCGACGAAATGCGCGTTCCAATCTCGGATGCTGTTCTCGAAGAAAACCCTTACCAGCCTCCGTACTACCACCCTGGCCACGATGCTCCAGAGATTCAGTACATGCACGGGCGCCGCCGCGAACTAGGCGGATACCT
>CAIZQQ010000057.1 GCA_903935175.1 uncultured Micrococcales bacterium
AACCTTCGATGCGGTCGGCTCCGGCTAGGTAGCCAAGTTCGGCTGCTGCAACGGCGGTTCCTCGGTCGTTGTGCGGGTGCAGTGAGATCAAGACGCTGTCGCGGCGGTCGATGTTGCGCGACATCCACTCGATTGAGTCGGCGTAGATGTTAGGGGTGGTCATTTCGATGGTGGCGGGTAGGTTGATGACCAACTTGCGCTCCGGGGTCGGGTTGATGGCCGCGATAACCGCGTTGCAAACCTCGAGCGCGTATTCCAGCTCGGTGCCGGTGTATGACTCTGGCGAGTATTCATAGAACACGTCGGTGTCGGGGATGCTCGACTCAAGACTTAGGCACTTGTGAGCGGCATCGACCGCAATCTTCTTGATCGCACCCATGTCGGCATTGAAGACGACGCGTCGCTGCAACACGGATGTCGAATTGTAGAAATGCACAATGGCGCGTTTTGCACCACTCAGCGACTCGTAGGTGCGCTCAATGAGGTGGTCACGAGCCTGGGTTAGCACCTGAATGGTGACGTCTTCAGGAATGTGGTTTTCTTCGATGAGTAGGCGAACGAAATCGAAATCGGTTTGGCTAGCGCTTGGAAAACCGACCTCAATTTCTTTGTAGCCCATGCGCACCAGAAGCTGAAACATCTTTAGTTTGCGCTCGGGGCTCATTGGGTCGATCAGAGCCTGGTTGCCGTCGCGAAGGTCCACAGCACACCAACGCGGAGCCTGCTCGATGAGCTTGCTTGGCCAGGTGCGATCGGGTAGCGAAAAAGGAATCTGCTCGTGAAAAGGGCGATACTTGTGCACCGGCATGGCCGATGGTTTTTGGCGGTTAAGCATTTGGGGTTCTCCTGTAAGTGCCGGCGAAGATTTAGCCGAAAGTTTCTATGGGGTCAGCCGTGCACGAGGCTCCGCGACGAGGAGGGCCGAGTTAGGCCTCGTCGCGGCCGCTAAGTAGGAGACCGAAGAACACGAGTTCAGGTTAGCCCTTTTGCTGGCTAAAAGCCAAGTCGCCCAAGTTGCTTAGGGTCGCGCTGCCAATCGGGAGCAACCTTGACTCGGATGTTCAAAAACACTTTTTGGCCAATCAGTTTCTCAATTTCGATGCGAGATTTGCTACCCACATCTTTGATGCGCTCTCCGCCGTGACCTACGATGATGCCCTTTTGACTGTCTCGTTCAACCCAAACGTTGGCGTGGATGTCGACCATGTTCCTGCCTTCGCGCTGGTTCATCTCGTCGATGGTTACCGCAAGTGAGTGTGGCAGTTCGTCGTGCACTCCCTCTAGCGCGGCCTCACGAATAAGTTCGCAGATACGCGACTCGATGGTTTCATCGGTCACGGCGTCGGCCGGGTAGAGTGCGGGACCAACTGGGAGCAACCCGATCAGCACGTCGGTCAAAACGTCGAGTTGTTCATCACCCAGGGCCGAGACCGGCACGATTTCAGCCCAGTCGCGAAGTTTAGAAACGGCCTGCAGCTGGTCTGCAAGAGCGGTCTTGCTAACAAGTTCGCACTTGGTGACAACGGCAACGAGTTTGGCACGTCTGAATTCACCGAGCTGCTCGTTGATGAAATTGTCGCCAGGGCCGATTTTCTCATTCGCCGGAATGCAGAAGCCAATCACGTCGACGCCGCTGAGGGTGGTGTCGACAAGGTCATTCAAACGCTTACCCAGCAGTGTGCGCGGGCGATGCAGACCAGGTGTGTCGACGACGATGATTTGACCGTGTTCACGGTGAACAATTCCGCGGATGGCGCGGCGCGTGGTTTGCGGCTTAGCGCTCGTAATGGCGATCTTCTCGCCAACCAGGGCGTTGGTGAGCGTCGATTTACCGACGTTCGGTCGCCCTACGAAAGAGACGAATCCCGATCTGTGCTCGGTCATCTAGTTTTCTCCTTCGAAGGCAGCCTGTGCCTCTAACAATTCTTGGTTTGGTTCGACAATGACGGTGATCAGGCGCTTTGGGCGGCCCTCTAGCCGATCGGCCTTCAAGGTCAATCCCGAGAAGGTAACCGAATCGTCTTTTGCGGGCAACTTGCCGAGCAACTTGCTCAACATGCCGCCCACGGTATCGACATCCTCGTCTTCAAGCTCGAGGCCAAAACGTTCACCCAAGTCGAACAACGAGAACTTGGCAGATACTCTCAGTTGGCCATCCTCTAGTTCTTCTACCTCTGGAATCTCGCGGTCATACTCGTCAGCGATGTCACCGACAATTTCTTCGATCACGTCTTCCATGGTCACCAAACCAGCAACGCCACCGTACTCATCAACCACGATGGCGATGTGAGTGGCACTTTTCTGCATCTGACGCAACAAATCATCAACCGGCATCGATTCTGGAACAAAGGTCGGCTTGCGACCCTTGGTCGAAACAGTCGTGGTCTCGAGTGAAGCCGGGTCTTTCGAAAGAATCCGAGCGACATCTTTTAGGTACAAGACGCCGACAATGTCGTCTACGCTCTTGCCTTGAATTGGCAGTCGTGAATAACCGCTAGCCAAAAATGTTTCGAGCGCGATCGAAAGCGGTGAATCGGCCAAAACGGTTGCCATATCGATGCGCGGAACCATTACCTCGCGAACAATCGTTTCACCAAACTCGTCAACCGATTCGAGGAGTTCTTGCTCAAACTCGTCCGGTTGTTCTTGTTTTGGCATCGCTAGAGGTGTGAACAGCAGGTCAAGTGACTTCATGGGTCTGGCAAACACCCTAGCCAGAACGTTGCCAAAATTTGACTGCCCCAAAAAGCGGGCTGCCAGTTGTGAACCCAAGATTAGAGCAGCCATGAGCAGCGACGTAATAATTGCCGTCCACCACCAGGTTGGTGTTGCCGGAGCAATGGCAGCGCCGATCACTGCACCAAAAAGACCGGTGAGGGTGAGCCTAAGAAATGTGATTGACTCGTTGCCCTGCTCGATAAGTTCGTCGCGTTCGATGGCCGCAGCCAACACAGCGGTCAAAACCGATGAAACGGCCAGAATGACGGCGACCCAAATGGCTACGGTGACCACTTAGCCCCGTTCCGCGACATAGAAGCTTTCGAGAATCTCGCGCTGCAGACCGAACATTTCTTTCTCTTCGTCTGGTTCGGCGTGATCGAACCCGAGAAGGTGCAAAATGCCGTGAGTTGTTAGCAGCAGGATTTCGTTGATGGTTTCATGCCCGGCTGTCACCGCTTGACGTTCGGCTACTGTTGGGCAAACCACGATGTCGCCTAGCAGGCCGGCCGGAGTCATGTCTTCGGGCGTTCCTGGCCGCAGTTCGTCCATCGGGAACGAGAGAACATCGGTTGGACCCGGTTCGTCCATGAACTCGATGTGAAGTTTTTCCATCGTTGCTTCATCGGTGAACGAAATCGCCAAGTCGGCATCAGGGTGGATGTTCATGTAATCGAGCGCGTAGGTTGCAAGTGCCAACACCCGAGGCTGGTCTACCTCGACACCAGATTCGTTGTTCAATTCGACGCTCATCGCTTGCTCCTTGAGGCGTTGACCAGGTTCTTTTGTTCAAACTTTGTGTAAGCATCCACGATTCTGGCTACCAGCGAGTGACGAACTACGTCTGCGCTGGTCAACGTGGCAAAGTACATGTCGTCAATGTTCTGCAGAACGGCTTCGGCCGTCTTCAAGCCTGAAACTCCGGCTGGAAGGTCGACTTGGGTAATGTCGCCGGTGATAACCATTTTTGAGTTGAAGCCCAGTCGAGTCAGAAACATTTTCATCTGCTCTGGCGTGGTGTTCTGAGCTTCGTCGAGAATCACGAAGCAGTCGTTTAGCGTTCTACCGCGCATGTAGGCAAGCGGTGCCACCTCGATGGTTCCAGCGGCCATCAATTTTGGCACTGCATCGGCATCAAGCATTTCACCGAGCGCGTCGAATAACGGGCGAAGATAAGGGTCGATTTTGTCGTTGAGCGTGCCGGGCAAAAAGCCCAAGCGCTCGCCCGCTTCAACAGCTGGACGAGTCAAAATGATTCGGCTAACTTCTTTGCGCTGAAGAGCCTGCACGGCCTTTGCCATGGCTAGGTAGGTTTTACCGGTACCGGCCGGGCCGATGCCAAACACGATGGTGTGTTGGTCAATCGCATCCACATAGGTCTTTTGGCCCTCGGTCTTCGGGCGAATGGTTTTGCCACGAGAAGAGAGGATGCTCTGACTCAGAACTTCGGCGGCTTTCGCCCCCGAGTTGGTTTTGAGCATGGCGACCACACGATTTACATCTTCGGCCGTCGGTATGCGTCCGTTGGCAACCATGGTGGCTAGTTCATCGATTGCGCGTCTAGAGGTTGCAACAGCGACAGCAGAGCCTTCGAGTTTGATCTTGTTGCCTCTGGCCGAGATTCGAAGTTCGGTAAAAATCGACTCGAGTTCTCGCACCAGCTGGTCACCAGGCCCAAACACCGAAGCTAGGTCGGTTACTGCAAGTTCAAACTGATCGCTAACGGCTTCTTTTTTACTAGCTGGCACTGGCTGCCTTAGGCGTGGTGCTGGTGATATGGCCGTGGGCGTGAAATACCGTTTGCCCCGCGGCTTCGCCGGTGTTGAATGTCAGGCGGAACGAGCCCGTTGAGAGCTGCTCGGCCACGCGACATCCGAGTGCGACAAGGTCGGCAAGTGCTACTGGGTTTGCCGCCGAAAGTTCTGAAACATCACGGTGGTGTTCTCTAGGAACCACTAGAACGTGAATCGGTTTGCGAGGTGAAATGTCTTTGAAGGCAATGGCATGCTCTGACTCGGCAATCAATTCCGTGCCAAACTCACCGGCTACGATCTTGCAAAAAATGCAGTTGTCCAAACTTTCCTCCTGAACCAATCTAATCCCAGTAGCCAGACTTGGCGGCGAGCACTGAGATGGCAGCCATTCCAGCAGTTGAGGTTCTCAAGATTCCTGAGCCAAGGTGAACTCGTTTTGCCCCAGCTGTTTCGAATAGCGCAAGTTCGGCCTCGGTGATGCCCCCTTCAGGGCCGACGATGAGCGCGACCTCACCCGCGGAAGAAAGTTCGACTTGGTTTAGAGACATTACCGCGGTTGGATCAAGCACCAGAAAAGTACCGGCAGATTCGGCGATTTGCGTCGCTAGCGATTTAGATGACTGCACCTGGGTGACAGGTGGAAACCAAGGTCTCAGTGCCTGCTTTGCTGCTTCGTCAACAATCTGCTGCCAACGTTCGCGGTTTTTCTCTTCCTTGCCGTCCCATTTTGAAATCGAGCGATCGGCTTGCCAAGGCACAACCTTGCTGGTGCCAAGCTCGGTCGCTGCCTGGACAGCGAGCTCGTCACGGTCGCCTTTGGCAACCGCTTGAACCAGGGTGAACGTGACCGCAGGCAACTCGAATGTGTCGACGGAGTGAACTGCGACGGTCAATTGCTTAGGCGCAACAGCGCGCACTACTCCCCTGGCTTTTAGCCCTCGACCATTGGTCAACGCGATTGCCTCACCCACTCGCATGCGTCGAACGGCAGCCGCGTGATGACCCTCAGGGCCACCTATTTGAACCTCTTGCCCCGGCACAAGTGGTTCGTTAAAGCGAAACAGCGGCTCAACCATTAGCGCTTCGACCTGAAGGTTCCCTGTTTGTGGCGAACCAATTTTGGTTCATCATTTTTGCGAAGCTTTTGCAACTGGCGGAACAACTCTTTTTGCTTATTGTCGAGTTTGGTTGGAGTGACCACTTGAAGCGTTACCTTCAGGTCACCGCGGCCAGCCGAACGCAGGTGGCTAACGCCCTTGCCTTTGAGCGTGACCACATCGCCAGTTTGGAATCCTGGCTCGATATCGACCTTTTCATCACCATCGAAGGTTTCGATGTTCACCATTGCACCAAGCACGGCATCGTGAAGCGGAACCTCGAGCGTGCAATGCAGGTCATCGCCCTGTCGGCTGAAAATTTCGTCGGTGCGCACCGAAATGTCGACGTAGATGTCACCGTTTGGGCCACCAGCCTGACCAACTTCGCCTTGGCCGGCAAGTTGTAGTCGCAAACCGTCTTCGACACCACCTGGGATGTTCAGATCTAGGGTTCTGCGCGAACGCACGCGACCTTGCCCGCGGCAGTCGACACAAGGTGAAGGAATGGTCTGGCCGTAGCCCTGACAGGAGTTACAAGGCGCGGTGGTCAAGACATTGCCCAGGAGCGAGCGAACCTGGCGCTGAATCTGACCAGAGCCACGGCAAATGTCACAGGTTTTCAGCGAAGTTCCCGGCTGGCAGCAGCTGCCGGTGCAGGTTTTACAAAGCACAGCCGTGTCGATGTCGACCGACTTTTGAATACCGAACACCGCTTCACGAAGGGTTAGGTCAACGCGCAGCAGCGCATCCTGGCCCCTTTCGACTCGCGAGCGAGGTCCTCGCGAACCGCCACCACCAAAGAATGAATCGAAAATGTCTCCAAAACCGAAACCGCCCGCTCCACCAAACGGGTCAGAACCGCCCATGTCGTAGTTTCGACGGGCGTCGGGGTCGCTGAGCACCTCGTAGGCGTGCGTGACGGC
>CAIZQQ010000058.1 GCA_903935175.1 uncultured Micrococcales bacterium
CGCGAGCGGTGACGAGATCAAAAGTTTCGCCAACTTCTTCGGCGCGGGCACGAAGCACGGTCACATTGGTAAGGCCGAGTTCTGCAGCAATTTGCTTAAGCCAGTCGCTGCGACGCTCCATCGGCTCGATGAGCGTGAAATGGGCGTCCGGCTGGGCGATTGCCATTGGAATGCCTGGCAAACCGGCACCAGAGCCCACATCGGCAACGGTTTTGCCCGGCGAAACCAACTCTGCTACGACCGCTGAGTTGAGTATGTGCCGAGTCCAAAGTTTTGGCATCTCTCTAGGTCCGAGAAGACCGAGAAGATCGCTGTCGCGAACCAGGGCAGCCGCATAAGCGCGGGCCAAAGGCAGGCGATCGCCAAAGATGTCCGCCGCTACCTGTGGCTCTAGCTCAGGCTCGAACGACTCTTCTGAGTGGCTCTGCTGTGGTGTATCCATGTCTCAATCTTCTTATGTTTCACGTGAAACCACGTTGTTTCGGCAAATAAAGCTTCAGGGCAAAAGAAACGGGGCCTGAACTAAGCAGACCCCGTTGCTAAAAGGTTCTAGTTGGCTGGCTTGACCACAATGTGGCGGTCGCGACCTTCGCCTTCGGACTCCGAGACCAAACCGGCACCCGAAACTAGGTCGTGCACGATTTTGCGCTCATAAGAAGACATCGGCTTCATGTGAACTGCTTCGCCGAGGTCGTTGACCTTGTCGATGATGCGGTTCACGATACGAGTTAGGTCGTCAACGCGCTTCTGGCGTGAGCCACCAACATCAAGAATCAAGCGGCTGAACGAGTTGGTCTTTACCTGAACAGCTAGGCGGGTCAGCTCTTGAAGGGCTTCTACCGTCTCTGGCTCTGCAACAAGGGAAAGGTTGCTCTTTGGGTCTTCGCTAGAAATGGCTAGGTAAGCGCGGCCCTGGCGAACATCAATGTCGATGTCTCCGTCAAGGTCGAAAATATCAAGCAGTTCTTCTAGGTAGTCGGCAGCGATGTCGCCCTCTTCTTCGAGAGCGGCGGCACTGCGAGGCTCGCGATCTGCGCCACCCTCGTTTACTTCAGCGTCGACCTCTGCGGCGTCGGCTTCAAGCACCTCTGGTGCATCCTCGCCCATTTCAACAGTCTCAGCTGCGGCCTCGACGACGTCTTTTTCTTTTTTAGTCATGATTCCTACTTCTTCTTACGCTTCTTTGACACAGGCTGTTGGCGCTGTCCCTTGGTTTCTGTTTCGATCTCGGTGGCTTCGACTACCTCAGGCTTAGGCAGCTTGCCCTTTGCCTCAAGGCGCGCCTGGCGCTGGTCGTAGGCCACAGAGCCCGGGGTTGGCATGTTCTTGATGACAACGAACTGCTGACCCATGGTCCAGAAGTTCGAAACCAACCAGTAGGTCATAACGCCGAGCGGGAAAGAGACACCAGAGATGGCGAACATGAATGGGAACAACCAAAGCATGATCTTCTGAGTCTGCATGTACTGGCTGTTCTGCAGGTTGGCAGGGGTTTGGTTCTTCGAGATGATCTGCTTCTGGGTGATGAACTGCGATGCGGTCATCAGAACGATCATGATACCGGCGATGATCTGAACAACTAGAGGATTGTCAGCGTTCTCACCAGGAATGAAGAATGTTGCCGAAAGTGGGGCACCGAAAATTTCGGAGTTGGCAAAGGAAGTGGCTAGGTCTTGCGACAGAAGCCCAACACCCCGCTTGTTGTGCTGAGCGTCATTCAATGTGAAAAACAGTGAGATGAAGATAGGCATTTGAGCCAGCAAAGGCAAGCAGGACGAAAGAGGGTTTGAACCAGTCTTCTTGTATAGAGCCATCTGCTCTTTGGCGAAAGCCTCACGCGAGTCGCGGTCGGTCTTGCCCTTGTACTTCTTCTGCAGCTTCTGAAGCTCAGGCTGAAGCAAAACCATTCCGCGCTGGCTCTTGATCTGCTTTACAAACAGCGGAATCAGAGCGGCACGCACCACGAGCACAAGGCCGGTGATTGCGAGCACCCAGGTGAAACCGTCGGTTGAGTCCATGCCAACGAAAGTGAATAGTGAGTGGAAAGCCACGAGGATGAGCTCGATGACCCATTTCACCGGATAGAGGAGATCCATTTGGACTACCCTTCTGTTTCGAGTTTGGCCGCAGCCAATCGGAAAAGCATTATGTCAAGCAGTAAATAACTGCCCTTTACTGCTATTTGGCTGAAGAGGTGGCCTTGTAGACCACTAAACCTCGACCGTTTACTGCAAATCTCTGTGAGCCGGGCTTGACCTCATCTATGCCACCGGCGCTCCACGGGTTGCAGCGAATGATTCGCCACAGGGTAAGCACCGAGCCATAAAACAACCCTCGCTGCTGCACCTGCTGCAATCCGTATGAAGAGCAGGTGGGATAGTAGCGGCAAACATCTCCGTAGAGCGGAGAGATCGCCTTGCGCCATCCCAGTATGAAAAGTAAAAACGCGTTTCGCGGCAAAAGCCACAACCACGCTAGAACTTTCACTTTTCAACCTTCTTGAACGCCAGCTGGGCTGTGTTCAGGAATTCTTCTCGAAGTCTATTCCACTCGACAGTGGCCGCTCCCGTTTGAGCTCTCACCACGAAGGTGTAACCACTCGGATGCTGCGCCAGAAGTTCACGCGCAATAGCTCTAAGTCTGCGTTTCACCAGGTTTCTGCCTACGGCCCCGGCAACCGTCTTGCCCACGATAAAGCCAAAGCGGGCATGAGACATGGTCTCATCCCGCTTTAGGTAGATGACTAGATGTTGGCTGCTCAATCGCACTCCACCTTTTACTGCCAGGCGAAACGCTGCAGAATCGATCAGCCGATTCTCGCGAGCGAGCAAAGGGCTTTACTTTAGGCCGAAAGCTCGACGCGACCCTTGCGGCGACGTGCTGCCAAGATGGCGCGGCCGGCGCGGGTCTTCATGCGTAGACGGAAACCGTGGGTCTTTGCACGACGACGGTTGTTCGGCTGGAAGGTACGCTTGCTCATTGGTGATCACTCCAAAAAACTGTTTGAGGTTTTCGATGGTGTCAAAATCTGACTCGTTTTAGCTGTGCCGGCAAACCTCTGGGCCGAGCAACCTATTAAACCTAAGGCAATTGTGCGGTTTGGGTCAAGTTTTTGGCGAATTTCTTTCTTTATTGTTTTGGGCAATGTGCACAGTGTTTTGGACCTTGGCGAAGACGAGATCGGTGCTGCATGACGACGAACTCCAATCCCTGGGAAATTAGCCCTCGGATGCACCGCTCGAGCGCTGCTTAATTCACCAAGTGAACAACCCTGACACACCGGTGAAATTTGCAATTTGGCGAATCACTCACTTGAATAGCACAAGACGATTTTGTGTATAGTTGTGAAAACTTATGCACAAGCCAATTGTGCTAGTTATCCACAGCCTCTCGGATTAGGCCTAACATTGTGGATAACCCGCTACATCCTAGGAGAATACAGTGGACGAGACGACACCAGAGGTTGCCCTGTGGCAGCGTACTCTGGAAATTCTCGAACGCGACTCTCGAATTACCGGCTCGATGATGGGGTTCGCAGCCTTGGCCGAAGTCAAGGGAATCATCGGTGAAACCATCTACCTTGAGGTGCCAAACGACCTAACCAGATCGATGTTTGAGCAGCGCCTCAAAGAGATGATCAACGAGGCTTTCGCATCGATCGAAGACAAGCCGCCGGTTAACTCATTTGCCGTCGTGGTCAACACGAGCCTCAACGCCAACTACACCCCCACAACCTCGGCGACCTCTGCCACTGCCAATAACTCGAACCAGGTCGAGACACAAAGCTCAGGGGACGGGTTCGGTTCTTCGTCTTCGAACACGGATGCTGGTGCATCCGCCCCCTCGGAAGCCTTCGATTCACGACTCAACTCGAAGTACACCTTCGAAAACTTCGTCATGGGTTCGACCAACATTTTCGCTCGAGCAGCTGCCTTTGCCGTTGCCGAGAGCCCAGCCAAGGCTTACAACCCGCTGTTTATCTATGGCAACTCGGGGCTTGGCAAGACTCACCTTTTGCACGCCATTGGCCACTACGCGCTCAGCCTTTACCCACGCTTCAAGGTTCGCTATGTTTCTAGCGAAGAATTCACCAACGACTTCATCAACGCCATTCAGAACAACCGTTCTGCCCAGTTTCTAAACGAATATCGCAACATCGACATTTTGATGATCGACGACATTCAGTTCTTGGCGGGAAAAGACCAGACCCAAGAGGCCTTCTTCCACACCTTCAACGCCCTGCATGATTCAAATAAGCAGGTTGTTATCACCAGCGACGTGGCGCCAAAGAACCTGATGGGCTTCGAAGAGCGCTTGGTTTCACGTTTTCAGTGGGGCCTCACCGTAGACATCCAAGCCCCAGAGCTTGAAACCCGCATCGCAATTCTGCGCAAGAAAGCTGAGCTCGAGAAGATTCGCGTACCAGACGAGATTCTCGAATATATGGCCGAGCGCGTGCAATCGAACGTGCGTGAGCTTGAAGGGACACTTATTCGCGTCACAGCGTACGCGAACCTGAGCCGCAAACAGGTCGACATGGCTCTGGTGCAGACGGTTCTAAAGGACATCGCGCCGGTTCACGAAGAGACAGTCATCGCTCCGATCGAGATCATCAACGCGGTTTCGAGCTACTACAAGATCACCCCGGATGAAATTTATGGCAACTCTCGCACAGCTGCCATCGCCATGGCCCGACAGATAGCCATGTACATTTGCCGCGAGCAGACAAACCTTTCACTACCCAAGATTGGCCAGATTTTCGGAAATCGCGACCACACCACGGTGATGTATGCCAACCGCAGGGTTGCCGAGTGGATGAACGAGCGTCGTTACGTGTACAACCAGGTAACCGAGATCATTAACACGATCAGAAACAATCACCGCGCCTTCTAGTCGCAAGTGGCCGGATTTTTGGCCAATTTCACTTAAAACCTTCAACAATTGGTTGAGTTATTAAGATGTTCATAAACCTGTGGATAACTGTCGATAACCCCTGGATTACTGTGAAATAGCGGTGCCTGAGAGTGTAAAGCTTCATAACTACTAACAACTAGGTGAGTTATCCACAGATTTGTGCACAGTTGTGTATACATCTTTCACCGATGTAGTTATTAGTAAACAAAAAGGAATTTCAGGGTTATCCACACTTTGCACAGAGGTTAATAAGGCTATTAAAGAAAAAGAGTTAATTAGCTAAACCCATAACAAAGCAGAAGCCGCAGCAGGAGCATCCGAGTATTGAAAAGATCGACGAAAAAGCAGCCGAAAGCCCGTTCTCCCTTTAGCAATAAGGTTTTTGTGGCAGACTTGTGTGCAACTGAAGAATTCTCTTCTCATTCGTAGAAAACCTGGTTCAAAGTGAAGTTTCAAGTAAACCGCGATGCCCTGAGTGAAGCTGTCTCATTTGTCAGCCGCTTACTACCTCAGCGTGCTCCAATGCTTATCCTCACCGGAATTCTTATTGAGGCCGATGCCAACGCGCTGCGCCTATCGGTTTTTGACTACGAGGTTTCTGCGCAGGTTGAGATCGTTGCGAAGGTTGAAGGGTCTGGCCGTGTTCTCGTATCTGGTCGACTACTCAACGACATCGCCAGCAAGTTGCCAAATGCCCCGGTAGAAATCGAACTCGAGGGTAACAAGGTAAATGTGAAGTGTGGAGCTGCCAAGTTCTCACTAGCCACAATGCCGATCGAAACTTACCCACCACTACCTGAGATGCCACCAGTTGCAGGAACCGTTCCGGGTGAGGATTTTCAGCACGCAGTGGCCCAGATTTTGCCAGCTGTTTCAAAAGAGGATGTCACCCCACAGCTCAATGGTGTTCTAATCGAAGCTGGCGACAAGGCCCTGACCCTACTAGCCACCGATCGTTACCGCGTAGCAATGCGCGACGTTTCATGGAAACCACAGGCCAGCGCAATAGGCACCACCTCACTGGTTCCATCGCGCATTCTCAGCGAAGTGGCGAAAAACTTCAGCCACCAGGGCGACATCCAGATTGGTCTCAATGTCGACAGCGACAAAGAGATCATCGGTTTCTCGGCCAATAACCGCTCGGTTACCACAATCTTGATGAAGGGAACCTTTCCGCCGGTTAAGTCACTTTTCCCTGCCGAAATCGAGGACTTCGCCATCATCACAACTCAAGACCTAGTCGACTCGGCAAAGCGCGTCGGCCTAGTTCTTGAAAAAGAATCGCCAATCAAATTTGATTTCAAGGATGGTTCGGTGACACTTGACGCAAGTGGCAACGAAACAGCCCAAGCTTCAGAGAGCATCAGTGCCGAGCTTTCTGGCAAAGAAATCGTTGTCTCACTAAAGCCGCAGTTCCTCATTGAGGGTCTAGCCGGTGTTCAAAGTGAGTTCGTGAAGATTGCCTTCACACCAAGCAACGATCCGAATAAGCCAGGTCCGGTATTGATCGCAAGTCACGGCTCGAAAGAGAAGACCGACAGCGACACCTATCGTTACCTGCTTCAGCCGAATCTACTAAACCGCTAAGCGGTATTCGAAAGGTAAAGAAATGCACATTGGTCTTATCGGTCTTGGCAAGATGGGCGGCAACATGCGCTCACGTCTGCGCAAGAACGGCGTCGAAGTAACTGGCTACGCCAGAAGCAGAGACGTATCAGACGTAGACACCATTCAAGACTTGGTTGCCGCACTGCCTGCACCGCGCACCGTTTGGGTGATGGTTCCACACGGCCAGCCAACCGACGACGTAATCAACGAACTAAAGAAGCACCTAGAACCTGGTGACCTGATCATCGAGGGTGGTAACTCACGCTTCAGCGACGACATTCGTCACGC
>CAIZQQ010000059.1 GCA_903935175.1 uncultured Micrococcales bacterium
CAAAGGGTTTATATCTGAACCTCCAGGCATGAGAACACCTGAGAAACCAGCCAGGACCGTGCTCCAGTCGGAATCTTTGGTCGGCAACAGTGTGATGGGTTCGCCGCCAGCGGCGTGAACCGCTTCGAGAAGTCTTCTAGCATTCACCACGCCTGCGTATCGGGTGACTGAAGTCGACTCGGCAAATCGGCCAAGAATTGCGATCCGGGGTCTGAATTCCATCGTTCTTCCTAAATTGTTATAAAGATTCGCAGGGCCTAGCGAATCAGATGTTCTAATCTAAATCATTAGTGTCCAAATGATTTTAGGGAGACCCCGTGAGTAAAGCTCATGTTTTCGGTGTTGACATTGATACGAGACACTTTATTGGTGGAAATCGCATTGCGTCCGCAGAAACATACACCGACCTTTCACCGATTGATATGTCGGAGTTGGGCCAAATCTCTCGAGGCGGCAAGCAAGAGATTGACATGGCGGTGCAGGCAGCAAAAACAGCCTTCCCAGCTTGGGCAGCTCTTGGCCCAGAGGGCCGAGGAAAACTGCTGTTCAGACTCGCGGACCTAATTGAAGAGAATGTCGAGCTTTTGGCCAACGTCGAGACTTTAGACAATGGCTCGCTGCTTCGGTCACATCGTCGAGGAGTCATGCCTAGAGCTGCTATGAACATTCGCTTCTTTGCCGACTGGGCAATGAATCAGCTGAGCCATCCCGACTTCGAGACCCGCGGCCACACCAACAAGATTTCTTGGGACCCTTCGGGAGTTGCGGCACTGATTACCCCGTGGAACGCCCCGCTGATGCTGGCGACTTGGAAGATAGGACCTGCTTTGGCTGCCGGAGACACCGTGGTGCTCAAGCCGGCGGAGTGGACTCCGCTCAGTGCCAGCTTGTTCGCCGATCTCACAATCGAAGCCGGAATTCCTGCTGGAGTATTCAACGTGGTCTTTGGTTTTGGCAACGAGGCAGGCGCGGCTCTCACAGCGCACAAGGACATCGCACGAATCTCATTCACCGGATCTGTGCCGACAGCAAAAATCATCGCCCACGCTGCCGCCGATAACCTCACCCCGGTGAGCTTTGAGCTCGGCGGAAAGAGCCCGCTGCTGGTTTTCGAAGACGCCGACCTGGAGCTCGCAGCTCAGCTAGCAGTTGAACAGTATGACAATGCCGGTCAGGTCTGCCTCTCGGGAACGCGCATCCTGGTTCACGAGTCGGTGGCTGTTGAGTTCGCCGAGAAGTTCAAGGAACGCGCTCTAAAGATTAAGCAGGGCGACCCTCGCGATGAAGACACCGACATCGGACCACAAATTCACCCAGTTCACTTCGATCGAATCAAGGGCTTTGTGAACCGGGCAAAAGAGGCTGGCGCTTCCATCGTGATGGGAGGCTCGGAAAACCAGGAGCTCGGTGGTTTGTATTTCAAGCCGACTTTGGTTATGAATCCCGATCCGCTAAGTGAAATTGTGACCAGCGAAGTCTTTGGTCCGGTGCTGTGCATGCAGACCTTCTCCACTGACCAGGAGGCCTTGGCAATGGCTAATGGCACCGAGTTTGGGCTTGCCGCCGTTGTGGTCTCGGGCAATAAAGAGCACGCAGAACAAATCACCAAGAACTTGGTGGCTGGAACAATTTGGGTTAACTGCTTCTTCGTGCGAGACCTACGCGCGCCATTCGGTGGCTCGAAGAAGTCGGGAATTGGTCGTGATGGCGGAACCTGGTCATTCGACTTTTACGCTGATGTGAAGAACACTGTTTACTCACCAAATGGATGGAAGGAATAGAAATGGGTCAAGTACTTGGCGCAGGCCTACTCGCGCACGTGCCCACGATTATGCTCCCCGAGGCGGTTCGAAAAGACCTGAACGAGGGCAAGGAGCTAAGTCTGGTTCCGGGGCTAAAGCAGCTTCGTAAAGATGTCTTTGAGACGCTCGACTACGACACCGTC
>CAIZQQ010000060.1 GCA_903935175.1 uncultured Micrococcales bacterium
CGCGCATCGGCCGACACCATCGGCTCGCTCGAAAGCTTGGTCCACTCCATCAAGTCGGTCGAGGTGGCCGCACCAATGGTTTGCACGTCTCCCCCATCTTCGCGACTGGTGCCGGTGTAGAACATCCACCAGAGGCCGTTGTCGTCGCGAATCACCGAGCCGGTCCAGGTAGTCCACGAGTCGAAGGCTGGTGAGTCCGAAACGATTAGCGCGTCGCGCACGACGGTCCAGTTGGTTAGGTCGTCTGAAACCGCGTGGCCAACGATTGGGTTTCTGTGGCGGCGCACCGGGTCGCCCAGCGCCCTGCTCGCGTGCAGATAGAAGGCGTGATAGCGCTCGCCGTCAAAGGCATACCAAGAATCCCAAATCCATTTGTCTTCGAGTCGAAGTGCCATCTGATTCTCCTTGGATGTTCCACCGCCGCGTTTGCCTAAAGCCTAAGTGACACCCGCTGGTAGGCTAAAACCAACCCTGGCCCCTATAGCTCAGGGGATAGAGCGTCGCTCTCCGGAGGCGAAAGCGCAGGTTCGAATCCTGCTAGGGGCGCATGTTCGGAATCGACTGGCTAGACCCTCACACGCTCATCCGTGATTACGGAAACATTGCCGTGTTCATCACCTGCATCATCGTGTATGTCGAGACGGGCCTGCTGGTCGGCTTCTTCTTGCCCGGTGACTCGCTGCTGTTCTTAATCGGCCTGTTTCTGGCCACCCCAAACGCGCCAATGCCCCTCTGGCTCGCCTGCATACTCATTTCGACCAGCGCGTGGCTGGGCGATCAAACGGGCTACTGGATAGGCCGCAAAGCCGGACCAGCCATTTTCAACAAACCGGACTCTCGGTTTTTCTCTCACCGCAACGTCGAGGCCACTGGTCGCTTTTTCGCCAAGTACGGATCGAAGGCAATCATCGTGGCGCACTTCGTTCCCATCATGCGCACCTTTGTTCCGGTCGCAGCCGGTGTCGGCAAAATGCCGTATGGCCAGTTCTTGCGCTTAAACATCGTGGCGGTAATCGTTTGGGGTACCGGCGTGACCTCGCTCGGCTACTTCTTGGGAGGCATCCCGTTCGTGAACGAAAACGTCGAGCTGGTTACGTTGGCGTTTATCGTGATTTCTTTCATTCCCATCGCGATTGAGTTGTACAAAGCGTGGCGCGAACGCCGCGCATCCAAGTAGCGGTTTATTCACCTCACGAGTTTGATAACTCGGATGCTCGTTTAGCGCGTTTTGAGGTAGCTGATGAGCGCCGACAGCGCTTGGGCTCGGTGGCTTAACGCGTTCTTCACTTCTGGTTCGAGTTCGGCCGCAGTGACTTCGAACCCTTCTGGAATGAATACCGGGTCGTAACCGTGGCCGTGTTCGCCGCGCTCGGCGAAGGCGATCGTGCCCGGCCAGTTGCCCGTGAAACAAAGCTCTTCGGTTTCAGAAACCAGAGCGATGGTGCAGACGAAGGCTGCTGAACGGTGCGCCGGACTAATGTCGGCCATTTGGCGCAAAAGCAGCTGGCGGTTTTGCACGTTGTCGCGACCACCAGCCCAGATGGCGGTGAAAATACCTGGCGACCCACCCAGAATGTCGACACAGACCCCCGAATCATCGGCGATCGAAGGCATGCCGGTGTGCTCATAGGCAGCGCGCGCCTTGATCAGAGCGTTCTCGGCGAAGGTGGTGCCGTTTTCAATCGGTTCGGGGCCGGTGTAGCCGATCAGGTCTAGGTCGGCGACGGCTGGCTGCAGGATGGCTCGCAACTCAGCGACCTTGCCTGCGTTGTGGGTGGCTAGAACAAACTTCACGCGCCGATGCTCCTTTTGAATGTGGCTCTGTCTACTTGCCTAGGGCGGCGGCCTGCATTGCGGTTAGTTCACTCGTGCCCTTTAGGGCTAGGTCGAGCAGCTTGTTAAGTTCGTCACGGTCGAAAGCCTCGCCCTCGGCGGTGCCCTGAACCTCAACGAACTTGCCTGAGCCGGTGACAACCACGTTCATGTCGGTTTCGGCACGAACATCCTCGGTGTAGGCCAGGTCAAGATAAGGCTCGCCGCCGATGATGCCGACCGAAATGGCAGCGACAGAATCTTTTAGAACCTTGGCGTTAGGTGGAATGTGCTTTTTCGACTTCGCCCACTCGATTGCGTCAACTAGCGCGACGTATGCGCCGGTGATTGCCGCGGTGCGGGTGCCGCCGTCGGCCTGCAGCACGTCGCAGTCAATCACGATGGTGTTTTCACCAAGCGCCTTGACGTCGACTACCGCGCGAAGGCTACGGCCGATCAGACGAGAGATTTCGTGGGTGCGGCCACCGACCTTGCCCTTCATCGACTCGCGGTCACTGCGGTCGTGAGTTGCACGTGGCAGCATGGCGTATTCGGCGGTGACCCAACCCTCGCCCTTGCCAACCTTCCAACGCGGAACACCAGGGGTGAATGACGCGGTGCAGAGCACGCGGGTTGCGCCGAAGTGAATCAGCACCGAACCCTCGGGGTGGTCGCTCCAGGCACGCTCGATCCTGATTTCGCGAAGGTCATCAACCTGACGGCCGTCTACTCTGGTCATTTTTGCCTCTCTTGGCGTTGTGAAAATCTGGGCGGATGCTCTACCCGAGCTGCTCGACGCTGGCAACCTCTGGCCCCAAGAACCTTCTGGCCAACTTGCCGAACGAGGTTGCGTCACCGGTAGCTTGAAAGCGAAGAGTGGGGGTTTGGTCTGATGTGCGAAGAAGGGCGTGGGCCACGAGCGTGCGATAGACGTCTTTGGCGGTCTCTTCGGCACTTGAAACTAGCGTGACGTTATCGCCCATGACATACGAAATAGCGCCGGTGAGTAGCGGATAGTGCGTGCATCCGAGCACCAGGGTATCGACGCCGGCGGCCTTGATTGGCGCAAGATATTCCTCGGCGACAGCCATCAGCGCAGGCCCAGAAGTGACACCACGTTCAACGAATTCAACAAAACGTGGGCAGGCTTCGCTCGAGATCTGCAGGTCGACCGCTGCGGCAAAGGCATCGTCGTAAGCGCCTGAGGCAATGGTCGCGTTGGTGCCAATCACGCCGATTTTGCGATTGCGAGTTGAAGCAACGGCTCGACGAACGGCCGGTTGAATCACCTCGACAACGGGAATGCCGCGACCTTCGGTGTAGCGCTCGCGTGCATCTCGCAGCACGGCGGCCGAGGCGGAGTTGCAGGCAATCACCAAAAGTTTGACGCCCTCATCAACCAGGCGATCCATCACCCCGAGAGCCAACTCACGAACCTCTTGGATGCTCTTCGGGCCGTATGGCGAATTGGCAGTGTCGCCAACATAGATGATGCTTTCGTTTGGCAACTGGTCGATGATCGCGCGAGCCACGGTTAGCCCGCCGACTCCCGAGTCAAAGATTCCAATTGGTGCATCATTCACGCGCTCAAGTCTATTCGCGTAACTTCTTGGCAGGTCATTTTGGGTTAGCGCTGCGCTGGTATATCACTAGGCTTGAAGGCGTGTTGACCTCTTCTGCTCTGCTAACCGACCGCTACGAACTGACCATGCTTCAGGCTGCGCGGCACTCGGGTAAAGCCGACCGCCCTTCGGTGTTCGAGGTTTTTTGCCGCTCACTACCGGGCGGGCGTCGGTACGGAGTGGTAGCCGGAACCGGGCGACTGCTGGAGCGCATCCGTGATTTCAGGTTCGAAGAAGCCGAACTCGAATACCTGAGGGCAAACAAGGTGGTTGACTCCGCCACTATCGACTGGCTAGCGAACTACAAGTTTGAGGGCAATATCTGGGGCTATCGCGAGGGTGAGCTTTACTTTGCCTATTCGCCGGTGCTCACGGTTGAGGCCACTTTTGAGCAGGCCGTCGTGCTCGAGACCATCATTTTGTCGGTACTGAACTTTGATTCTGCGGTGGCTGCGGCCGCCTCAAGAATGGTGACCTCGGCTGGCGGAAGGTTCTTGGCCGAAATGGGTGGGCGACGCACCAACGAGATTTCTGCCGTAGCTGCCGCTCGCGCTGCATACATTGCCGGGTTTGAGGCGACCTCGAACCTTGAAGCCGGCCGGTCTTGGGGCATTCCAACCATGGGCACCGCCGCACACGCATTTACGCTGCTTCACGACACCGAAGAACAGGCGTTTCGCGCTCAGGTCGAAACCTTCGGCCCTGGCACCACTCTTTTAGTCGACACCTACGACACCGACCGTGCGGTTCGATTGGCAGTGGATGTCGCTGGCCCCGAGCTCGGCGCAGTGCGCATCGACTCCGGCGACCTAGGTGTTGAGGTTAGCCGTGTGCGAGCCCTGCTCGACTCACTAGGCGCAACCAAAACCAAGATCACCGTCACCAACGACCTGAACGAATACTCGATCGCGGCGCTGGCCGCAGCACCCGTCGACAACTACGGCGTGGGCACCTCGGTGGTTACCGGTTCGGGAGTTCCAACCGCGAGCTTCGTCTACAAACTGGTTGCCTTCGAAGACGAGGGTGGCGACTGGGTCAGCGTGGCAAAGCGCTCGGTTCAAAAGGCGAACGTTGGCGGGCGAAAGTTTGCGATGCGCCGCCACAGTGACTCAGGCATCGCCACCGCCGAGCTGCTTGCCCCTGGCGCGCATCCAGATGTAACTGCGCTCGACCGAGAACTGCTTGTGCCGCTAGTGGTCGAAGGCGACCTGCAGAGCGAATACATGGGCATTGCCGGTGTGGCCAGCGCGAGAGCACATCACACCGAGGTCAAAAAAGCCCTACCGCTACAGGCATTGCGTTTGATGCGCGGCGAGCCTGGCATTCCAACCCAGTTCATCTAGGGTCTATACCCGAACTCGGATGCTCTGCCGAGCCTTTGGCGCTACTTATCTCCGTCGGCTGGAGGTTCTGGGCGTAGCCCGTCATAAATCTCTTGGCAAATTGGGCAAACTGGAAACTTCTGTGGGTCACGCCCGGGCACCCAGACTTTGCCGCATAGGGCGATGACCGGGGTTCCCATCACGGCCGACTCGACGATTTTCTCTTTGCGGACGTAATGCGAAAAGCGTTCGTGGTCGCCAGGCTCAAGGTTTTGGGTTTGTTCCTCGAGCAGCAGACCGCCGCCGAGCCCTCCCCCAACTTGGTTGTCGTCTAAACCTGGCATTTACTTCCTTGCTGCTTTGCGAACCGCTTCCGCAACGTGAGTCGCGACATCCGGGTGAAACACGCTCGGAATGATGTAGGAAGCGTTCAGTTCTTTTGGCTCAACACAATCGGCCAGTGCACCGGCCGCTGCGAGGAGCATCTTCTCGGTAATTTTATGCGCACCGGCATCGAGCAGACCCCTGAAGAAACCAGGGAAGGCGAGCACGTTGTTGATTTGGTTCGGAAAGTCGCTTCGACCGGTGGCAACCACCGCGGCATGCTTGGCAGCCTCAGCCGGCTCGATCTCTGGGTTCGGGTTGGCGAGAGCAAAAACAATCGCACCCTTCGCCATCGCGGCAATGTCTGATGCATCGAGCAGGTTGGCTGCCGAAACGCCAATGAAAACATCGGCTTCACGAACCGCCTCTTTGAGGGTTCCAACGAACTTGGCTTGGTTGGTGTTCTGAGAAACCCACTCGAGAGTCGAACCAGCAGCAATGTCTGGTCTGCCCTCATAGACGACGCCCTGCTGGTCGGCTACCACGGCGTTCTTGAGCCCGGCGGCAAACATCAGCTTGAGCACGGCCGTACCCGCGGCGCCAGCGCCAGACATGACGAGGCGAACATCCTCGATGTTTTTGCCAACCACTTTGAGGGCGTTGCGAAGCGCGGCCACACAAACAATTGCGGTGCCGTGCTGGTCGTCGTGAAATACGGGAATGTCTAGCTCGGCGCGAAGTCGCTCTTCGATCTCGAAGCAACGCGGAGCCGAAATGTCTTCGAGGTTGATGCCTGCGAAACCGGGCGAGATTGCCTTGACGGTGCGCACGATTTCGTCAACATCTTGGGTGTCGAGACAGATTGGGAATGCGTCGATCTCGGCGAAACGCTTGAATAGCGCGGCCTTACCCTCCATCACCGGCATGGCGGCGAGCGGGCCGATGTTACCGAGACCCAGCACTGCTGAGCCATCGGTGACCACGGCGATTGTGTTTCGCTTGATGGTCAAACGACGGGCATCGCTTGGGTCTTTGACGATTGCCTCACAGATGCGGGCAACGCCGGGGGTGTAAATCAGCGAGAGGTCATCGCGGTTGCGAATGGGTAGTTTCGATTCGATGGTCAGCTTGCCGCCGAGGTGAGCCAAGAAGGTTCGGTCAGAAACCTTGCCGACGACTACACCTTCGAGAGCCTTGAGTTTGGCAACGATTTCTTCGCCGTGATCTGAGTTGCGAGTGGCACAGGTGAGGTCAACGCGAACGCGTTCTGAGTCTGAGTGGTTTACGTCGAGGGCAGTGACACTGCCGCCGGATGCTTCGATAACGCTGGTGAGCTCTGACACCGCCGTCGGCTTTGCGGGCGCTTCGAGACGCATGGTGATTGAATACTGAACTGACGGCGCTGTCGACATGGTTTTAGTCTGCCACGACCTAGAGCATTTCGTTAGCCTACGAACGAGATTGTTACTTGAGGTCGCCTAAATCACCTAAAACC
>CAIZQQ010000061.1 GCA_903935175.1 uncultured Micrococcales bacterium
ACCTGCGCTGCGGAACGGTCACCTTGGTGGTCTTGCGTGTAGACGAAACCTGGCCACTCGCGGAACCAGAGCTTTGGGCTGGCGGCCCGACCGAGGTGGTTTGCCGTGTCACAAGCCAACTCGCACACACGGTAACCGTGTCACCCGTCTTGAGCGAACTCAGTTTTAGGCTTTGCGCTGTGCCAGCATCCGTGTTGCATTTTGGAGCAGCCGCCTGCGCCGGGTCCGACACCGCAAGAAACCAGGCGATGAGACCACCCGCCAGAATCGCAGCGGAGACCCTTTGCCGTAAATTCTTGTCTGAAAACAAGAGTCGATTCATGCGTGAAGAATAGGTCGATTCAAGCCGGGCCGCGCGAGTTATTCACAGCGCCCGTTAACGCACAAAAACCCAGCCAAGGTGACTGGGTTTTTGTTACTGGTTGCGGGGGCAGGATTTGAACCTACGACCTCCGGGTTATGAGCCCGGCGAGCTACCGAACTGCTCCACCCCGCGGCGAACCTCCACTCTAACACGAAAGGAAGGCTCACCCCAAACTGGGTTGAACAGCCGGCAGCGGCGAACTACTTGTTGGCCAGAACTGCCGCCTCGATAGCTGCTTGCAAAGCCTTGTCGGCTTCACCGTATGCCGCCCAGTCGCCAGCCTTCATGGCTGCAACCTTGGCTGCAAATGCGTCTTTCGCCGCCTTCAGTGCCTTGGCTACAGCTGGGTTGGCGTTACCCGGGTCAACCGGATCGACCGGGTCGACCGGATCAACAACGCCGGCGTCTCCGCCGAAGAGTGCGTTCAAGGCACCGTCGAGGGTGTCTTCGAAGGCGATTTTGTCACCGAAGGCAACAAGGATCTTCTTGAGCAGCGGGAACGAGGTTTCACCAGTCGACTGAACGTAAACCGGCTGCACATAGAGCAGGCCTCCACCAACCGGAAGGGTTAGCAGGTTGCCATTGAGCACCTTGGTTGAACCCTGACGAAGCAGGTTGAGCAACCTTGAAACCTCTGGGTCAACCGAGAACGAGTTCTGCACTTGACCCGGACCAGGCACGATCGTGGTTCGCGGCAGGGTTAGCAGGCGCAGTTTTCCAAACTCCTCAGAAACCTGGCCTGCCTTGGTGCCAGCATCCGAGTTTGCTACCAGATAGCCGGTCAAAACATTTCGACTCGACTCACCGGTAGATCTTGGGATGAAGGTCGAGTAGACCGAGTAGGCCGGAGCTTTGGTGCCAGGAACCTTCATGGTCAAGAAGTAAGGAGGCTGCTCGAGCTTGGTGTCGCTGACAGGGTCGTTTGGAGTCATCCAGGCGTCTTGCTGCGAGTAGAACGAACCGGCGTCTTGCACGTGGTACTGACCAAGAATCAATCGCTGAACCTTGAACATGTCAGCCGGGTAGCGAACCTGGCTCATCAGTGCACCAGACATTTCTGAGACTGGGCGCAGGGTGCCTGGGTAAACCTTCTGCCAGGTTTGCAAGATTGGGTCTTTGTCATCCCAGGCATACAACTTCACCGAACCGTCGTAGGCATCAACAGTTGCCTTGACCGAGTTGCGAATGTAGTTGATGTCGGGGTTGCCGGTGGTGTACTCGCCCGAAGAGTCGGCGATGGCGTCATCGAAAGACTCAGAGCGTGAGTAAGGGTATTGGTTCGAGGTGGTGTAACCGTCGACGATCCAGACCACACGACCATCAACTACAGCCGGATAGGTGTCAGAGTCGAGGGTTAGGTAAGGAGCCACAGCCGCAATGCGATCGATTGGGTTTCGGTCGTAGAGAATCTGTGACGCGTCGGTGATTGCATCAGATAGAAGAATCTGCTCGCTCTGGAACTTGAGCGCATAGGCGACTCGAGCCAAGAGGTTGTTCAGCTTCGGCCCACCGTTGCCCGCGAAGGTGGTGTAAGTCTGCTCGGCACCGTCGACGCCGCCCGGGTAGTCAAGCTCACGCGGCTTGCCCGCGTCGGTTGCACCAACGATTGAGTAAGGCGGTGAGTTTTCACCAAAGTAGATGCGCGGCTCAAACTTGCCGAGCGCGCCTTCAGAGGGGATGCTCGCCTGCAGGAACACGGGCTGACCGTCAACTGAACCCTGGTTACCGTAAGCGGCTACCAGACCGTATCCGTGGGTGTAAACAACCACGTTGTTGTACCAACTCTGCGAGTCGCCAAGGCCAGACTGGTTTAGCTCGCGCACAGCGAGAACGGTGTCTTGGGTCTTGCCATCGATGATGTAGCGGCTCACATCGAGGTGGTCGGCGAAACCGTAGTACTGCTTGATTTGCTCAAGCTGACGGAATGACGGTGAGACCAGATAAGGGTCGATGATGCGAATGTTTGCGGTGGTTTCTGCATCTTTGCGCAACGCACCCTGGGTTGCGGTGGTCTTGGCGTCGTATTCGATGCTCTCGATATTTTCTAGGCCGTAAGCCTTGATCGTGGCTTCGATATTGCGCTGAATAAACGGCGCTTCAAGGGTTCGCTCGTTTGGCACGACCTGGAAGTTCTGCACGAGCCATGGGTAGAGCGATCCGAGAATCAGCGACGAAACGATCATCAGAGCGGTGCCGATGAGCGGCAACTTCCAGCGACCGATGAACGCGGCAACGAGGAATAGCACCGCGACTAGTGCGGCGATTCCGGCCAGAATCTGAAGACCAGGAATGGTGGCATTCACATCGGCGAAGGTTGCACCGGTGTAGAGGCCAGATGGGCTGGTCAGGGTCGAGTACTGGTCGAGCCAAAGGCTGGCTCCCTGGCTTGCCAAGAACAGTGCCGCGGTGATTCCAACTTGGATGCGCGCGGCTTTGGTCATGCTCGAATCACGCCCGCGGAATCTGATGCCGCCATTCACGAGGTGAACCACTGCCGAGACGATGGCTGCGAAGAACAGAGCGGTCGAGATGAATGCCACAGCCGCGGTCAAGAAGGGAAGCTGAAACAGGTAGAACGAAACATCCAAGTTGAATTGGGCGTCGTCTTCAGGAGTTGGCACGCCGTTTACGAAAAGCAGCGCTTGCTCCCAGCGAGAAGATGCAGCCATACCGGCCAGCACTGCCAAGATGCCTGGGATACCGATCAGAACC
>CAIZQQ010000062.1 GCA_903935175.1 uncultured Micrococcales bacterium
GGGTCAGCCATACATCGCGACAACTTGGTCACTCAATGCAGTGCGCGAATGGGGCGTCGATGGCAAGGCTCTTGGCGACACATCCGAGCGCTTAGAGAAAAACTGTCGCTGGGAATACGACGACCTGCCGTTCTGGGGCGGCGAGGTCGACTGCTGCATCAACGCCTACACGCTCTCAAACGGTCTCTGGCTTGGCCGCGATATGTCGCACCTGGCGAAATGGTTTCTCGACCACCAACTCGAAGACGGCGGCTGGAACTGCGAGTGGATCGAGGGCGACACCCGCTCGTCATTCCACTCGACCTTGAACTCACTTTTCGGCCTGTTCGACTACGAGCTGCACACCGGCAAGAAGCCTGAAATCTCGGATGCTCGCCGCAAAGCCGAGCAATACCTGCTCGAACGCCGGCTCATGTTCAGGCTCTCGACCGGCGAACCGGTTGGCCCGTGGTTGAACGACCTCGCCTACCCGTTCCGCTGGAACTACTCGATCATTCGCGCGTTGAACTATTTCGTGAGTGCATCCAAGTTTTCAGGGGATGCACCTGACCCACGCCTTGCCGACGCCATGAACATCTTGGCATCTTGGGCGAACGAGAACGGCCGCTGGGTTACCAACGACCGCATTCCAGGTCAGGTTTGGTTCGACGTTGATTCGCCGGTTGGCGAGGAGTCGAAGTGGCTAACGTTCTATGCGCTGCGGGCGCTGAACTGGTGGAACGCCCGCTAGTGCGCACTACTTCTTGCGCTTGAAGATCGACTTGAGCTTGGCCACGATGATCTCAAGCCCCTGCATGCCCTGCTTGTTTAGTTCTCGAGCCCATTCGAGTTCGAGGGCGAGAATCGTGAGACCGAAGAAGATGAAAAGAAGACCGGGGCCGGGGGTCACCATCATGATGAGGCCGAGAATCAGCAAAATCGCGCCGATAATCATCGTCACAACCCAGCGCACAGGGCTCGGGAGCTTTGACAGAACTTTCTTGATCCATTCCATTTGGTCTCCTCTCTTGCTCTCAGCCTAAACCAGACCGAACGCCGTCGCATTCCGAATAAACGCATGCCGTCTTACCTTGTTTTGAGCGCAAGCAACGGGCGGCTCAGCCCTAAACTCGAGATGTAACTCGCTCGAAGGGTAGAAAATGAACGGTTTGACTCGCAAGCTTATTGCCGAGTTTGGTGGCACAGCCGCCCTGGTTTGCATCGTGGTTGGCTCGGGCATCATGGGCACGAACCTCTCGAACGATGATGGCGTAGCTCTTTTGATCAACGCCGTTTCAACCGCTCTCGGCCTAGCCCTTCTGATTCTCATTCTTGGGCCGGTCAGCGGCGCTCACTTCAACCCAGCGGTCACGCTCGTGATGTTCGCCCAGCGAGCCATCGAACTCAAAGCCGCAATCGGCTACATGGTGGCGCAGATTCTTGGCGCTATCGGCGGTGCAATCTTGGCGAATGTCATGTTCGACCTTGCTGCCGTGCAGATCTCTGACCACGCTCGAGTTTCGACGGGAACGCTGGTTGCCGAGGCGATTGCGACCGCTGGCTTGATTGTGGTCATCCAAGTGTTTGTGGCTCGAAAGAATGCGAACCACGTCGCCATCGCAGTGGCAGCCTGGATTGGCTCGGCCTACTTCTTCACCGCGTCAACCTCGTTCGCCAACCCGGCAGTGACCATCGGTCGCACACTCACCGACACATTTGCCGGCATCGACCCGGCCTCAATCTTGCCGTTTGTTGCGGCCCAGCTGGTGGGTGCGGCAATCGGGCTGGCAATTGCAAAAGCCCTAACCAACAACAAAGTCGACTAGGGCTTTCGCGAAACGCCTGCTAGTTGGCGGCTAGATCGAAGCGGTCTGCGTTCATAACTTTTGTCCACGCTGCAACGAAGTCGTGCACGAACTTTTCACGGTTGTCGTCTTGCGCATAAACCTCGACGATTGCGCGCAGAATCGAGTTCGAACCAAACACCAGGTCGGCACGGGTTGCGGTGAACTTGACCTCTCCGGTGTTGCGGTTGCGCATGTTGTAAAGGTTGGTGCCGGCTGGCTCCCAAACATAGGTCATGTCGGTTAGGTTCACGAAGAAGTCGTTCGACAACTGGCCAACACGATCGGTGAGAACACCGTGCTTGGTGCCTCCGTGGTTGGTGCCGAGAACGCGCATGCCACCTAGCAGCACGGTCATCTCGGTTGCAGTGAGACCCATCAACTGAGCGCGGTCGAGCAGCATCTCTTCTGGTGTGACTAGATAGTCTTTCTTGACCCAGTTTCTGAAACCGTCGTGCAGCGGTTCAAGAACTTCGAACGATTCGACATCGGTCTGCTCTTGAGTTGCGTCACCGCGACCTGGCGCGAAGGGCACCGAGACCGAAACACCGGCCGCGGCCGCTGCCTGCTCAACACCGAGGTTTCCTGCAAGAACGATGGCGTCGGCCAAGCTTGCGCCGTGTGCTGCAGCGATCGGCTCTAGTACCGAAAGCACGCGGGTTAGGCGTTCTGGCTCATTACCTGCCCACGAAACCTGCGGTTCGAGGCGGATGCGCGCACCGTTGGCTCCACCACGAAGGTCAGAACCTCGGAACGTGCGAGCGCTGTCCCACGCGGTGGTCACAAGTTCGGTAACCGACAACCCGCTGGCTGCGATGGCGCTGCGCAGAGCATCCACGTTGTAAGTGGTCGAACCGGAGGCAATCGGGTCTTGCCAGATTAGGTCTTCGGCAGGCACCTCTGGGCCAATGTAGCGAGCCTTCGGGCCCATGTCGCGGTGGGTCAACTTGAACCACGCGCGGGCGAATACTTCTGAGAAGTAGGCCGGGTCGGCATAGAAACGCTTCGAAATCTCTAGGTAGGCCGGGTCTTTGATCATGGCCATGTCGGCGTCGGTCATCATCGGCTTCACACGGATGCTCGCATCTTCGACATCAACTGGCATGTCGCTCTCAGCGATGTTTACCGGCTCGTACTGGTTAGCTCCGGCTGGCGACTTGGTGAGCTGCCACTCGTAGGTAAACAGTTGGTAGAAGTAGCCGTTGTCCCACACTGTTGGGTTGGTGGTCCAGGCACCTTCGATGCCGCTGGTTACGGTGTCGCGGCCAACGCCACGAGTCTTGTGGTTCATCCAGCCGAGGCCGGCCTCTTCGATGCCAGCGCCTTCAGGAGCAGGGCCGAGGTTCTCGGCGCGACCATTACCGTGCGCCTTACCAACGGTGTGACCACCGGCGGTTAGAGCAACGGTTTCTTCGTCGTTCATGGCCATGCGGGCAAAGGTTTCGCGAATTTGGCCAGCGGTCTTTAGCGGGTCTGGCTGGTCGTTGACGCCCTGCGGGTTCACATAGATAAGACCCATCTGCACGGCGGCAAGCGGGTTCTCCATGGTCGAAGGGTCTTCGACATTGCCGTATCGCTCGTCGCTCGGGGCGAGCCATTCGCGCTCTGAACCCCAGTAAATGTCTTTCTCTGGCTGCCAAACGTCGACGCGACCGAACGAAAAACCGAAGGTCTTGAGACCGAACGACTCATAGGCCACGTTTCCAGCCAAAATCATTAGGTCGGCCCAGCTGATCTTGTTGCCGTACTTCTTCTTGATTGGCCAGAGCAGGCGACGAGCCTTGTCTAGGTTGCCGTTATCTGGCCACGAGTTCAGTGGCGCGAAGCGGTGTGAGCCACTTCCGGCTCCGCCTCGACCGTCGGCGGTGCGATAAGTTCCGGCCGAGTGCCAGGCCAGGCGAATCATTAGACCGCCGTAGTGACCCCAGTCGGCAGGCCACCAAGTTTGGCTGTCGGTCAAGAGGTTGCCAAGATCTGCCTTGAGGGCATCCACGTCTAGTTTTTTGAGCTCTTCGCGGTAGTCGAAGTCGGCTCCGAGCGGGTTCGTCTTGGTGTCGTGCTGGTGCAGAATGTCGAGATTCAGGGCGTTCGGCCACCAGGTTTTTGCGGCTGATTCGGCGGTGGTGTTGGCACCGTGTGGCACTGGGCATTTGGCGTCGTTCGACATCGATACTCCTTGAATTTTGGGCATTTGCGCCCCAAGGATTAAAGGCTATGCGCCAATCGGGTATTCCCCTAACGCAGCTAGCGGCGTTGAAATTCACTCGGATGTTCGACCTACACTTGAAGCGGCAAACATCTTGGAGGAACCATGGCGAGCGAATCGACCGCAAAGTTCAGCGCTGCAGAGCGCGCAGCCATGAAAGAACGCGCACGCGAACTGAAGGGTGAGCAGACGCGAGCTGCCAACGAGGCTCTCGTGCTCGAAAAGATTGCCGCCATGGCGCCTGCCGACAAGGTTCTGGCCGAAAGAGTCCACACGATTGTCAAAGACGTCGCCCAACAGCTCGAACCAAAGACCTGGTACGGCATGCAGGCCTATTTCAAAGACGGCAAAGTCGTGGTTTTCTTTCAAGACGCGGGCAAGTTTCAAACCCGTTTTTGCACCCTTGGGTTTCAAGACGCCGCGAACCTAGACGACGGCAAGATGTGGCCTACTTCGTTTGCCGTAATCGGCCTCGACAAGGCAACCGAAAAGCGCATCGCCGACCTAGTGCTTCAGGCTGCTAGCTAGCCTTCAGCATCAGCATGTACTGCCCGCCGCCGGGGTTGATCTGAGTTTCGAAGCGCACGCCAGGAGCGAATCGGCTGAGCCGATCAAGTAGCCACTCGGATGCTTCGGCCGCGTCATCCGCGCTCATGCAACGTGCCACGAGCTCACGCCCACCCTTGCGGCTCAAACGCTCGACGGTCTCGACAATCGGAGCCGGTTCGGCAACCAACAGGTGCTCGGCCCAAGGAACCACCGGCGCAACCTTGCCCTTCATGGTGTTGCAGGCGCGGTGAGCCAAGCGCTCGGCGCTCGCGCCACCCTTTTTACCCTTGGCCACGCCAAAGCTATCGACGCTCGGGCCAAGATCGGCGTTCACCGATGCATCGGGGTCAACTGCCCCGTCACAGAGCCAGCAGCGCCAGCCGTCGGCCTTGCCGACTGCGTCTAGATCGCTCATTTGAGCCGCTCGATATACATAGGTCTATCTTCTCAGGGAAAAAAGTTGTGGCGCAGATCCGAAGACCTGCGCCACAAAATTTAGGGAAAACTACATAGATAGAGCAACCATTGCGCCAAGAATCATTCCGATTGCTGGCAGCACAATACCTAGAACGAGTGCCAAAACACCCAGCTTCTCTTTCTTGATGGTCGCGATCAGACCGAGCACGAATGCTGCTGGGCCGAACAGAATTGGTAAGAAGAGCAGTGAAACGCCGGCGAAGATAATCGCCAGAATTGAAAGTGTGTTTTTCTGTTGCATTTGATTACCCCTTAATCTGTTAAGTTGCCTTTCGGCTAAGCCGGAGTTTAGGGTTTGTCACGAAAACAAGTGACGCAATAGTGCCTTTCCTTAGACAACGATTTTTATAACGAAATGGTCGCTATTTAGCGCTAAATCATGACTTCGAGGCGGCCAACTTCAGTAGCGCCGCCCAGCACGCGCGGCGAAACCTTTGCGCTGAGTTCGGCGGCAGCATCCGCGCTAATCAACTCGTGCCTAGCCAAGATCGCAACGGCGACCGCTGCCATGGCGCGCATCGACCCGTCGGCAACCTTGATCGCGAGCCCGTGGCCGTCGGCCGTGCCAACCACATAAACACCCTCAGCACCAACCTTGGCGATCAGCCCAGCATCAAGCATGAGCGAATCGGCAGCCTCGCGGTCACCAATCGCCCAGCCGTTTGCCTTCAGCGCATCGGCAATCTCGGTTTCTTCGAGCGCAAACTTGCCCGTTGCCCTAGCCAAACCTTCGACCGAGAGCGTGTGCAGCGGCGCGCCACACCCGTCGACGGTGGTGTGCGAAACCTTTTCGCCGGCAAACTCCTCGAGAACATCCACGATTAATTCTTGAAGCGGATGCTCTGGCGCAAGGTAATCGTGCGTCGTCCAACCCGCGCCAACGCTCGCGGCCAAGAATGCGGCGTGCTTGCCCGAGCAATTGAAGTATTCGCGACGTTGCTCTGTTGCGGCGGTTCGAGCGGCGGAGTTAGCCGGCCAGGCCAGCGGACACTGAAGCGCCTCGACACCCAAGCCCGCTTGCGCCAAAATCTGCTCAACTAGAGCAACGTGTTCGGCCGAACCCGAGTGGCTACCAGACGACACCGCGAGCTGCGCGCCGGCAAGCGACAAACCGGCACGGCGAACGGCCACGGCCTGTAGTGGCTTGACCGCGCTGCGCGGATAAATGATGCGTTTAGACGGACCCCAGTGTTCGATCACCTTGCCGTCGGGGCCGGTGAGCGTGGCAACCCCTCGATGCCACGACTCAACCAAGCCACCTCTGGTCAGCTGGGCGAGCAACATGTGATCGCCTGCCGAAAGCGCAAGAGCGTGAAGCATATCTGCGGTCATAACTACAACCTACCGAAAGAGCGTTATTTCACCTTGCTAGCGGTGCTCTTGGTGGTGGTCACGGTTTTGCCAACCGAGTTGGTTGCGGTCACCGAGGCTCGAACATACTTGCCCTTGTCGCTCTTGGTTAGCTTGTAGCTCGCAGCGGTCTTGCCCGCGATTGCGACGCATTTATTAGCGGATGCTGGCGCAGTCTTAATCGCATTGAAGCCCTTGACCGAGCAGCGGTACCACTTGTAGGTATAAGTCACCGGAGCGGTGCCAGTCCAGGTTCCCTTTGACACGCTGAGGGTCTTGCCAACCACCGGGCTGGTGGTCGACAGGGTCGCCAACATGCTGTTGGTCGGCTTGGTCTTTGGCACGATGGCCGGGGTAACTGCACCGTTTACCGCAACGTTGTCTACGTAGTAGAGCAGTGGCGGGGTAGAAGGTGCAACCTGGAAGTCAGGAAAGATGACCACCTTGTCGTACTCGGTTGCTGCCGACCATCCGGCGAGGCCAGAGAAGTTCACGGTGATGGTCTGCCAACCGACAACGGCGGTTGCGCCACCCTGAACCGCACCCGGGTTTAGCTCGACCACGACTGGGCCGGCCTTTGGTGAGTAGTAGTTGAAGGTCACGGTCGGAAACGCGCTGCTGGTGTAGCGCTTAGTTCCGCTGATGTCGACGATTGCGTTAGCGCCCGTCCATGGTTGACCGGTCTTAGTTATGGCCAGGGCGTTGCCGCCGTTGCCGCCAGCTGGCGCTGCAACAATCGCCGCGGTTCCGCCACCGAAAATACCGTGTGGATGCTCAGGCGTTGCCAATGCGGCAACCAGGGCACCATCTGCATCGCCAGACTCAAAGGTGAGGAGGGTTGGGGTGGCCGACTTGCCGACCGGCTCGACTCCCCCGCCGCCGCCTGAAGCCGCGGCAAAGGTTAGGTCATCAACATAGAAAACCTGGTTGCCGGTGGTGACCTGTGGGCCAAGTGAAACGAAGTCAAAGAACATCGATGCCATGTTGTAGGTCTTGTTAACGCTGAATGCCTCGGTTCCGGTGGCTTGCTTCGAAAAGTCGAATGTGTAGGTGTGCCAACCGAGCACCGATTTTTCGGTCGCGTTGGTTTCGACCGACTGAGTCGGGTCGCCCGATTTCTCGATCTTCATGCGAATCACGATATTGGCCTTTGGCGAGTGCACGCGCGCGCTTACAAATAGCTCACCGGTCTTCAGCAGAACCTTCGAAGGGTCTTTGATGATCGTGGTGCCGGCCCAAGACGCCTTGCCACGAATTACTTTGAGTGCACGGCCTGCGTTGTCTGGTGCATCCGCTACTACCGACGAAGCCTGCTGTTTTGGCTCGTCATCGAAGTCGATGTTTACGTAGCCTGAGGTGTCGTTCTGCTCAAAGGTGACGACCAAGCCACCGGCTGCAGTAGCAGAAGAAATCGGGTTGAGTGTGGCTGCCAAAATCAGCGCGGATGCCGCGGCTAGCAGTTTGCGTGCAGAAAACCGAAACATGAATGTCCCTTTCAAAACTGAAAGCGACTATCGCTCCTAACTCTCAAGTTAGGGCATGAAAGCGGTTTCGTGAAAGCGATTTCACGACCGTAACCCAATCGTTAGCAAGCGCCTTTGCTAGGCTTTGGCCATGCAAAATCAAGTCTTTCAGGGTGCCTCAGGGCAGAGCATCCAAGTGCTATTTGAAGCCAGCGGTGACAAGCTCGCCGTTTGGCATCACGGCACACCAAACCCGCGCGAGTTGAGCTCAGAGGCGTTGGCAGTGTTCGCCCGTCATGGCTACTCGGTGGTTTGCCCGATTCGCCCTGGTTACGGCGAGACGACGCTCACCCGCACCGACGGTCAGAACATGCGCGAGATGGCCCCGGTTACCGCCGCCGTGGTTGCACACCTGGGTTTCGACAAGTTTGTTAGCTTCGGGCACTCGAGCGGTGGAGCCCGCGCGATAGGCGACGTTGCCGCCCTTGATCAGGCGCTTGCCGCCGTGACCTTTGCAACCGTCGGCCCGGTCGGCGAAAGCGATTTGAACCCGCACGAGGGCATTGACCCAGAAGAACTCGAAATGCTCGAGGCGACTCGCGACCTCGCCCCCGAGGTAATCGCACAGTTTGAAAAGTGGGCGCCGTCTTTCGAAAACCCGATCGCGTTCACTCACGGAGCAATGGGTTGGGCGCTCGACGAGCACTCGATGATGGTTCCTTGGGGTTTCGACGTTCGCACCATCAGAAAGCCCGTGCTGCTTTTCACTGGCGCGAACGACCCAAACGTGAACCCGGTTTCGAGCCGCTGGTTGGCGAGCAAGATTGCCGGCGCTAAGCTCACCGAACTGCCGAACCGCGACCACGACCAGATCGTTGAAGCCGATGTGGTTGAGCAGTCGCTAACCGCCTTGGATGCTGCGCTCTAGTTAGCGCTCGCAAAAAGTTTCGCTAGTTAGACAAATCTGGCACGGTCTTCGGCCGCACGATGAAAATCAGGCTGAGCAGACCGATTAGGTAAGCACCGCCCATGAGCACGCCGAGCGGAGCTGCGCTGTCGAGCGGCACGATCGTGTAAATCGGCGAAAACAACGATGTGACCAAAAAGTTCGAGACGCCAAGCAGCGATGCCGCGGTGCCGGCCTCGTGACCGTGCGGGGTGAGCGCCAGGGTCTGAATCAACGGGATGGTCGCACCAAAGGCCAAGATGAGCACCGCAAGCGCAACCTCGGCTGCGGCAAACGGGGCGTTCGCCAAACCCATCAACGTGAGCGCGAGACCGGCTGCGACGGCCGTGGCAATAACTGCGACAAGCATCCACTGAGCTTTGTATTTGACACCCAATCGAGCGCCAATCTGCACACCGATTACCGACATCACCGAGTTGAACGAGAACCAGAAGCCGAACTCACCGACGCTCAGGCCGTAGCCCGATTCGCGAAATAGGAATGGAACGATGTTTAGGTAGGCGAAGAGCGATACGGTCTGCGCCACCGAGAGAATCAAGAGGCCGATGTAGATGCGGTCGCGAAGCACAGCGGCGAAGCGTTTGCCCATGCCTGAGAACGGCGACTCTTTGCGGTCGTCGGTGTGCAGGGTTTCTTTGAGAAAAACAATCGCCAGAATCGCGACGACCGAACCAAAGCCCGCGAAAATACCGAACACCTCGCGCCAAAGCACGACCTCACTTAGCCAAGCGCCGATTAACGGGCCAAGAATTGGCGAGAGCCCCTGCACTAGAAATACGCGCGACAGCATTTTCATCATTGGCTTGCCGGCATACAGGTCGCGAACCACGGCGTTGGCAAGCACACCGGCCGCCGATGCGCCAACCGCCATCAGGGTGCGAAGCGCGATGAAGGTTTCGATGTTGGTCGCCCAGAGCATTGCGAATGCCGAGACCGCATAGAGCGAAACGGCGAAAATCATTGGTACGCGGCGGCCGATCGAGTCGCTCAGGGTGCCGGCGAAAATCTGACCGAAGGCGAAGCCTAGGGTTACTCCTGTGAGGCTGAATTGAATCAGCGCTGTGCTTACGTCGAAATCGGTTTCGATGGCTGGATATGAGGCCAAATAGGGGTCTATGGTGAACGGTTGAAGGCACATCGACAGCCCGAGCATCAAGATGAAAATCAAGCGCTGCTGTTTGGTTATTTGACTCACTAAGAGAGTCTAACTGCAGGCGCAAAATCGACTCGGGCGACTAGCCGCGGTGGTCGAACTCGTGCCTTTAAGATTGGATGCATGTCTGAATTCACCTTTCTCACCGGCTCAGAAGACTGGTGGCGCCAAGCCGTCGTCTACCAGATCTACCCACGTTCGTTTGCCGACGCAAACGGCGATGGCATCGGTGATCTAAAGGGAATCATCAGCCGCGTGCCTTACCTGCAAGCACTCGGTATTGACGCGGTTTGGCTCAGCCCGCACTATCCTTCGGCGTTGGCCGATGGTGGCTACGACGTAGACGACTACCGAAACGTGGACCCGCGACTTGGCACCTTGGCCGAGTTCGACGAGATGATTGACGCGCTGCACCGGGTGGGCATCCGCGTGATTATCGACATCGTGCCGAACCACTCGGGTTCTGGCCACGTTTGGTTTCAAGAGGCACTGCGTTCGCCCAAGGGTTCGCCGGCGCGCGACCGCTACATTTTTAGAGACGGTAGGGGCGAGAACGGCGAGATTCGCCCGAGTGAGCTGGTGAGCCACTTTGGCCCAACCGCCTGGACCCGCATCACCGAGCCAGATGGCACTCCGGGCCAGTGGTACATGCACCTGTTCGCACCTGAGCAGCCCGACTTCAACTGGGATAACCCCGAGGTGCGCGAAGACTTTTTGAAGACGCTACGTTTTTGGAGTGACCGCGGCGTTGACGGCTACCGCGTCGACGTGGCACACGCGCTGGTGAAGAACCTGGCCAACGGCCACCTGCCCGAGCGCGCAGGCTTCAACCTGTCGCTCGTCAAGCACGACGGCACCGACGACCTGTTCGACCGCGACGATGTTCACGAGATCTACCGCTCGTGGCGCAAGGTGTTCAACGAATACAACCCGCCGCGCATGGCTGTTGCCGAAGCTTGGGTTCACGCCGAGCGCCGCCCGCCCTACGCGAGCACCGACGAACTTGGTCAGTCGTTCAATTTCGACATGCTTGGCGCCGGCTGGAACCCGGCCCGCATCAAGCAGATCGCCGACTACAACCTCGGAGAGGCAGCCAAGCAGGGCACCAGCACCACCTGGGTGCTGAGCAACCACGACGTGATTCGTCACGCCACCCGCTTCGGCCTGCCAAACGACCTCGACCTGTTCCGTTGGTACGCGCCTAACCGCTTCAATGCGAAAGTGGATGTTGCCACCGGGCTCTCACGCGCAACCGCGATGACCGCACTGCTGTTGGCCCTGCCGGGTTCGACCTACCTTTATCAGGGCGAGGAACTTGGGCTTCAAGAGCACCTCACGATTGCCGGCGAGCAAATGCAAGACCCGCAGTTTTTCAGAAACCCAGAGGTTGGCTTTAGCCGCGACGGATGTCGTGTTCCGCTACC
>CAIZQQ010000063.1 GCA_903935175.1 uncultured Micrococcales bacterium
GTTCATCCGTTTTTTACTTAGGTGGGTAATGTCTACACCGCTAACGCTGGCCGAAAAGGTCTGGAATGACCACTTGGTGGTCAAGGGCGAGAATGGTTCGCCAGACCTGCTCTACATCGACCTTCACCTCGTTCACGAGGTAACCAGCCCACAGGCCTTTGACGGTTTGCGCCTTGCCGGCCGACCAGTTCGCCGCCCAGACCTAACCATCGCCACCGAAGACCACAACACTCCAACCTGGGACATCGACAAGCCGATCGCTGACATCACCAGTCGCACCCAGATTCACGCGCTACGCAGCAACGCCGAAGAGTTTGGCATCCGCATTCACTCGCTTGGCGACATCGAGCAGGGAATCGTTCACGTGGTTGGGCCGCAGCTTGGTCTAACCATGCCCGGCATCACCGTGGTTTGCGGTGACTCACACACCTCTACCCACGGCGCTTTTGGAGCGCTGGCGATGGGTATCGGGACGAGCGAGGTTGAGCATGTGCTCGCCACCCAGACTCTGCCGCTCAAGCCGTTCAAGACGATGGCCATCAACGTCGAAGGTGCGCTTCGCCCAGGCGTCACAGCCAAAGACATCATTCTTGCCGTGATTGCCAAGATTGGCACCGGCGGCGGCCAGGGCTATGTGCTCGAATACCGCGGCAGCGCCATCCGAGCGCTTTCAATGGAAGCCCGCATGACCATTTGCAACATGTCGATTGAGGCTGGTGCGCGTGCCGGCATGGTTGCGCCAGACCAAATCACCTTCGACTACCTCAAGGGTCGCCCGCACGCTCCAGAAGGTGCCGACTGGGATGCCGCCGTGGCGTTCTGGAAGACTCTGCCCACCGATGTGGGTGCCACCTTCGACGCCGAGGTCAACCTCGACGCCAACACCCTTGACCCGTTCGTGACCTGGGGCACCAACCCGGGCCAGGGAGTTTCACTGCTCGACGTGGTTCCAAACCCGATCGACATCGCCGACCCAAACGAGCGCGCCGCCGCCGAACGTGCCCTCGAATACATGGACCTCACCCCAGGCACCAAGCTCAAAGACATTCGCGTCGACACCGTGTTCTTGGGTTCGTGCACCAACAGCCGCATCGAAGACCTTCGTGCCGCTGCCGAAATCATCAAGGGCCGCACCAAAGCCGATGGCGTTCGCATGATGGTCGTGCCTGGCTCAGCCCGTGTTCGCCTGCAAGCCGAGGCCGAGGGTCTCGACAAGGTGTTCAAAGACTTCGGTGCCGAATGGCGCTTCGCCGGTTGCTCAATGTGCCTCGGCATGAACCCAGACCAGCTGGCCCCGGGCGAGCGCGCGGCATCGACTTCAAACCGCAACTTCGAAGGTCGCCAGGGCAAGGGCTCACGCACTCACCTGGTTTCGCCTCTGGTTGCCGCAGCCACAGCCATTCGCGGCACGCTTTCTAGCCCGGCCGACGTCGAGGAGGGCAACTAATGGAAAAGTTCGAAACCTACACCGGCATTGGCGTGCCACTGCGTCGCAGCAACGTTGACACCGACCAGATCATCCCAGCGGTTTATCTAAAACGAATTACAAAAACAGGCTTTGAGGATGCTCTGTTCGCAGCCTGGCGCAACGATCCCGACTTCGTGCTGAACCAGCCGGCCTACGAAAGCGGTTCGGTGCTTTTCGCCGGCCCAGACTTTGGAACCGGCTCAAGCCGTGAGCACGCCGTGTGGGCACTTCGCGACTACGGTTTTCAGGCCGTGTTCTCGAGCAAGTTTGCCGACATTTTTAGGGGAAACTCGGGCAAGCAGGGGCTAGTCACCGGCATTGTGAGCGATGAAGACATCGAGCGCATCTGGCAGGCGCTAGAGGCAAACCCTGGAACTTCGGCTACCGTGAACCTGGTCGAGAAGACCGTCAGCGTAGGCGACATCCGCGTAGATTTCGAGATTGACGAATACACTAGGTGGCGTCTACTTGAAGGGCTCGATGACATCGGTCTGACACTGCGAGACGAGAAGTCGATCACCGACTTTGAGGCGAAACGAGAGTCTTGGCGCCCCAAGACTTTGCCAGCCAAGGGAGCCTGATGAGTCAAATCACCGTCAAAGGTGGCAAGCCGCTAGTTGGACGTGTCGATGTTCGCGGAGCTAAGAACCTAGTTACCAA
>CAIZQQ010000064.1 GCA_903935175.1 uncultured Micrococcales bacterium
TAGCCACCTTCGCCCACGCGCGGTGCATTTCGTCGGCAGACTCAGGGTTGCTATCTTTCGAGTAGTCTTCCTCCATCCATGCCATCCAGGTGCGTTCGTGAGGCTGCCACTCGGCCGGCATGACCCAAGTCACTTTGCTACCCCCGCGATTCCACCATCGATGCCGTCTCCGTTATCGGCACGCGGGTTCGCCACCGGTTCGGTCAATTTTGAATAGGTGTCTGGTCGGCGAGTTGCCAAAAACGGAAACAGGTCGAGCCAGTCGCGACGCTGGTCTAGATCGAGATCGGCCACGAGAACCTCATCGCCTGCGCGCTCGGCACGAACGAGGATGCGACCATACGGGTCACTGATGAAACTAGAGCCATAGAAGTTCAGCGCGCCTTCGTTTCCCCAGCGGTTTGGGACCACCATGAACGTGCCGTTCGCGATTCCGTTTGCGACAATCACAGAACGCCAAAGTGGTTCGGTGTCGAAGTCTGGGTGATCCGGCTCAGACCCGATGGCGGTTGGATAGGCGAGAATCTCAGCACCGCGCAGCGAGTAATTTCGGGCCACCTCTGGAAACCATTCATCCCAGCAGGTTGGAAGGCCGATCATCGCCTTCGTGCCACCAAGATCGGTTGCATAAACGGGGTATGGCTCACCATCGGCCGGCCCCGGTTCGAAGTATTTGTCCTCGTAATAGCCAGCTGTGACCGGAATGTGGAGTTTAGGAGTTCTTGCCAGCAGGGTTCCGTTCGGGTGCACCATGATCGCGCTGTTTAGGGCGCGACCATCAGCCGTTGATTTGTATTCATAAAGCGAGGCGTGAACGATAACGCCGTGCTCGGCGGCAGCCTTCGCTGCGAACATCCTGGTCGCACCATCTTCAAGCGATTCGGCCGAGTAGTTAGGAACCGTGGTCGGCTTAGCATCGGCGGGGTACCGGCTGAGGGTCAACTCTGGCAAGAAAACGATGGATGCTCCCGCTGAAGCCGCAAGTTCAATGCCCTCGTTCAACTTCGCCAGGTGTTCGTCTTGCGACTCGTGCCATCTGGTTTGCACGAGGGCAACGCGAACCGGTGAACGATCGGCATCTTTGACTCTTGAAAGCGGTGCGGCGGCAGGCGCGAGGGTTAGCTTCACATTTGCTCCATGGTGTCGAGAATCTTGATTAGTAATTCAGTCGTGGTTTGGGGGTTCACTATGGCAAATCGCGTATTTGGCTTTCCGAGGTGTGAGCTTGGCACAACCAGGCCAATTCCCTCTTTCAGGAGGTAGTCGCTCCATCGTTCGTAATCTGCGAGACCCCAACCCTCACGTTCAAACACAACGACACTGAGTTCGGGTTCGCGAACCAGCTTCAACTTCGGGTTGCGTCTAATGACTTCGGCGATTTCAAAAGCCACTGAAATGTTGTCGCTAACCGCCTCGCGGTAAGCCCCCACGCCGTGTGTCGCTAGCGAGAACCAAAGAGGCAGACCACGTACGCGGCGAGTTAGGTTGTACGCGTAATCGCTCGGGTTCCAGTCTCCCGAGTCGGTCAAGGTGTCGAGATATTCGCCGTGCTGGGTGTGAGCTGCTTTTGCGAGTTCGGGGTTTCGGTAGACGAGCGCGCAGGCATCGAAAGGTGCAAAGAGCCACTTGTGCGGGTCAACGATGAATGAGTCGGCAAGTTCGGTTCCATCGAAAAGGTGTCTGGTTTTACCGCTGAGAATGCCCGCCAGGCCGTAAGCACCATCGACGTGGTACCAAATGCCTGCAGCGTTCGCTACTTCTCCGACCTCACGCAACCTGTCAACGATGCCAAAGTTGGTTGTGCCGGCAGTTGAGACGATCGCGAAGACGCCGTCTCCAGCAGATGCAAGAGCGTCTGCAGTAGCCTGCCCTCTCAACCGCCCTTCGGCGTCTACCTCGGCTAAAACGACATCAACGTCCATAACTCTTGCCGCGGCCTTTAGCGAAGAGTGAGCTTCTTTTGAGCAGATGAATTTCCATCGAGTTGGACGGGGCTTACCGGCAGCTGCGAGTTTGACCTCGGCAGTGTGTCTCGCCGCAACCAGCGCAGATAGATTGCCAAGCGTGCCGCCTTGAACGAATACTCCGCCGGCTTTTTCGTCGAGCCCGACCTCGCGAGCAAGCCAAGAAAGCACCTCGTTCTCGGCATAAACAGCTCCTGCACCTTCCATCCAAGATCCGCCGTAAATCGAAGATGCCGAAACGACCAAGTCAAAGAGCGTGGCTGCTTCGGTTGGCGCGGTGGGAATGAAGCTCAAATAGCCCGGATGATCGGTGCTAAGGCAAGCGGGGGCAAGCACCTCTGAAAAAAGGGTCAGAGCTTCTTGGCCACCAAGTCCGTTCTCATTAACGGTGTTCGGAGCTAGTTTCTTGAGATTGACTAGGGTGTCTGGTGAATCTAGGGGGGCTGGGTCATACTCCATGCGAGCCCTGGCGTAGCCAAGTACAGCCTCCCGAAGTGCAAGAGTTTCGGGTGAGGTGGCGTGCATCTTTGGCCTACCGGTGGGCATTGTTCTCCCTTGAACGTGCTTCGAATAGTGCCAGCCTAGCCCAAGGTTTTGAGCATTTTCTCAGTGGGCTCGTACGATTTTCATAACCCAAGCGGGTAGCCTAAACCTGTCATGGGAAAAACAAGAAATCGCATTTTGGCAACTTTGGGAGTCGCCGTATTCGTTGCATCTTCTGGCATTTCGAATGCAGCAATGGCCAACGGCGCCTGCTTGGTCGCGCCTAGTTTGAATGACGGTTCAACATCCACCCAGATTCTTTCAGGTTCTGTAACACTCACCCAAACCAATTTCGAGCCAGGCTTTGCCAACAACGGGCCATACACCTCAAAGTTCACAATCGCATCTTCTTCGCTGTCAAAAGTTGACTTCAAAGCTACAACTGCAAAAGTCGGTGAATATTCACAGCAGGTGGCACTTGCCGAAAACATTAACGCTCTCGCGTATGTCAATACCGATTACTACAACGAGGGCTCACGAATCCCGTACTCGGCAATGATTGTCAATGGCAAACTGATCTACGCACCGCGCGAGCCAACCAACGTGGTTGGCGTAAGCACTTCTGAGTTCGACCCAAAGAATCCGTATTCAGGCGTCTCCAACTTCAAAGTTGGAACAATCTCATTCAACGTGTCAGGCGTCAATCAGCAGCTGCTAAGCGGGTCGTCCTCCGCTACGGCTTACACACCCGCGTCTGCCGTGACGACCCTGCCCGCAAACACAGCTGCCGTTTTGCTCGTCAACAATGTGGTTTCAAAACTCTTTGTCACGGGCACGACGACTAAACCAAAGTCGGGAGTTTTGGTCATCGCCAAGGGCACCCCTGCCTCACGCATCAAGAAGCTGAAACTGGGCCAGAAAGTGAGTTACAAGTTGCCGGTCGCCCCGACGCAGGTGACCGAAATGGTTGCTGATCGTGTTTGGGCGTATGGCAAGGCACGTTCCAAGACCAAAGTGTTGACCATCCGCGCGGTCAATCACGAAGCCACCGGTGCGGGCATCACGCTTTTTGACTCAAACTTCACTAAATCGCGTGCAACCACGCAGGGCAGTTTCACAATCGTTTTGGATTCGAAAAACAAAATCACGAAGAAGTATTGGGGCGGTAGCTCCGTCGTGGTTCCACCCGGAGGATCGGTGCTGCAGCTGGGTAGTGACGGCGAGGCCTTCTACCGTGATGCCACGACCTGGTCGACTCTGACTGTCGAGAATGAATTCAAATCAGTCAGTGGAAAGAAACTTACATCGGCCTCAGGTAGAGGAAACAAAATTCTCGACCTAGGAGTGAACATCGAAGTTTGCGATGACCGTAGCGAGCAAATTCGCCCACGCACGAGCATTGCCTGGAACAACGCGACCGGCAAAATCTGGCTTGCCACTGCCAGCAGCGGTGTGAACTTGAACGACTGGGGATTCCGTCAAGGCGGCTCTACCATTCACCAACTTGGCGACGTGTTAAAGAGTCTGGGTGCGACAGATGCTGTCACAGTAGATGGCGGAGGGTCAACCACGTTCTTGGCCAAATTGCTCGGACGTTACAAGCGCCTTGATGTTCCCGATGAAGCATGGATTCGTGAGATTCCGATTGGTGTTGGACTAGTACCTAAGCCTTAGCCTTGCGTTTCGGGCGAAGAGTTGCGCTGGGCATCTTGTTTTGCGATGTCAGCGCGCACAGCATCCATGTCAACCGCCTTCAAGGCTGCAATTAACTGTTCAAGTGCAGCGCTCGGTAGCGCACCGGCTTGATTGAACAACAGCACACCATCGCTAAAAGCCATCAGCGTGGGAATAGACGTGATTTGCGCATCCGCCGATAGTTGGCGCTCGGCCTCGGTGTCAATCTTGCCGAAAACAATGTCGGGATGTTTGGTCGAAGCCTCTTCGAAAATGGGGGCGAACTGTCGGCAAGGTCCGCACCACTCGGCCCAGAAATCAATGATCTTGATGCCTTCGGCGGTGACTGTGTCGCCGAAGTTGCTTGCTGAAAGCTCAACCGTTGCCATTGTTGCCTAACTTTTCTTTGTTTGCGCTAAAACGATGCCGCCAATGACCAACGCGCCGCCGACCAGTTGTAGAGCAGAGAACGATTCTCCCAGCCACAAAAGCCCGAAGCCAAATGCAAACACTGTTTCGGCGGTCGAGGCGATTCCAACTCCGGTTGGGTTCAAGTGGTGCAGGGCGCGGTACGAAAGCCCCATTGGCACGAACGAGCCAAAAATGCCA
>CAIZQQ010000065.1 GCA_903935175.1 uncultured Micrococcales bacterium
CCTTCGTAAGTCTTGGTTTGGGCACGGGTGTGTGACTGTAGCCAGCGATTGAGGCCAGCCACAGCATCCTTGGCCACCACCGTGTCTTGCGCGCCTCGGCAATAAAGCACCTTCGGTTTGTTTTCGCGCAGAGCAGCATCTGCCGGCATTTCAACATCGGCCGCAAAACCCGCGAGGATGACGCACGCGACGATTTGCTTGGGGCGAGTTCGCAGCAGCTGAGTTGCCATGAGCCCGCCCTGAGAAAACCCGATCACAACTAGCGGTTGGTTTGGTTCGAGCAAATCATCAAGCCAATCCCAGAGCGCCTCGGACGGCGGCATGACGTCTTCGAGCGTTGGGTTCAAAACTCGCTCAACCCCATACCAAGCAAATCCGCCGTGCTCGGTGGGCAACGGCGCTCGCGGTGAAACCCAAGGCGAGTTGGGCAGGTAGCTCATGATGCCGGGAAGGTCGCGTTCGTCTGCGCCATAGCCGTGAAGTAAAACAACCACGGGCTGCTCTGCCTTCATGCCGCCAAGGTCGCTGGCGGTGAATTTTGTGATGGTCAAGTCGTTAGCGTTCGGTCGGGTCAGGGCTGGCGTTAGATCAGAGCCAACACGAGGGCGACGAAGATGCCGATGAAGATCGCCGGAGTCAGATATTTAGCAACGTGCAACCAAACCGCGTTTTTAACAATGCCTTTGGTGAGGTGGCTAGGGTTTTCGACCTTCGCCAAGTCCCGAGCAACCGCTTGGGCTTCATGAGCCGCCGAGTATTCAGCCAAGGCGCCCAGAATTCCGGATGCTGCCAAGATGCCGAGCGTGGCCCAAACGGCCCAGGCGCCGGCCTCGCGAATCTGAGCAACCAAACCCACCGTGGTGATGAGCAAGAAGGTTGGTGCGAGTTGCGCGAACATCAATTGGTTGCGCAGCTTGTTCCAAAGCTCTAGCAGTTGGCGCTCATCCATGATTTCTCCTTATAGGTATAGATCGAGTCTAGATTCGATGAGCTTTTTGAGTGAACTCACGCTTCCAGAAAGAGTGGTCAGGTCTGATGAATCGAGAAACATCGAAATCGACTGGTCTGGGTATTCCAAGAGGATGCACGGCTCGCGCCCCTCTGAAGCCTTTTGCTCTCGTTCGTTGCGTTCGTTGAGGTGAATCATGCGCACTGCGATGTCGTGCTCTGCAAGCAGGTGTTTTTCGAGAGCCTTGAAGGAGGGCTTTTTCATGATCTGCGAGTGAGAAATGTCACACAGGCTGCAACTTCGAACGCCAACCAAATGCCCGAAGAAGTAGGACAGTTCACCGACGATTCCGCCGTCGGCCTTGTAGATGCCGATTAATGTGCCGCGGGTTTCGTTCATAGTGGTCTAAACAACACCTTCGGCATTTTGTTTCCTCTGATATAGAGTTTCAGCATGACCAATCTTGAACGTCCAGTACTAGAACCAATGCTCGAGCCAGCACCAACTGAGCTCACCATCCAAGAGGTGACCGTGGGCACCGGAGTCGAAGCGCCTGCAGGTGCAACCGTGAAGGTTCACTACCTCGGTGTTGACTACGAAACCGGCGAAGAATTTGACTCGTCCTGGGGTCGTGGCATGCCAATCGAGTTTCCACTTGGTCGCTTGATCAAGGGTTGGCAAGAAGGCATTCCCGGCATGAAGGTCGGCGGTCGCCGCACCCTAATCTGCCCACCCGAGATGGCCTACGGCCCAGCTGGCGGAGGACACCACCTATCGGGCCGCACCCTGGTCTTCGTAATCGACCTTTTGGGTGTCGTTTAGCCCAAAGCAAAAGCCTAGAAAAGAACCCCTTCGGCGAGGAAGGGGTTCTTAGTAGGCCCCGTCGGGATCGAACCGACGACCCACGGATTAAAAGTCCGTTGCTCTAACCAACTGAGCTAGAGGCCCTTGAGTGAAAAGCCGAGGCTTTAGACACCAAGAAAGTCTAACCTAGGGCGAGCATCCAACTCGAAATCTCTATTTGGTTACTGTAATTGTTTGACCGGAGTCGTAGAAATCTCTGTTTCCCACACCATCTCTTACACCGATCCAAATGTTGTACAGCCCTGCCGGTGCTCTGGAATCAAACACAACGTCATATGAGACGACTGCTTCGGTTTGGGTTTGAGTGATAAACCTAGGCTCGGAACGCGTAGCATAAAGTCCATCGCCTCCGCTAACCCAGCCACCTTCAAGCGCGAACCAGGCATCGACCCCAGCCACCACTGATTCGTCAGTAGCAGAAATGGTCACGGTAAATGACTCGCCGACTGTTACGTCTTTTGGAAGATCAATTTTTGTTACGACCGGGGTGCGGTTATCGCTAGACCCTCCCGATACCTCAAATGCGATTCTCTGTTCTGCGAGGTTACCCATCATGTCAACAGCCCCGACAAACAGCGTGTAGTTATCGTTGACTGCATTCGGCGGCACAGTGCAGCTCAGTTGGTAGGTGCCATTTTTTTCAGAGCCAGAAACCAATTCGGTTGGTATACGGAAACCGCACCATGCGGTGATCCAACCGGGGGCTCCGCCAATAGATCCGTAGACAGCATCAACTGTAGCCACGTCACTCACATTGACGGTGAAGACGGCTAATGTTCCGGCCTGCACCTGCCGAACATCGGTAGTGATGGCTCCGAATTTCGGACCTTTGCTGTCTAAACTGCAGGCGTCAAGCCTCACGTCGGCTGAATCGGCATTGCATACGTCATCACCTGCACCGGTTGTAATGGTGTCTGTACCCTTGCCACCATCGATTATGTCGGCACTGTTACCCGCCTGAAGATTGTCGGTTCCTGCGCCACCCTGAAGTATGTCTTGGCCGCCTCCTCCGGTTACGCGGTCTTTACCGTCACCGCCGTTGAGACGGTCAGCTCCATCGCCACCAGAGATGTTGTCGTTTCCGGCTTCGCCAAGCACTGTGTCGTTGCCGGCACCGCCGATGACGATGTCGTTACCTGAGCCGCCTCGAATAATGTCGTTGCCACCCAGGCCATAAATGGTGTCGTTTCCGGCACCGGCACAAATCACGTCGTAGCCGGCGGTGCCGGTGAGCACGTCGGCGTACTTTGTGCCAACGATGGTGCAGTCGCTAGTGCCCGAAGCGAAGGCGGGAGAAGCTGGAACAAGAAGCGCGCTGGCAAAGAGCGCACTGATCAACAAACTAAGAGTTTTTTTCAACTTTCTTACCTCCCCGACACCAGACATGAAACATTTTCTTGAGGTAAACAATACATAGCGAAAACCAATTATTCCCAGCGCTCACAGAGGATTCTCAGTGTTCTACTAGGGTTGCAGTATGGGCCAAACGCGCCCAACCAAGGAGGCCTCAAATGGCCCAGAAATCCCCGCAGAAAAACTCGGCAAAGACCGCACCTGCAAAAAACCTCAAAGAAAAGCGCCTCGAGAAAAAGGCTAAATCAGAGGCCAAAGACAAGCGTCAAGAATAAACCAGCTCTAGCGCTTGAAAGGGCAGTGTCTGCAGAGGTTGGCGCAGCACTTGCCCTGGTCAGCCAACGCTTTTGCATTGAAGACAAAGTACCCAGTTTCTGGGTCGGTGTAGCCAGGGTTTTCTAGCGCCATCGAAATGTTGTGGCGCAGCATGATCTCGTCAAAGTTCGGGTCGTCGCAAGACAGACGCTCTGGATGCGGAACATCGAGCTCTCTCGGCAATTTGCGAACAATTTTTGACATAAGAACAAGAGCATAAGTTTGCTCAGAGCTGGGTTCGTGTAGCCACGCCGCTGCAAGTTGCGTCGGTTCGACTAGCGACCGTTTTCGCGCTCCAGCGCAGACATCCACTGCTCTCGGCCGGTCGAATCAAACTCACCGGGAGTGAAGGTTGTTCGCACGCGGTTCAAGCCGGCCACTTGCTCGAGCCCGCTGAACAATCCCGCTCCCAAACCAGCCAAGAGTGCCGCTCCAAAAGCCGTCGATTCGAGCACTTCGGCTCGCTCGATTCGGCACTGCAACTGGTCGGCTTGAATCTGCATGAGCAGGTTGTTGGCGGCGGCACCGCCATCTACTCGTAGACGCTCGATATTCTGCGCAGCATCCGCGCTCATTGACTCGAACGCGCAATAAACCTGCCAAGCGATGCCTTCGAGCGTGGCGCGGGCAATGTGGGCACGGGTGGTGCCACGCGTCAGACCGTGAAGCGAGCCGCGAGCATCCGGCTTCCAAAACGGAGCACCGAGCCCAGTGAGTGCCGGCACAAAACTCACGCCGCCAGAGTCGGTCACAGATGAGGCAAGAGCCTCGACCTCGGCCGAGGTTTCGATGAAGCCAAGCCCATCGCGCAACCATTGCACAGCAGCGCCGGCAACGAACACCGAACCCTCGAGCGCATAGGTTCTAGAACCGCTCGGATGCTGCCACGCAACTGTCGTCAACAATCCTTCGTTGCTCACCACTGGGTGATCGCCGGTGTTCAGCAGCAGAAACGCGCCCGTTCCGTAGGTGCACTTTGCATCACCTGAGTTGATCGCACCCTGGCCGAATAGCGCTGCCTGTTGGTCGCCGGCCATGCCGGTTATCGGAAGCTCAAGACCCAAAAAGGCAGGCGGGTAGCTTGTCGCGAGCGCACCGTAGTTGGCCACAATTGTGGGTAGCGCAACGCGCGGAACTTCGAAAAGCTCGAGCAACGAGTCATCCCAGTTTCCGTCGTGCAAGTTGTAAAGCTGGGTTCGCGAGGCATTCGAGGCGTCCGTGATGTGCGAGCGCCCGCCGCTGATGCGCGCCACCAGATAAGACTCGACCGTGCCGATTGCGGTTACGCCGGCCTCAACTCCGCGCCAAACCAGCGGCAGGTTGCGTTTGATCCAGAGCAGTTTCGAAGACGAGAAGTATGGGTCGAGCCCGAGCCCGGTCTTCTGGCGAATCTCATCGGCGCGCTCGGTGAATTTCGGGTCGCTCAACAGGTCTGCGGTACGGCGGTCTTGCCACACGATGGCGTTAGTCGGTGATTGCAGGGTCTGTTTGTCCCACAGCACCACGGTTTCGCGCTGGTTGGTGATGCCGATGCAGGTTGGCGACTCGGATGCTCCCGCCACAGCCTCACGCACCGCAGCAAGTGTCGCTTGCCAAATCTGCTCGGGCTGATGTTCGACCCAGCCTGGTTGCGGAAAATGTTGTTCAAGCTCTTGGTAGCCACGTGAGAGTGCTTTGCCTTCGAGACTTACGACCATGGCGGTTACGCCGGTGGTTCCGGCATCGATTGCAAGTATCGCCATCCGCGTCTCCTGCCCTTGCTTAGTGCACCAACGGGTCTAGCCCGGGTGTCACAGTCTGATTCTTGTCATTTCGACTCGGCCATTCAACGATCAACATTGCGATAACCATCAAGGCGCCACCGATTACGGTTCGAAGCGAAAGCACCTCTTGCCCGAGAGCAACGGCAAAAAGTGCGGCGAATACGACCTCGGTGGTGAGAATAATCGCCACGCGCGAAGCATCCATGATTGATTGCGCCCAGGTTTGAACGAAAAACGCAATCGCGGTAGCGAAGATAGCGGTGAATAGAACGGCATTCCAAACATCGGCGTCTGGAGGGGCTTGAAAACCTGGATCACTCGGGTTAAACAGTGCGCCAATCCAGCAGATGACGGCCACCGTGGCGAGTTGAACAACGGTGAGCGCGTAGGTATCACGCCCGGGGCTCCAACGGCCGAGACCAACGATGTGCAGTGCAAACAAAATCGCGCAGGCCAGCAGGCTGATTGTGCCAACGTCAAAGCCGAGGCCGCCAAGAGTGATAACTCCGAGACCAATGGTCGCAATGATTACACCGAGCAAAACCTTGCTGGCAATTTTCTGGCGAAGCAACAGCCAGGCGAACACCGGCGTAAGCACGATGTAGAGGCCGGTGAAAAAGCCCGTGATTGCGGCCGTTGACTGCTCGAGCCCGATGGTTTGGGTCACGTAACCGAGGCCGAGCGCAACACCCAGCAAAACGCCTCGCTTTAGAAAATTCAAGTTGATTTGGCGAACCAGTTGCGGGCGAATCAAGAACATCACACCCGCGGCAATCGTGAATCGCAGAGCGAGGAAGTCGAAATAAGGCTGACGTTCGATGGCATCTTTCATCCAGACGAATCCGAAGCCCCAAGACGCGGCGACGACCATCAGAGAGATCGCAGCAATCGAGGTTTTCTTCACCTCACGAGTCTATTTGCGCTTAATGCCTAACGCCGCATGCCTTGCCATCGAAGGAAACACGATGCCGTGCATCGGCCAGACCGCAGCCCAATACATGTGCCCGAGCAGACCCTTCGGCGCATAAATGGCTCGCTGAGTCAGTCGAGTGCCGGTTGCAGTTTCTTCGAGCCTGAACTCGAGCCAGGCGAGCCCAGGCATTTTCATCTCAGCCCGAAGTCGAAGCAGGTGCGGGCGTTCAATCGCCTCAACGCGCCAAAAATCGAGAGCGTCACCTTCGACCAGGTGGTTCGGGTCGCGTCGTCCGCGGCGAAGCCCTACGCCTCCGATCACTCTGTCCATCAAGCCGCGCAAGCGCCAGGCCCAAGTCGCCGTCGAATAGCCGTTGTCGCCGCCGATTGCCTCAACTCTCGCCCAAACCACGTCAATCGGGTCTGTCGAGTCGATAACGCGTGTGTCGTTGTAGAGAGTTCCACCGGCCCAGTCGGGGTCGGTTGGCAGCGGGTCAGATGGCGTGCCAGGCACCGAGGCGTTGGTCCAGCGCGTTTCTACGTTTGCCTCTTTAATGCGGGTCAACGCGAGCTGAACGGCGCTCTTGAACGGCGTTAGCCCACCAGCTGGGTCTGGAATCAAATCACGGATGCGCGAATCTGACGCCACCACTTCGTTCTTTAGGCTCGCAACCAAACGTTTGGCCAGGGTGTATGGCACTGGAGTGACCAGGCCCACCCAACCCGAAGAGAGTCTTGGCGTTAGCACCGGAATCGGAATGATGATTCGCTTTCGCAAACCCGCCGCCGCGGCATATTGCATCATCATGTCTTTGTACGTGAAAACCTCAGGTCCGCCGATGTCAAAAAAGCCGGTGATCTTGCGGTCGATGGCAGCCGCGCCAACCAGATAGCGCAGCACGTCGCGAATAGCGATTGGTTGAATGCGGTTATTCACCCATTTCGGCACGGTCATGATTGGTAGTCGCTCGGTTAGGTAGCGCAGCATCTCGAACGAAGCGCTGCCCGAACCAATCACCACTCCGGCGCGCAACTCGATGGTTGGCACACCAGAAGCGCGCAAAATCTCGCCAGTTTCGGTGCGTGCTTTTAAATGCGGCGATAGATTCTCTGCCTCGGCGATGATTCCGCCAAGATAAACGATGCGCGAAACCTTTGCCGCTTTGGCGGCCTTAGAGAAGCCCTGTGCGAGTGAGCGCTCTTCGGCCTCGAAGTCGTCTTTGCTCATGAGTGCGTGAAGCAAGTAG
>CAIZQQ010000066.1 GCA_903935175.1 uncultured Micrococcales bacterium
AGGTCGAGTGTGGCGTGCTCAGCGCCCTCTAGGCGGCTCGGAATGCCTGTGCTCAGGTCGTCTGCGATGACCACGGCTTCACCGCGCTGGGCTAGTAGGCGAGCCACGTGGGATCCGATGTAGCCGGCACCGCCGGTAACCAATACAGTCATGGCTCAAGAATAGCCAAGCGCCAAGCCGCAACGCTCAACCGAGCCTTGAACCTTGGTGAATTTGCAACTTGACAGCAAGGGAATAACATCGGTGTAATTACACGCAGGAAGTTCTCTTCACGAAGTTGTGTTGCGAACAAATCAGATAGGACGAAGTACATGGAGAATTCAAACCGCGTTCCATTCGATTGGTTTGTAGATCCACTAAAGCTCGGGGTTGCCGGAGCCTATACCGACTCCGAAGACAACCCACTCGCGTGGCAGGCTGACGCGGTTTGCGCGCAGACCGACCCAGAAGCCTTCTTTCCTGAAAAGGGCGGCTCAACCCGCGATGCCAAGCGCATCTGCTCGGGTTGCGATGTTCGCCAGCAGTGCCTCGACTACGCCCTAGCCAACGACGAACGCTTCGGCATCTGGGGTGGCCTTTCAGAACGCGAGCGCCGCAAGCTCAAGAAGCGCGCCTAAGCCAAGAGGCAAAGGCGACAAATGTCTAGCCAGGTAACCGCGGTAGTCGTTTGTCACGACACCGGCGATTACCTCACCCAAACTCTCCAGGCGCTAAGCCAACAAACCAGACCAGCCGACCGCGTGATTCTGGTGAACACTTCGGGCATACCTCTCGGCCAATCCTTCGGCTCAACCCAAACCCTTGAATTAGATGCCAAAACCAAACTTCCCGAAGCGCTCGCTGCGGCAACTCAAACTCTGATTAGTTCAGACACCCATTGGCTTTGGATTCTGCACGATGACTCGGCCCCTGAACCGCAGTGCCTAGCAGTTCTGCTTGAAACTCTCGAGACAACCGCCTTGGTTGGGGCCATCGCACCGAAGCAGGTTGACCCCGGGCAACCTCGAATGATTCGCCAACTCGGGCTCACCCTCACACCGTTGGGCGAACCACTGAGTATCGTCTCGGGCGAACTGGATCAGTCTCAGCACGACACCATGTCAGACGTCATGGCGGTGTCAACCGCTGGTCTGTTGGTTCGCACCGACATTTACGAACAACTTGGCGGCCTTAGCCCAAAGGCTCCACCGCTGGCTGCCGACTACGACCTTTCACTGCGCGTGCGTCTGGCCGGTTTGCGAGTCATGGTCGCACCATTGGCGCGCATTCGTCACGCGCAACTTTCACTCGAGGGCAAGCGCACGCGGGCCTGGCTCGGCGGCAGCCCAAAGACCGCGGTTCGCAAGGCTGCCGTGCACCTTCGCCTGGCCTTTTCACCTCTCTGGTTTGCTTTGACCTACTGGATGCTGCTGCCGCTAGTCACCGTGGCACGCACCTTCTGGCGGCTTTTCCAAAAGCGCCCAGACCGAATTCCTGCCGAACTTCTCGGCGGGCTCTGGGGCTTTTTCACGGTGGCGGCCAGACTCTCGGCGCGCGCTGGCAACAGCCGCGGCATCCGAGCAATTCGTAAATCTTTCGACGCACCCTGGTCAACCGTTCGTGCCGCTGGTCGCTCGCAGGCCGATCTTGAGCAACAGCAAGAACTTCAGCAGGCGTTTGCGCGTGGTGAGCACGAGTTAGAGGCCACCAACGTTGGCAAGAATTTCACCGCCGACCGCGGCTGGCTCTGGGCGGCTCTGCTGTTGGCCTTGTCTTACGCGAACTTTCCGACGGCCGTTGCCGTCGTCTCTAACTCGGTTTCGCCACTCGCCGACAACTGGTGGCAGGTGTTTCTTCGCGCCGGCTCGTCTTGGCAGCCGATTGGGCAGGGTTTTGCCGGTCCAGCCGACCCATTCAACTGGGCGCTGCTGGCGCTCAGTAGCCTCACGCCCTGGGCGCCATCGCTTTCGGTTGGCGTGCTACTTTTCGTAGCACCGGCCTTAGCCTTCTCGGGAGCTTGGCGCACGGCAACGCTCATCACTCCAAAAACCTGGATTCGCACCGCCTTCGCGCTCGGCTATTCGCTTTGGCCTTGGTTCATTCAGGCACGAAATGACGCCAGCCTGCCGACCGTGATCGCTGCGGTCACATTGCCTTGGTTGGTGTTCACCATCGCTCGGGCTGCCGGGCTCGGCCGCTCGGGTTCGGCACGTTCGATGCGTCAAACCTGGTCATGGGTTGGCGTTTCGGGTCTGCTGTTTGCACTGGTTGGGGTGAGTTCGCCCGTGTTGGCAGCCACCGCCCTGATCGCCCTCGCTGTTGTCGCGCTCACCCGCATCAAACGTTTCGGCTACCTGCTCTGGATCGGCCTGCCGTTCTCTGCGCTCTACACCCCTTTGGCCTTCAACCTGATGCTCACTACCGCAAACCCACTCGCACTGCTAACCGAACCCGGGGTGCCAACATCTGCCGCGGTAACTGGCCTAAGCGGGTTACTGCTGCCGGTGCATCCGCTTGATTTCATGCAGTACGGCTACGCGGTCTTTGGCTTGGTTGCGCTGTTGGCATTGCTCACCAGACGCTGGGTTCTGGCCAGCGTAATGTGGGCCTTCGCGCTACTGGTCGTGGCCATCGCGATGGTTCACTCGCAAACGCTGTTCGCAAACCCGGGCGGCTTGGGCGACCTCGAGTGGGTGGCCGGCTCTCCGTCGACGCTGCTGATCGCCCTCGGCCTGGTACTTCTCGGCCTGGTGGCGATTGCGGCCGAGTATGCCAAGCCGAGCCTGCGCATGTTTATTGGGCTTGTCGTTATGCTCGCAGCCGTTGCACCCATGGCGCTCTCGGCAGCCACCGCGACGCGAAACTACAACTTTGCCGATGACCGCGTGGTGCCTTGGTTGCTAGAGGCCGATGCTCAGATTGGCAAGAACGTCAAGGTTCTGCTGCTGGATGCTCGCAGCGGCGAATATTCGGCGAAAGTACTGCCGGTCAGCGGTCTGCAGCTCGAAGACAACAGCATCGCCTATCGCTATTCACTCGCCGAACTAAATCGCTCAGACCCCTCCTATAAATCGATGGCCGACCTGGTCGCCGCCTTGGTCTCGGCAAACGATGACACACTCGCCGAGAGCTTGACCGAGTCTCACATCGCCTACGTCTTGGTTCCAGGTGCTACGTCAGAAGGAGCCGCTGACCTAATCAACTCGCTCGATTCACTAACCGAACTGAGTTCTGCCGGCAGCACCGAATTCGGTCGCCTCTGGCGCGTGACCGCACCGGTAACGGAAGCCGTCGCCGAAGACAAGTCGCCTTGGTCAATCACCAAACTGGTGCAACTTTCGATTTTGGTCGGGTTCATCCTGCTCGCGGTGCCAACCAACGGCTCGAGATCACGCAAATCGAAGACCGCAGAAATTTTCATCGAGAACGATGGAGATAACTCATGATTCGCCGCATCCTCGCATTTGTCGGCGTGCTTAGCCTGCTTGCCGCCGGTGTCTGGGCATCGACCCTCACCCTGCCAAAGCTTTATGTCGGTGGACTGGTTGACTCAAACCAGATTGACGTCAAGCCGAGAGACCTTGCGTTGGTTTGCCCAGGCCCCGTGGTTCGTGCCGGTGGCGCATCGGGCACCGAACTCGGGGTGCTCGACCGAGTGGGGCTCGCCAAAGTGCAGGGTCGGTTTGGGTCTTCGGTTGATTCGATTTCAGGTCGCCAGGTCGGCTCAGAGCCGGCCAACCTGAACGGCCCGAGCATCGGGTTCGACACATCCAAGCCATATGTGTTTGTGGCGGCAGATGAGTCTGGTCAAATGGCACAGGGCTCGGCCATGGCCACCGCCAGCCAACTTCAGCTGGTGAACAACGCGCGCATCAAGGGTCTGGTTGGGGCTGCCTGCCAAAAACCTTCGAGCGAATTCTGGCTGGTCGGTGGCGACACCACAACGGGCCGCGAGTCGCTGCTGCTGCTGACCAACCCGAGCAAGGTCGATGCAACGGTGAACCTGCAGGTGCTGTCGACCGAGGGCGAACTCAAGATTTCGGGTCTGACCGCCATCAGCGTTCCTCACGAAGACACAGTGATCATTCCGATTAGCGCGCTCGCACCAAAACTGAGCACCTTTGCCGTTCACGTGCAATCGACCGGTGGTGCACTTGCCGGTTGGCTGCAGCAAAAAGCGGTTCGTGGCACCAGCGCCGCCGGTGTAGATTTCATCGCTCCGGTTGCCGATGCGACAAAGAATCTGGTCATTCCCGGGTTCTTGGTTCGAGGGGTGAAAGACGCTGCAGCCCTCAAGAAGGCCAACCCCGACTTTGCCGACCTGACCAACGTGCTTAGGGTCACCAACCCTGGAGACGAACCTGCCGAGATCACCGCCCAGGTGACCGGTTCTGACTCAAAAACCTTTGGCACTGTTCTTCA
>CAIZQQ010000067.1 GCA_903935175.1 uncultured Micrococcales bacterium
ATTAGCCGCGCCAGGCGGCATAGCGCCTTAACTGTGTATCGGTGAACTCAGCAGCGACCTTGTATTCACGGCTCCCTCTAGGCCAAGGGACAAAGTATGATGCGCTTTCTAAGTGCCTCAGTACTTCAACTGCTGAAGGGCGATCCCTAGGGTCAAAAGCGAGCAATGGTTTCAAGAATTCAACAGCCTTGGGATCAACTCCCTCCCATCGTGGGCCAAGTTTTGAAATTGTGTACTCAATTTCATCCAAGTTGAGGCCTTCGAACCAGTCGCGCCCCAGTATTGCGCTCAATATTGTCAAGCCCGTGGAGTAAACGTCGGCCTTTGGTGTTGGTTCGTGTTGCCCGCGAATAAGTTCTGGGGCTGAGTAGAAATAGTTTCTCGTGTCCGAAGAGTTTTTGCCTCTCACAAAGCCAAGACCGAAATCCAATATTTTTATGGTTCGACCGTCTTTTGTAATCGCAATGTTGTCAGGCTTTATGTCTTTGTGAACGATGGACTTTCGCTCCACCGCCGCAAGGGCAATAAAAATCTGCTCGGCATAACGTTTGAGTCGCTGAATAGGCAGCTTGCCGGAGTGCCCTCTAGTCTCAAAAACATTAGAAACAATGTGCCACTGCAGGTTGCGGTCACTCACATACTCGGTAGTGAACCAAAATTTTTCCTGTTTGGCACCTTTTGGCCAATCCAAAAGGCTTACAACATGGGGATTGTTTAACTTCGACAACAGCACCATCTCACGAAGCACCTCATCCTGTTTACTGGCATCAAACAGCCCTTGTTTCACAATTTTCACCGCTACCTCTCGAGGCACGTTCTCAGGACCGTGAGGCATAGTCCCGAGCCAAACCTGCCCGAAGTTTCCGCTGCCAAGAGGTCGAATCAGTGTGCTCTTACCCATTTTCTTTGGAGCACTTGAGCCGGCAGATTTCGTCGCCACCGACTTTTTCACTCGAGGCTGGGCGGCAGCAGGTTTCTTTGAACTAACCCGCTTTTTTTCCTCCTTCAACTCCAACGAAACTCTCTTCTTAGTAGCCTCGCGACGTTCTTGTTCCTCCCTTTCCGCTACAGACTTTTGAAGGACTGCTTGCCACTGCGCGTAAAGCCTGTCGGCTTTCTGCTTTCTTCGTTTGGTAGGAGCTAACTCGTGGGCCTTTGACGCTTCTTTCCACTCGTCCCAGAGCTCTGTCATGAGTTCAGTTAAATCTAGTGGTGTGCCACTTAGCAGCTTCAGCTTTCGCCTGTCTGTGAAAGGGCTGAACTGGAGAGAGTTTTCACGTGGGTTCTGCCTGTCGATTGCATCTGGTTCATGCAAAGCTCCCCTTCTTGTTCTCATCCAGCGAATAACGAGGAGCATGAGTGATGCAACGCCTAAGACGACAAGTAATCCGGTGAATGACTTGGCAATCAAAATGAGGGGTCCAAATGTCGGGCCTCCGTTCGCCATAAACTCTCCCCAGAATTCTGGCCCGCTCGTTGAGGCTAAGAGTAAGGGGAAACCAAAACCTAGGAGTCCTGGAAAAACACCAGCAATTAGCCATTCGAGACTTATACGGAGAGCTAGCCTTCGAGATAAGAATCCGACTAATAGTCCTAAGACAACTAATGAGCACCAAAAAATCGACAGATCTCTCGCATAAGCCTCTGTTGCTGTTTGAGAACCCACCGTGTCCGTAAAGCGAAAGACTAAAGTATTGTCATTCATTTGATCAGGGTTCACGGAAAGGACAACGCCCTCCCCCTTCACATCGAAATCTGCGTCACCTGCATTTATTCGAGCGGCCAAATATTCCCAGTCAAAGTTAAGCTCGCGCGCGAAGCAGATTGCCGGATACTGTGTCTCTTGGCTATTGGTGATTCTCACGTCAATCGAATTGCCGACAACTGGCAAGTCAAGTTGGCAAGACCGTAAAGCGCTAGCCAGATGTTGAGGTGGTGAGGCGTCAACGGAACATGCGGAAAGACCGATTACCTGGACCATCAAGGCAATAAGCCCGATCAACTTTCTTCGCATACGCCCGCCCATGTCAAATCGCCCAAGAAGCATGAACTCACTGTGCCACCCGATGGTAGTCGATGACTAGAATACCGTGGCAATAGATTAGAAAGCGAAAAACCCCCGAGCCTTTCGGCCCGCGGGTGTTTTCGTTTTTGTAGAAACTACTACTTGGTGATCTTGGTAACGGTACCGGCACCTACGGTGCGGCCACCTTCACGGATCGAGAAGCGCAGACATTCTTCCAGGGCGTTTGGCTGAATTAGCTCAACCGACATTTCGGTGGTGTCACCAGGCATAACCATTTCGGTTCCTGCTGGAAGGGTGATTACACCGGTCACGTCAGTGGTAC
>CAIZQQ010000068.1 GCA_903935175.1 uncultured Micrococcales bacterium
ACGGAGTGGTAGCCGGAACCGGGCGACTGCTGGAGCGCATCCGTGATTTCAGGTTCGAAGAAGCCGAACTCGAATACCTGAGGGCAAACAAGGTGGTTGACTCCGCCACTATCGACTGGTTGGCAAACTACAAGTTTGAGGGCAACATCTGGGGCTATCGCGAGGGCGAGCTCTATTTTGCCTACTCCCCCGTTCTCACTGTCGAAGCCACATTCGAGCAAGCGGTTGTGCTCGAGACAATCATTTTGTCGGTGCTGAACTTTGATTCTGCGGTGGCTGCGGCCGCCTCGAGAATGGTGAGTTCAGCAGGTGGAAGATTCTTGGCTGAAATGGGCGGGCGACGAACCAACGAGATTTCGGCGGTGGCCGCTGCTCGAGCAGCCTACATCGCGGGGTTCGAGGCAACATCGAACCTAGAAGCCGGCCGCTCTTGGGGCATTCCAACCATGGGCACCGCCGCCCACGCCTTCACCCTGCTGCACGACACCGAAGAACAGGCGTTTCGCGCTCAGGTAGAAACCTTCGGCCCCGGCACAACCCTTTTGGTCGACACCTACGACACCGACCGCGCAGTTCGTTTGGCAGTGGATGTTGCTGGCCCCGAGCTCGGCGCAGTGCGAATCGACTCTGGCGACCTAGGTGTTGAAGTTAGCCGTGTGCGAGCTCTGCTCGACTCGCTCGGCGCAACCAAAACCAAGATCACCGTCACCAACGACTTGAACGAGTACTCGATTGCGGCGCTGGCTGCGGCACCCGTCGACAACTATGGCGTGGGCACCTCGGTGGTTACCGGTTCGGGCGTTCCAACCGCGAGTTTTGTCTACAAGCTGGTTGCGTTCGAAGACGAAGGTGGCGATTGGGTGAGCGTGGCAAAGCGCTCTGTTCAGAAGGCCAATGTCGGCGGGCGAAAGTTTGCCATGCGCCGCCACAATGATGCGGGTATCGCAACTACTGAACTGCTTGCGCCGGGCGCGCATCCGGATGTCACCGCTCTAGATCGCGAATTGCTGGTGCCACTTGCGGTTGAAGGCGAACTTCAGAGCGAACACATGGGTATCGCCGGTGTGGCTAGTGCAAGGGCGCATCACGCCGAGGTGAAGAAAGCCTTGCCGCTTCAAGCCCTGCGACTAATGCGCGGCGAGCCTGGCATTCCAACCCAGTTCATCTAAGGGCAGGCGTTACTTCTCGCCGTCGGCTGGGGGTTCAGGGCGTAGCCCGTCGTAAATCTCTTGGCACATTGGGCAGACTGGAAACTTCTGAGGGTCGCGACCCGGCACCCAAACCTTGCCGCACAGCGCAATAACCGGGGTTCCCATAACGGCCGATTCAACGATTTTCTCTTTGCGAACATAGTGCGAGAAGCGTTCGTGGTCGCCTGGCTCTAAGTTTTGAGTTTGCTCTTCAACGAGCAAACCGCCGCCGAGGCCTGCGCCAATTTCGTTGTCGTCTAGACCTGGCATTTACTTCCTTGCTGCTTTACGAACCGCTTCGGCGACATGACTCGAGACATCTGGGTGAAAAACGCTCGGAATGATGTACGAAGCATTCAATTCTTTGGCCTCAACACAGTCGGCCAGTGCACCGGCTGCTGCGAGAAGCATCGTCTCGGTAATTTTATGCGCGCCGGCATCGAGCAAACCTCTGAAGAAACCTGGGAAGGCGAGCACGTTGTTGATTTGGTTCGGAAAATCGCTTCGACCGGTGGCAACTACCGCCGCGTGCTTTGCTGCCTCGGCCGGCTCGATCTCTGGGTTCGGATTGGCAAGCGCGAAGACGATTGAACCCTTGGCCATAGTTGCGATGTCATCGGCGTTGAGCAGGTTTGCCGCCGAAACTCCAATGAATACGTCGGCGTCGCGAACCGCTTCTTTGAGTGTCCCAACGAACTTGGCCTGGTTGGTGTTTTGAGAAACCCACTCGAGCGTCGACCCAGCGGCTATGTCTGGTCTGCCCTCGTAGACAACTCCCCTCTGATCGGCAACCACGGCATTTTTGAGCCCAGCGGCGAACATCAGCTTGAGCACGGCCGTACCCGCGGCGCCAGCGCCCGACATGACTAGGCGAACATCCTCGATGTTTTTGCCGACCACTTTGAGGGCGTTGCGAAGCGCTGCCACACAGACGATTGCGGTGCCGTGTTGGTCATCGTGAAAAACGGGGATGTCTAGCTCCGCGCGAAGTCGCTCTTCGATCTCGAAGCAGCGCGGGGCCGAAATGTCTTCGAGGTTGATGCCGGCAAAACCGGGCGAGATTGCCTTGACGGTGCGCACGATTTCATCGACATCTTGAGTGTCGAGGCAGATCGGAAAAGCGTCGATTTCGGCGAAGCGCTTGAACAGCGCGGCCTTACCTTCCATCACCGGCATTGCGGCCAGTGGGCCGATGTTGCCCAGGCCCAGCACTGCAGAACCGTCGGTGACCACGGCAATCGTGTTGCGCTTAATGGTCAGGCGTCGGGCATCGCTCGGGTCTTTGACGATCGCCTCGCAAATGCGGGCAACGCCGGGGGTATAAATCAGCGAGAGGTCGTCGCGGTTGCGAATCGGCAACTTCGACTCGATGGTTAGCTTGCCGCCCAGGTGAGCCAAGAAGGTGCGGTCAGAAACCTTACCGACAACCACGCCCTCGAGAGCTTTGAGCTTTGCAACAATTTCTTCGCCATGATCAGAGTTGCGAGTGGCACAGGTTAGGTCAACGCGCACACGTTCTGAGTCTGAGTGGTTTACGTCGAGGGCAGTGACACTGCCGCCGGAGGCTTCGATGACACTGGTTAGCTCTGACACCGCCGTCGGCTTTGCGGGCGCTTCGAGACGCATGGTTATGGAGTATTGAACGGACGGCGCTGTCGACATGGTTTTAGTCTGCCACGACCTAGAGCATTTCGTTAGCCTACGAACGAGATTGTTACTTGAGGTCGCCTAAATCGCCCAAAACCACGGTAATCGTGATGTTCTCGGTGCCTCTGGTTACTTCGAGATTTGCCTTCGCACCAGCTGGCTCAGCCCTCACAGCAGCGGTTAGGTCAGCTGCGGTGTCGATCGTGTAGCCATTGAAACTTGTGACAATGTCGCCGACTTTTAGCCCTGCCTTTTCGCCAGGACCGCCAGGGGTTAGCTCTCCGACAAGCGCGCCCGATGAAAAGCCGTCGGTCTCTTCGCCAGCGTTACCAACCATGGCGCCGAGCAGCGCGTGGCTGGCTTTTCCGTCTTTCATGAGCTCATCGGCGATGCGTTTGGCGATGTTCGATGTGATGGCAAATCCAACACCGATGCTGCCACTCTGGCTGGCCGAAGTGGTTGCCCCCGCTGTCGCGATTGCAACGTTGATGCCGATTAGTTGACCCTGAGCATTTACCAGCGCACCACCCGAGTTGCCTGGGTTGATCGCGGCATCTGTTTGCAAGACGCGAAGGCTAACTGGAGCCGAACCGGTGCCGTTCCACCACTGCAGACTCGAACCGTCTTCACTGGTGTCTGAGCTTGCCACTTGAATGGTTCGGTTGAGAGCCGAGATTACGCCGGTGGTAACGCTGTTTTCGAGGCCAAGCGGTGCTCCGAGAGCAACCACTGAGTCTCCGACGTTCACCATTGATGAATCTGCCCACTCGATAGGAGTGAATGCGCCGGCAGCTGAGATTTTGATAACTGCGAGGTCGTTGTTTGGGTCGGTGCCAACGATGTCTGCGACATAGATTTTGCCGTCAAGTGTTTTGACGGTGACTTTTGGGTTTGCCGAAGCGCCTGAAAGCGTGACCACGTGAGCGTTGGTGAGAATGTAGCCGTCAGCTGTCAAAAAGACGCCAGAGCCACTACCGCCCTCGTTGGCGGAACTTACCGAAATGGTTACCACCGATGGCAGTGCCTTCGATGACGCGCCGGTTACCCAGTTCACCGAGTCGGTGTTGTTCACGACGACCGCTGCCGGTGCTGTGCTTAGCATGTAGCCGCCTACGCCAATGACTCCACCAACCACGCCGCTCACCAGCGAGGCGATTACCACCGTGCCGAGCACGCCGAGTGAAGCTTTCTTCTGAGCCGGAGCTGCCGGCTGGGCAGGTAGCAAAATCGGGGTGTCAAACAAAAACTGTCTGTTCACCTGGTTCGATGAAACTGGGCCGTTTTGATCGGTCAATTGGCAACCCCTTCAGGTTTGTGTATGTCTAAACCAGACTCTTACATCTCAACCTGAATAGTTTATGAAAACATCCTGAGAGTTAGTTTGAAACCATCAGCACCCCACAGCGCTCGGATGCTCGAGGCAGGTTTTTCCAACCAACACCGCTACCCCGCCTAGGTTCGGCTTGTCGCTGGCGACAACTATCTCGACCGAAGGGGCGACCTTGGTCACTTGAAACGGTAGCGTCAACCACCGCCCACTTGGCAAAACCCGCACCTCGCTCTTGTAATTCACGCTCATCCGCACGGTGTAGCGGCCGACGTTCATGTAGCGGTGGCGCACCTGAGACCGAACTGAAACTCCAGCGTCGCCGGTGGTCCAGCGATAGGAAACCGGTGTGAATCTGAGCATGGTTGGTTTGCCGAGCAGCAGCGCCAGGTGCTGATGGCGAGTAGCCGTTGAAGCTAACAGCACTGGATCACCGGGCTTTATTGAACGGTAGACGTTGCTCTTTATGGTCGGGCGATCTGGAGTGGCCGAG
>CAIZQQ010000069.1 GCA_903935175.1 uncultured Micrococcales bacterium
CCGATTTCTCGACTGGTGATTTTGCTGGGGTACCTGGACTCGAACCAAGAACAAAGGAACCAGAGACCTCCGTGTTGCCAATTACACCATACCCCAAGGAATGAAACCGAGCCTGAGCTCGATTGTTCAGTTTAGTCGGTGCAGCGAGTTCGAGCAAACGCCTGTAAACGCTCGATGGTTTCAGCCTTGCCAAGAATTTCCATCGACTCGAACAGCGGCGGTGAGATGCGGCGGCCCGAGATAGCGGTACGCAGCGGGCCGAACGCAACTCGAGGCTTTAGCTCGAGCTTTTCGATCAACGCGGTGTTTAGTGCCTGCTGAATGTTCTCGGTGGTGAACTCTTCGATCGCCTCGAGAGCCTCACCGGCGTGAAACAGCACGGCGTTGGTGTTCTCGGGCATGCCATCAAGTGCATCCGCGTCGTAGGTTATCTGGTCGGCTTTTACAAACAGGAAGCCGAGCATCGGGCCAGCCTCGCTCAGCACCACGATTCGCTCTTGGATGAGCGGGGCAGCGGCCTTCAAAATCTCGGCCTGCTCGGCGGTGAGCTCTGCGCCCACGACACCGTCTTTTTGCAGGTAAGGCAACAGGCGCGCGGCGAAGTCTTCGGCCCCGAGCAAGCGAATGTGAGCCGCGTTGATCGCGTCGGCCTTCTTCTGGTCGAAGCGGGCAGGGTTCGGGTTCACGTTGGCAACGTCGAAGTACTCGGCGAGCTCTTCGAGGCTAAAGATGTCGCGCTCGGCGCTGATGCCCCAACCGAGAAGCGCTAGGTAGTTGAGCAAGCCCTCTGGAATGAATCCTCGGTCGCGGTGGTGAAAAATGTTCGACTCTGGGTCGCGCTTGCTGAGCTTCTTGTTTCCTTCACCCATTACATAAGGGAGGTGTCCGAACTGAGGAATGAACTTGGTGATACCGGCGTCGAACATCGCGTTGTAGAGAGCGATTTGGCGCGGAGTCGACGAGAGCAGGTCTTCGCCGCGAAGCACGTGCGTGACGCCCATCAACGCATCATCCACTGGGTTTACCAGCGTATAAAGTGGTTGACCGTTAGGGCGAACGACCACAAAGTCTGGAAACGAGCCGGCCGGAAAAGTGATTTCCCCACGAACTAGGTCGGTGAATGAAATGTCTACGTCTGGCACACGAAGGCGCAGTGCAGGCGATGCGTCGGCCTTGCGGTATTTGGCGCGCTCACTCTCGTCGCGCTCCCAATTGCCGTAGCCAAGCTGCTTGGCGCGGCCCTCGGCCTCGTTGCGGGCGTCGATATCTTCACCGGTCATGTATGACTCATAAAGGTGGCCGGCAGCCTTGAGCTTTTCGATTACCTCGAGGTAGATATCGGTGCGCTGCGACTGGCGGTAAGGCTCGTTCGGTCCGCCGACGCCTACCCCTTCATCCCAGTTCAGACCCAGCCAGCGCAGGGCCTCGAGAATCATCTCGAATGACTCTTCACTGTCGCGCTCGGCGTCGGTGTCTTCGATGCGAAAAACGAACTTGCCACCGGTGTGACGGGCGTATGCCCAGTTGAACAGCGCGGTGCGAACCAGGCCAACGTGCGGGGTGCCGGTCGGTGACGGGCAGAAACGCACCACAACGTCAGACCCGGTTGCGGTCGAAAATGGCGCGGTGATTGAAGTCGAAGTCATGATGACCTCAAGTTTAGGCGAGAGTGCCTAAACGCCAACGTTCAACAGCAGTTGAGCGAAGGTCAAATACAACGGGATGCCCAGCGTCAGGTTGAACGGAAAGGTAACTCCGAGCGCCGCTGTGATGGCTAGCCCGTGGTTGGCCTTCGGTAGGGCAACCGACACGGCGGCCGGGGCGGCGATGTAACTCGCGCTGGCAGCCAGCACCGCAAGCACCGTCAAGTCGCCGACGCCGAGACCGGCCAGGCGGCCGAGGGCTACGGCGAGCATCCCCGCGAAAATCGGAAAGACGATGCCGAAGCTAATCAGTTTGAGGCCAACACCTTTGAGTTTTTCGAGCTGCGAACCGGCCACGAACCCGAGGTGCATAAGAAAGAGCGCCAGAACGCCGGGTAGTAGATCGACAAACATAGGCGTGACCTTTGCATAGCCGACCGCGCCGGTGATGTACCCGATGAGCAGACCGCCCACCAACAGCACAATCGATTTGCTCAGCAAGATTTCATGCATGGTTTCGGCCCAGTTGAGCTTGGTTGCAACACCGTTAGTCTCTGGTCGACGCGAACCCAGGTAGATTCCGATGATCAAGCCAGGAATCTCCATCACAGCGAGCAACGCCGTAGCATAACCGCCGTATTCGATCTCGAGGTTCTCAAGAAACACCAGCGCTGCCGAGAAGGTGACCAGCGAGGTTGAGCCGTAGTGGGCGGCAATAGCGCCGAGGTCGATTCGCCCGAGTTTGGTGGTGTAGCGAAGCGTCACATAGGCAAGAAAAGGCACGAGGATGCCCAGACCAACCGTCAGCGCAAGCGGCACCACTGCGCTGCTGAGGTTGATGGTGCTTAGCCCCACGCCACCCTTGAGGCCGATGCCGAAGAGCAAGAACATCGAGATGAAGGTGTAGATCTGGTCGGGAACGCGAAGGTCGCTTTTAAGTCTGGCGGCTAGAAAACCGAGAAAGAAGACCAGAACTGAGACTGAGGTCAGGCTTGTTATTGCGGCTGAGAAGTCGAGCACGACTAAAACAATACCAGAAATCTAAATCAGGTATTAGTTTTCAGTATTTTGGCTATGCGTTTCGTAGACTAGAGCCCATGAGCTGGACATTTCTTTCAAACCACGGGCACGTGCTCGTTCAGGTTGCCAAGAATCCAGACATCCGCGTCAAAGAAATAGCCGCCGCCGTTGGCATCACCGAGCGAGCAACGCAGGGCATCATTTCAGATTTGGTGGCCGGCGGTTTTGTCACCGCAACCAAAACCGGTCGACGCAACACCTATGCCATCAGCGCGAATGCTCACCTCAAGCACCCCGCCGAATCAAAGCTCACGCTCGCAGAGTTTTTGGTCGCGTTTAGCCGTTAGCCGCGGCGACGGGGTTAGTTAGCGTGCCGATGCCCTCGATCGAAATCTCAACCACCTGACCGCCTTCGATGCGACCGATGCCCGCTGGAGTTCCGGTGAGAATCACGTCGCCCGGCAACAGGGTCATCGCCTGCGAGACATGCGCGATGATGCGCGGCACCTTGTGAATCAATAGATCGACACTGGCGTGCTGACGAAGTTCGCCATCGACGCGAGTTTCTAGAGTCTGACCATCCACCACAAAATCGGTCTCGATCCACGGCCCAAGCGGGCAGAAGGTGTCGAAGCCTTTGGCGCGGGTCCACTGGCCGTCACGGTCTTGAATGTCGCGGGCGGTAACGTCGTTGGCGATGGTGAATCCCCAGACATAGTCGAGCGCATCGGCCTCGGTCACGTTCTTAGCAACATCGCCAATCACGATGGCAAGCTCACCCTCGTGGTCAACGCGTTCGGCGATCTCAGGCAGCACAATGGTCTCGCCGTCGCCGATCAGCGACGTGGTCGGCTTGAGAAAAATCAGTGGCTCTTTCGGAGCCTCGCCACCCATCTCGGCGGCGTGGTCGGCGTAGTTTTTGCCGATGCAAACAATCTTGGATGTTGGCAACGTAGGTGGCAGTAACTGAACGTCTTTGAGTGCCACTCGCTCGCCGGTGGTTTCGTAACCAGAGAACAGCGGGTGACCCTTGAATACGACCAACTCAGGCCCGTCGACTAGACCGAAGCGAACCTCGCCGGCAATGGTGAACTTTGCGATACGCATTAGGCCAGGCGGAGCATCCAGTTGTGGCGGTCTTCGACGCGACCGTATTGAATGCCGGTCAGCTCTTCGCGAAGGCTCACGGTGAGAGCCCCTGGCTCGGCATCGGCCGAACCGAGGGTTTCGAGGCGGCTCTTGAACTGACCAACCGGAGTGATGACGGCGGCGGTGCCACAGGCGAACACCTCGATGATGTCGCCAGAGTTGATGCCGGCACGCATTTCATCAAGCGTGATTTTGCGCTCTTGAACTTCGATGCCGCGGTCTTTGATGAGTTGAATCACAGATTTGCGGGTGATGCCACGCAAGATCGTGCCGTCGAGGCTCGGGGTGACAACGTGGCCGTCTTTGTAAACGAAGAACAGGTTCATGCCGCCAAGTTCTTCGATGTAGGTGCCGGTTTCGGCATCGAGGAACATCACCTGCGAGCATCCCTGTTCATAGCCTTCGCCCTGAGCCTGAAGTGACGCGGCGTAGTTGCCGCCGGTTTTTGCCTCACCGGTGCCGTGCTTTCCGGCGCGGGCCGAGTCGAGGGCGATCCAGATTGAGACCGGCTTAAGGCCGCCGGTGAAGTAAGGGCCAACCGGGCTGGCGATAACGCGGTATTCGGCGCGGTGAGCTGCGCGAACACCCAGAAAGTCTTCGGCCGCAATTTCGAACGGGCGAAAGTAGAGTGTCTTTTCGTTGACCGGCTGCGGCACCCAAGCACCATCGATGGCAATCAGCTGACGAAGCGATTCAACAAATAGTTCTTCGGGAACCTCTGGCAGTGCCATGCGACGTGCGCTGGCCTGAAGTCGACGAGCATTTTCGTATGGACGGAAAGTCCAGATCGAACCATCGTCGTGACGGTAGGCCTTGATGCCTTCGAAAATTTCTTGGCCATAGTGCAGCACGGCAGCGGCTGGGTCCATC
>CAIZQQ010000070.1 GCA_903935175.1 uncultured Micrococcales bacterium
AATCGTTCGAGGCGTTCGACTCGGTTGGCGCGCCGTCGACCTGGGTGCTTTCGAACCACGACATCATTCGCCACGCCTCGCGAATGGGTGGGGTGACCGGACGCCCGACCGCCTCTGACGGAATCGGCCCGAACGACCCGCAGCCCGATCGCGAACTTGGGTTGCGACGAGCTCGCGGTGCGACACTGTTCACACTTGGGCTGCCTGGTTCGACCTACCTGTATCAGGGCGAAGAGCTCGGCCTGCCAGAGCACACCACGCTCGAGGGCAAGTATCGCCAAGACCCAACCTTTGCTCGCACCGGTGGCGCACGCGTTGGTCGCGACGGATGCCGCGTGCCGCTGCCTTGGGAGGCAGGGGTTGGTGCGGCCAATGGTTTCAACGAGACCGGCTTGGCCTGGTTGCCGCAGCCCGAACTCTATGCCGAATACTCGCGCGACCAACAAGAGGGCGTGGCCGGCTCAACCCTCGAGCTTTATAAGCAGGCTTTGGCGCTGCGCAAGAGCCTTCGCGTTGGCGAGGGTTCGTTTGCCTGGTTGCCGCAGTTCACCAACGAGCGGGCGCTGGGTTACCGCAATGGCAACATGCTAGTTATTCACAATTTCGGCACGGATGCTCTGCCCCTACCCCAGGGCAAGATACTGGTCGCAAGCCAAAACGGCCTGGCCGAAGGTCAATTGCTTGACCCCGACCAGACCGTCTGGATTGCTATTTAGCGCTTGAGGCTTTGCCTGCGCCTTGCGGCGACTTAGGCCTTTGGCTCGATGGCCGGCTTGCGTGGCCACCAGAACTTCTCGCCTGCCACGAATGCCAGCGCCGGCACAATCACGGTTCGCACCAAGAGAGTGTCGAGCAGCACACCGATACAGACGATGATTCCGATCTGAAGCAGAGCGATCAGCGGCAGCACGCCGAGCACGGCGAACACCGCTGCCAGCAACACACCGGCCGAGGTGATTACGCCACCGGTCGACGAAAGCGCCTTGATCATGCCTTCGCGAAGGCCGAGGGCTCCGCTTTCTTCTTGCGCACGGGTTACCAAGAAGATGTTGTAGTCAACACCAAGGGCAACGAGGAACAAGAACGAGAACAGATAGACGCTCAGGTCGAGAGCCGAGTAGCCGAGCACGTTGACGAAGATCAACCAGCCGGCACCGAGGCTCGCGAAGAACGAACCGACCACGGTGAGCAGCAGTAGCACCGGCGCAACCAGCGAACGAAGCAACAGCAGCAGCACGATGAACACGAGACCAAGAATGATCGGGATGATCAGACTCTGGTCACGCTCATACGAAGACTTGATGTCGAGCTGTTGAGCTTCTTGTCCGCCGACTAGAGCGCCAGCATCCGCCATGGTTTCAAACTCGGCGCGAAGACCCTTGATTGCGTCGAACGCGTCTTGCGACAGCGACTCGGCCTCGAGGGTCACGGTGATCTTGGTGTATTCGTCACCCTTGAGCACCTCGTCGGTGATTGGCAGGGTGGCAACCTCGGCGTCTTTCACGCCATCAACGGTCTTAGCCGCAGCCACAACATCTTC
>CAIZQQ010000071.1 GCA_903935175.1 uncultured Micrococcales bacterium
GGCGAAGTCGTTGCCGTGAACGAAACCGTTGCCATCAACCCAGAGCTAATCAACCACGACGCATTCGGTGCTGGCTGGTTGATCAAGATTCGCTTCACCGAGCTACCGACCCTGCTCAGTCCCGACGAATACGCAGCACTCACCAACGAAGGCTAAAAGAACAAAATGACCAGCGCGCACAAAGATTTCAAATACCGTCACATTGGCACCAGCTCAGCCGACCAGCTGCTCATGCTGCAAACGCTCGGCTATGACAGCATCGACGACTTGATGTCAGATGCCGTGCCGCAGGTCATCCGCTTCAATGGTGAAGGCACGCTGCCCGAGCCAATCAGTGAGCCAGAGGCGCTCGGTGAGCTTCGCGCGCTAGCTTCTCGCAACCGCATCACCGCTTCGATGATCGGCCTCGGCTACTACGGCACCCACGTGCCTGGAGTCATCAAGCGCAACGTTCTAGAGAACCCTTCTTGGTACACCGCCTACACCCCTTACCAGCCAGAGATTTCGCAGGGTCGCCTCGAAGCGCTGATCAACTTTCAAACCATGGTCACCGACCTGACCGGAATGAAGACTGCCAACGCCTCGATGCTCGACGAGGGAACCGCCGTTGTCGAAGCCATGATGATTGCGCGTCGCTCGAGTGACTCGAAGTCGAACGTCTTCTATGTCGACTCGGATGCCCTGCCGCAGACCAAGGCGCTGCTAGAACACCGTGCCGAACCCCTCGGCATCGAAGTTCAGTACTTCGACGCCTCGGCTGGTGCAACCGGCTTGGTCGGTGAATATTTCGGCCTCATGCTGCAGTACCCGGGAGCATCGGGTGCCATCACCGACATCAAGCCTGCAATCGATGCAGCTCACGCGGTTTCTGCCATCGCTGTTGTTGCCGCCGAGCTACTTGCTCTCACTCTGATTGCCGCACCCGGTGACCTTGGCGCAGACATCGCCGTTGGAACCTCACAGCGTTTCGGTGTGCCGATGGGCTTCGGTGGACCACACGCCGGCTACCTAGCCGTTCGCGACGGTCTCGAGCGCTCAATGCCTGGCCGTCTGGTCGGCGTTTCGATTGATGCCGAAGGCGCAGCCGCCTACCGACTGACTCTGCAAACTCGCGAGCAGCACATTCGCCGCGAGCGCGCCACCTCGAACATTTGCACCGCCCAGGTTTTGCTCGCTGTTATGGCCGGCATGTATGCCGTTTACCACGGACCTCGCGGTCTTCGCGCTATCGCAAACGAAGTGCACACCAAAACCGTTGCGCTCGCCGAGTCACTAACCGCAGCCGGGCTAACTCTTTCGTCTCAAGAGTTCTTCGACACCATCCGCGTTTTGAATGTTGACGCCGAAGCCGTTTGGCAGAAGGCGCGTGCTCACGGCATCACCATGTTGAAAGTGGGTGACTCGACCATCGGTATCTCGGTCGACGAAACCACCAGCGAAGCAACCCTGAATGCGATCGCACACGCCTTCGGTGCAGAGCTCGTAAACATCACCGACTCGAGCCGCGTTTCGAACTTTGCTCGCACTACCTCTTATCTAACCCACGAGGTGTTCAACTCGCACCACAGCGAAACCTCGATGCTGCGATACCTCAAGCGTCTGGCCGACTACGACTATGCGCTAGACCGCGGCATGATTTCGCTGGGCTCTTGCACCATGAAGTTGAATTCGACAACCGAGATGGAGGCCGTCACCTGGCCAGAGTTCGGCAACATTCAC
>CAIZQQ010000072.1 GCA_903935175.1 uncultured Micrococcales bacterium
CTCGCGAACCTTGTCTTCGGCGCGCTGACCGGCGTTTTCGGGCTTATCCCAGTCGATGTGCGGGGCATACTCGCTGCACCAGAGCTTCCAGGCAACCGAAGCGGCGGCATGAGAATCGACTAGAACGCCGTCATTGTCAAACAACAACCCAGAGGCATAGAACTTCACGTAAAACCCTTACCGACCTTTAAAAACGGCCCAATCAAAGCTGTTTAGATTGTGTGGGCCTGGTCGGCTGCTGGGTCAATGGGCTGCGCGATCTTCTTTTCAGCAGATTTCGCGTGTCGCAATGTGATCGTGAAGAACACGGCAACGCTCACCAACACCAATAAGAGGTAAGACGGTAGCACCTCTGTGCCGAGCCAATCTAGATCTACATTCTGACGAATGCTATTGGCCGAAGGAGTCTGACCAAACGGCGCTCTGAGCGTATCGATAGCCGCAAGTCCCATGGTGAAAGACATCAAAGTAACCACAGCACCGAAAATGATCGAAAGTACAAAGTTCAGATTGACAGCACCAATCGCGCCTGCCGAAACTACCTTCGGCTTTTCAACGTGGGCCACGCCAACGCGAGCCTTCACCGCAAAACTAGTTCCACCGATGATTCCAAAGGCAATCAGCGCCTGAATGACAACCCAAACCCAAGTTGCGAGGGTTTGATTCTGGATGTCCCACACGACGATTCCGAAAATGATCGCCACCGCGGTCGCGATGATCGGAAGGGTGAATCCCCAAATCAGTGCCTTCTTCTGCGGGCTAAGCTTTGGGCCATCATCGCCGACGGCTGGCGCTGATTTTCTGAACACAGTTGCCCGAAGCATCACCAAAACAACCAGGGCTGTGGCGAGCACGATAGGCAAGTAGACGCCCAATAAGCGGCCAACCAGCGTTGGTTCAGTGCCGTACGAGCTAAACGAAGTTATAAACACCGCAATCGCGAATATCGCGCCCGAAACCAGCCCGACGATTACCGCGAGCGTTGCAAATCGAAAAGCTGCTCTGGCAGCGCGGTCACCCTCGCCAGCCTCAACATATTCGTGGTCGGCCGAGCGGTGAGCGATGCTAGCCAAAATCGAGAACAACGCAATACCGGCCAGAAAGAGGTAGGTGCTCGGGCGAATCTCGGTGCCCTCGACATAGACATCGCCCATTGGGCCAGAGTAATAACCATCAGACTCGAAGAGCCCGACGAATGCGGCCGACATGAAGACGAACCATCCGAGATTTAGACCGATTAGGGGTAGTAGAACAGCCCCGCGCATTTTCTTGTTCATGTCTTCAGGCTACCGCCAAAAGCCAAAATTGAAACCTGCAAACCCTAGAGAACTAGGCGCACGCCCCAGTGACCCTCAAAAACCGCCCCAGGTTCGAGCCAAATCAGGTTTTTGCCCGAATTGAATGCGTTTGGCGCGCTGGTCGACGGCTCGACCGCAATCGCATGGGTTAGACCCCGGTCAACCGACTCGAAAAATGACGGAGTGAACAACACCACGTGCGCAAAGTTGTGGTCTTGCCAAATGTCTAAGCCACGGCCATCCGCGCTCGAAACATAAGTGTGGGCCAGCCCGTTTTCGTCGCGCGCCAGGTCGGTGAAATCGTTGTCGATGAGCTGATCGCCGGCCCGAACCCCCGACCTCAAGTCAAAACCAGCGAGCGCGGCAGGCTCTTCGCCGATCGGAATCTGTCGCTCATTGGTCACGGTGCGAGTGGCTGCGTCTAGCTTGATGGTCAAGTCGGCGGTATCAACGGTCGAAAATTTGAAATACGGATGCGCACCCGTCGCATATGGAGCAGCCACGTCTGCCAAATTCTCCGCCCGGTGAGTAACGACAAGACCATCGGCCACCAGCGCATAAGTCACCCGAGTCGCCACCCGAAACGGATACCCCGCAGACGGCTCGATGATTGCCTCCAGCGTCACCGAAGACGCCGTACTTTCGACCGCTTTATAGAAGTAGTCAAGTAGCAGGCCGTGGTTGGCGTTGTCTTGCTCGCTCAGGGTGATCGGGTTTTGCAGCACCTCGCCGCCAAAGGTCCATCGACCATGATCTAGCCGGTTTACCCAAGGCGCCATCACCTGGCCTGCGCAGTGCGGGGCCTCAGATTCGGCGGCATAAGGCTCGACGAGTTCGATGTCACCGAGGCGAAATTCTCGCAGGGATGCTCCGCGAGCAGCAATGGCGGCGTGCAGCAGTCCGTTCGGGGTTTCTAGGTTCAGAACAAATTGTTCACCCGAACCCAACTCGTTAGGTGTCTGTTCAGATTTAAGCTTTGTCGGCATCGAGTGTCGTAATCGTTCCTGTAATCATGCCCACCAAGGTGTCGCCGCTGAAATGTGATGTTGGTGCGTCTTTCACAATTTTACCGAGGCGAAGAACCACGATGCGATCGGTGACCTGAAGAACATGCGGCAGGGTGTGCGAGATAAAAATGACGCCCAGACCCTTTTTCTTGGCCTCTTTGATTACCTCGAGCACCTCGCCCGCCTGTCGAGCACCGAGGTGGTTGGTTGGCTCGTCAAGAATGATGACTTTTCGGGCCCATGCTACGGCGCGGCCGATGGCCACCGCCTGGCGCTGACCACCCGATAGTTGCGAAACCGAACGGTTCGAAGCTGGCACGGCAATGCCGACGGCTTCGAGGTCTTCGTGAGCCTCTTCTTCCATCTGCTTGCGCGCGAGGAATCCCATCTTGCCGAAAATGCCCTTCACGAACTTTTCGCGGCCCAAAAACACGTTTTGAGAAACCGTGAGGTGCGGTGCGAGACCACTTTCTTGATAGAGGGTCTCGATGCCAGCATCCAAGGCTTGACGAGGGTCGCTCCAGCGACGCTCTTCGCCATCGAGGTAGATGTGGCCGCCGTCTGGCTCGTGGGCACCCGAAAGCACCTTCACCAGGGTCGACTTGCCGGCACCGTTGTCACCAACCAGACCGACGACCTCACCCGCGTGCAGCTTGAGGCTGGCTCCGTCGAGCGCAACCACCGAGCCGTATCGCTTCGAAACGTCTTTTACTTCGTAGATAACTTCGCCGGCCATTAGCGCACACCGTTCTTTGCTTGAAGTGTCTGAACCGCAACGGCTGCTGCAATGAGAAGGGCAACCACAATCTGCTTCCAGTTCGGGGCGATGCCCGACATGAGCAGACC
>CAIZQQ010000073.1 GCA_903935175.1 uncultured Micrococcales bacterium
CCGCATCATCACCGCCGCCGCGCTCGTGCTTGCCGTCTCGTTCTTCGCGTTCGTCACCAGTGGCGTTAGCATCATGAAGATGATGGGCCTCGGCATCGCGTTTGCAGTGTTGCTCGATGCCACGATCATCCGCGCGCTTTTGGTGCCTGCGCTAATGCGCCTGTTCGGTAACCTGAACTGGTGGGCACCCAAGTGGGCCAAAAAGATTTATCGCAAGATCGGCCTCGAGCACTAGGCGCAGATGAATAAACAGCAGTGGATGGCCAGCCAGGCCCGCAAGCGAATCAACATGTCGCTGCGGCTCGGGTTGCCGCTGCTCGCGCTCGCGTTTGCCGCGCAGATTGTGATTGGCAGCTTTAGCACCGTGCCAACTGCGGCTAGACCCGGAGCCGAAACCGGCGGCCAGCAGCAGATGAACGACCCGAACCAAGAGGTGACCGGCGGTATCGCAAACGTTGGTGGTGTGAACGGCCTTGGCGGTCAAATGAACGGTAACGGCGGTGTTTCGGGCACCGTGGTCAAGGGCTCGAGCGCAAACCCCAAGGCCATCACCAAGCTCGGTGTGACCGTGCTTGAGTTCGACGGCAAAAAACTGGTTTTCGAATACTTCGACATTCGCATTACCGGGCACTTATCGCCTGAGATGGTCGCCAAGTGGAAAAACTCGCCAGACCTAGAGCCGGGCAAAATGGCCGTGCTTTATGTGCGAGAAAAGTCTGCCTTCGAGGGTCTTGAGGCAACCGACGGCGAAACCGCCGACATCGGCGAAATCGTCTTTATTGAGGCGCGCGCCAACTAGCTTGCGGCATCGGCTAAGTCTCCTTGCTCCAGCGTTGTGTCTGCGGTCATGGTCTGAATCTAGGCGGTAACCTAGACGCATGCTTATGTCAGACCGCGATATCCGCGCACAAATTGAAGCCGGCAACATCGGCCTAGAGCCACTCGACATGGGGCTGCTTCAGCCTTCATCTTTCGACGTTCGCCTCGACCGCTTCTTCAGACTTTTTGACAACCACAAATATGCCTACATCGACCCAGCCGAAGAGATGAGCGAGTTAACTCGCTTTGTCGAGGTTGCCGCCGACGAGGCATTCATTTTGCACCCAGGCGAGTTTGTGCTCGGCAGCACCTATGAGTTTGTCTCACTGCCAGACAACATCGCCGCTCGCCTCGAAGGCAAGTCTTCGCTAGGTCGCCTCGGTCTGCTAACCCACTCAACCGCCGGATTCGTCGATCCAGGTTTCAACGGTCACGTCACCCTCGAGCTAGCCAACGTGAGCAACCTGCCGATCAAGCTTTGGCCAGGAATGAAGGTTGGCCAGCTCTGCTTCTTCCAGCTATCCAGCCCAAGCGAAACCCCTTATGGCAGCGCCAAGTACCTCAACCGCTACCAGGGTCAGCGTGGCCCAACTGCCTCACGCTCGTTCATGAACTTTCACATCACCGATGTCGGCAACGAGCCGCTAGATCAACGCGACTAAATCGTCACGCAACGACAGATGATCGAACTTGCCTCTGATGTTGCACTGCTGCTTGACAGGTTGGCCGAAAAAGCTGACCCAATAAGGGTTGAGCGCGTTCGAGCTTCGTTTGTGACTCTCTTCGAAGACGCAATGACTCTGCTAGAAGATGGCACGATTTTTGTCTCTACGGGCGACATTCCGGCGATGTGGATTCGCGATTCAACCTGGCAACTTCGCCCACTCTTGGCTGCTACTGGTCAGACCGGTGAGGCAGAGCGCATCATCGCGGCGGTGTCTAAGCGCCAAGCCGCATATCTTCTGATTGACCCGTATGCCAACGCGTTCAACATCGAGGCAAACTCGAACTGCTGGCATCAAGATTTTGACGACCAGAGCCCCTGGGTCTTTGAGCGCAAGTTTGAACTCGACTCTATTGCGGCTTTTTTCGACCTCGCGCTAAGGCTCTACCGCGTAACCGGATTCACAGATCATCTTGACCAGGTCTTTTGGCATGCGGCCGAAAGTTGCATCGACTTGCTCGAACGTGAGAGTCGCCACGAGCCCGAAACATATAGGTTCGTTAGATTAGACAATCCGCCGCATGACCAGCTTTCGCACGATGGTTTCGGCGCACCGTTCGCACACACCGGCCTGGTCTGGTCTGGATTCAGACCCAGCGATGATGGCTGCCAGTATCCATTTTTGATTCCTGCGAATGCCCACCTAACCGTGACGCTTGACTGGTTGACCGATGCTGCGATTGAGTTTGGTAGAAACGCTCTGGCAAAACGAACCCGCCAACTCGCAAGGGCGCTAACGCGCGCGATAAAGAAGCACGGCATCATTGGGCAAGGGCCAGACAAGAAGTATGCTTACGAGGTCGATGGCCTGGGTAATGGCCTCGAGTGGGATGACCCAAACGTGCCAAGCCTTTTAGCGTTGCCCTACCTGGGTTGGTGTGGGTTTGGAGACAAGCGTTATTTAGTTACGCGCAGCTGGATTCTGAGTATGCACAACCCGATGTATGTAAGCGGAAAGTATGCCACCGGTTTAGCCAGCGTGCACACACCAGCCCGCCACATTTGGCCGCTCGCTCTAGCCATTCAAGGATTAACCGCGTGGAGTTTTGACGAAGCCGATGCTTGCCTAGATTTGCTTGAGTCGATCGACGCGGGCACGGGGCGCAATCACGAGTCGGTGAACGTGGATGACCCCACAGAGTTCACTCGCCCTTGGTTCAGTTGGGCCGACATGACGTATGCGCACTTGGCCTTGCGCGTGCATGGGCTATCTCAGCGTGCGGACTAACCTTTTGAGGCAAGCGCCCCGAATCTCGCCTAGTCGATAACGCTTGGTCGCGGGTGCACGCGGGTGAGCAACACGAAGCCAACCGCGATGATCGCGATCAAACCCCAGATGCCATAGACCGTGGTGTTGCCCTTCACTCCAACCGCCTCGGCAGCCAAGATGCTAACTGCCCATAACGTGCCAGACAAGAACGAGATGGCGCGACCGGTGAGTTGGTAGAGACCAAACACCTCGCCCTCGCGACCGGCCGGGGTGAAGCGCGAAACAAAGGTTCGGCTCGAAGCCTGAGCTGGTCCAACGAAGAGGCACAGCGCTAGTCCGAAGATCCAGTAGGTGATTGGGCCTTGGTCGGCAAAGATGAACACGGCCGAGCCCGAAATGATCAGACCGACGAGCGAACCAAGAATCACCGTGCGGCTACCGATTCGGTCATCCAAGATGCCACCGATAACTGCGCCGAGACCCGAAACCACATTCGCTGCGATACCGAAGAAGATGATCGAGGTTTGGTTGAACCCGAAGGCCAGGGTGCCGAGCACCGCGCCAAAGGTGAAAACACCGGCCAGACCGTCACGGTAGATGGCGCTCGAAATCAAGAACTTGAAGGTCTCTGGTGCCTGGCGACGAAGCACGCTTAGCTCGCGCACCGTGTTGGCATAAGACTGCGCGATGGTTTCTTTGGCAGCGCCCGCACGCTTAGCGGTCTCAGGCACAAACAGCATCAGCGGAATCGAGAACACGAGGGTCCACACAGCGCTGAACAAGAAGATTGAGCGAATGTTTAGCGAGCCATCGGTTGGAATGCCGAACATCGGCACTTCTGGCAAAACGAATGCCACGAGCGAGAACATCAAGAGGATGATTCCACCGAGGTAACCCAAGCCCCAGGCAAAACCACTGATCTTGCCGATGTTGCTAACGTTCGAAACCTGCTTGAGCATGGCGTAGTAGTTGATGAAAGCCGACTCTTGGATGATCGAGCCGAGGCCATACAGAACGAGGCCGAACAAGAAGAACTCAGCCTTTGGCTCGACAAAGAATGAGGCCACCATGATGACGACCAAGATGTAGGTGTTGACCATTAGCCAGAACTTGCGGCGACCGTTGATGTCTGAGCGGCGACCGAGCACCGGGGCGATCAACGCGAGAATTACGCCCGCGATTGCGGTCGTCCATCCGAGCGCCACATCGGCGTTTTGTGCCGCAGTTGCCACCGCGCCAGCCAGGTAGACCG
>CAIZQQ010000074.1 GCA_903935175.1 uncultured Micrococcales bacterium
CGGTCATCATCAACCCCGCTGCTTTCACTCATTACTCGTATGCCCTTGCCGATGCGGCATCACTCGTCACCAAGGCCGGATTGAAGCTGATCGAAGTGCACATAAGCAACCCGCACGCGCGTGAAGAGTTCAGACACAAGAGTGTGATCTCTGCAGTCGCAACGGGTGTCATCGCGGGTTTTGGCACAGACTCATACAAACTCGCCATTCAAGCCATCTGAAACTGAAGGCTCTACGGTAAACTCAACAAGGTTGACCGAAGTGCGGTCAAAACATTTTGTGAGGCAACTGTGGCTACTTCTAACGATCTTAAAAACGGAATCGTACTGAACATCGAAGGTCAACTTTGGACCGTCGTTGAATTCCAGCACGTCAAGCCCGGCAAAGGTGCCGCGTTCGTGCGTACCAAGTTGAAGAACATCCTCACCGGCAAGGTTGTCGACAGAACTTTCAACGCTGGTGTCAAGGTTGAAACCGCGAACGTGGACAAACGAGACATGACATACCTGTACAACGACGGTTCTGGCTACATTTTCATGGACAAGAACACCTACGACCAGGTGAGCCTTGGTGAAGAGACTGTTGGCGACGCTGTCAACTATATGCTCGAGAACCAGGATGCGGTTGTCGCAATGCATGAGGGCAACCCGATTTACGTCGAACTTCCTGCATCGGTTGTTCTAGAGGTTACTTACACCGAGCCAGGCCTTCAGGGTGACCGCTCGTCGGGAGGCACCAAACCGGCCACCGTAGAAACCGGACTCCAAATTCAGGTTCCACTGTTTCTCGAAAACGGAACCAAGGTGCGCATCGACACCAGAACCGGAGACTACCTGGGTCGCGTGAACGACTAAGTTGAGCTCACGCACAAAATCAAGAAAACGAGCGGTAGACGCTCTTTTCGCTGCCGATTTGCGCGGAATCAGTCCAATAACGACGCTGTCTGAGGCCAAAGAGGCGAACGCCGATCGCCAGAATCAAGACGAGATCTTCGGCTACGCATCCGAGATTGTCACCGGCTTCGATTCGCACCGCGACGAAGTGGATGCTTATCTAGAGGCCTACTCTCAGGGCTGGTCTATCGACCGCATGCCTGCTGTCGACCGAGCCATTATGCGAGTGGCAACTTGGGAGATTGTTTTCAACGAGGACATCCCAGATGCAGTGGCTGTCAACGAAGCCGTTGAGCTGGCAAAAGAATACTCAACCGATGATTCCCCAGGATTCATAAACGGTCTACTTCAGAAAATCGCCAGCACAAAGACCGCGCTATAGCCATTTCATTCTGCTAGAGTTTCAATAACAAATCCTTTAAAGGGCGTCCTGTGAGGCGCAGAAGGAGGTTCGAGTGCCCTCACGCACCGTTCTGACCAGTAGCGACATCGATCGCGCTGTTACTCGTATTTCCCACGAAATACTCGAGTCAAATCAAGGCAGTCAAGATTTAGTGATTCTTGGCATACCCACTCGCGGAGCCATTTTGGCAAAGCGTATCGTCGACACAATCGCAAAGTTCGAGTCCATAGACACCGATGCCGTCCTTGGCACGCTCGACATCACTATGCACCGAGATGATCTAGCGTCAAAGCCAACCCGAAACCCGGCACAAACCTTGATTCCATCGGGTGGTCTAGATGGCAAAGTTGTGGTTCTGGTGGACGATGTTCTCTTCAGCGGGCGCACCATTAGAGCGGCTCTAGATGCCTTAGGCGATTACGGCAGGCCGAGTGCCGTCAGACTTGCTGTTCTGATCGACCGGGGGCACCGTGAGCTTCCTATCCGAGCCGACTTTGTGGGCAAAAACCTTCCGACATCGCGTGATGAACGCATCAGAGTGCTGCTAACCGAGTCAGATACCGAGAATGAAGTGGTGATCGAGGCATGAAGCACCTAGTTAGCGTCTCCGACCTAAGTCGCGAAGCGGCAATCGCCATTCTTGACACCTCACTCGAGATGTCTGAAGTGAACGACCGAGACATTAAAAAGCTACCTACTCTGCGCGGTAAAACTGTCGTGAATCTTTTCTTCGAAGATTCGACCAGAACAAGAATTAGCTTTGAGGTTGCCGCCAAACGTCTATCTGCAGACGTAATCAACTTTGCTGCCAAGGGTTCGAGCGTGAGCAAGGGTGAGAGCCTCAAAGACACCGCACAAACACTAGAGGCTATCGGAGCCGACGCCGTCGTGATCAGGCACCACGCCTCCGGTGCAGCCCACATGCTTGCCAATAGTGGCTGGGTGAAGGGTTCGGTCATCAACGCGGGTGACGGCACCCACGAGCATCCGACCCAAGCTCTTCTAGATGCATTCACACTGCGCAGCGCTATTCACTCGGATGCACGTGGCAAGGGTCTAGACGGAGTGGCTGTCGCCATCGTGGGCGACATTGCCCATAGCCGAGTGGCTAGAAGCAATCTCGTTCTGCTCAAGCAGTTAGGCGCGAAGGTTTATCTAGTTGGACCACCCACGCTTCTGCCGAACGCGCTAGTCAATCAGGCTGATGGTTTTTCTTACTCGCTCGACGAGGCGATTGCCACATTCAAGCTGGATGCTGTCATGATGTTGCGCGTTCAACTTGAGCGAATGACTGCTGGATTCTTTCCTAGCGAACGAGAGTACGCGCGTA
>CAIZQQ010000075.1 GCA_903935175.1 uncultured Micrococcales bacterium
ATAAACTACAAGATTTTCGGGGTATTCGGCCACCGCCGGGTCGAGGTTGTTGTGCAGCATTCGAATGGCTGCTTCTTGCGGCCAGCCCTGCGCTGTGATGGTCGAACCGGTGGCCGCGTGCAGCGGAAAGTGGGCGTCATTGCTCATGTCTTCATCCTAGGCTTTCTGGCAGACTTGGCACATGCTCAAAGAAGATGCTGCTTGGCCGCGAGCCTCCGCCTGGTTGAAAGCGGATGCTGGCGCAAAAGCCGACCTGGCCCTGCTGGGTGTGCCGGCCAACCTCACGAGCATCTCGGCCACGGGTGCGAACGCAACCCCAGACGCCATTCGCCAGGCACTATCGCGCTACAGCCTTCAGTCTTCGCTCGGTTCAATCGAATCGATCAGTGCCATCGACGCCGGCAACATCGAAGACCCAGACCACAATGAGGCGGTCACCATCGCAAAGGTCGCCGAACTCACCACACGAACCGAACTGGTCGTGGCACTCGGTGGCGACAACTCGGTCACCTATGCAACCGCCCTCGGCGCATTCGGTGCCGACCTCAAAACCGCCGGGCTCATCACCTTCGACGCCCACCACGACATTCGCTACGGGGTTAGCAACGGTTCCCCCGTGCGCCGACTCATCGAGGCTGGCCTGAACCCCAAGCGCATCGTGCAAATCGGCATCAACGACTTTTCGAACTCACCGGCTTATGCGAACGAGGCTGCCGAGTTGGGCATCCACGTGATTCACCGTGACGAGTTAGAGACCCGCGCGCTCGCCGATTTAATGGCCGAGGCGTTCGGCGTTGCCGGCAGTGGAGGCGGGCCGATTCACGTTGATATCGACGTGGATGTCTGCGACCGAGCCTTCGTGCCCGCTTGCCCGGCGGCGGCACCCGGGGGCATCACGGCTTATCAATTGCGCAAACTTGCCAGGCTCGCGGCCGCACACCCGCGCGTAAAGTCAATCGACGTCACCGAGATCGACGCGACGGCAGATTCTGCCGACGGTCGCACGGTTCGTCTTGGCGCGTTGCTGGTTCTTGAGGCTGCGGTCGGTTTACTCGAGCGACGCGGCTAGACCCGCGGCTCGCCACACGCTAACGAACTAGTAGCTCTTCGCCTTATGAGCCTCGATCACCGAGGCGTAGTACTTCAACATCTTTGCCGTTGCACCGGTTTGCAACAGGTGGTCTTCGTTCTTTAAGCGCTCGCCGCGATTGTCGCCGGCCTTGATGTCGGCTACCGCTTGGCTGATCGACTCGGCCAACGCTTCGACCGATTCGTCGCGAACGGTCCAGTGAACATCCGAGGCGAATTCACCCGCGATGTTGTGGTCGCACAAAATGCTCGGGGTGCCCACGGCGGCGGCTTCATAAACGGTCATGCCCTGGGTTTCGAATCCCACGGATGTCTGTGCCAGCACGTCTGCTTCGGCGAAACGTCGCAGCATGGTCGTGTATGGCACGCTGCCGCGCAGGTGAACCTTGTGCTCTAGCCCGAGGTCTTTGATGAGCTTGGCGGCCTTCTTGAACTGGTAGCCCTTGCCGTAGAGTTCGGCGGTTGCGTCTGGGTTGGCCAGCGCGAAGGCCTGAATGAACTCGAGCGGGCGCTTTTCGGTTTGAATGCGACCAGACCAGATGATGCGCACCGGCGCCTTCGGGTCACGCTTGGTCGGCTTGGCCGCGGCCTGCTCAAGAATGTGGTGAATGGTGTCGTCGTCGATGCCGTTGTGAATCACCTTGACGTTCTCGCTAACCTCGTGATC
>CAIZQQ010000076.1 GCA_903935175.1 uncultured Micrococcales bacterium
GATGAAGATCATCACCTGATCGGCGTGGTCACCGTTGACGACGTGCTCGATCACCTACTGCCCGAAGACTGGCGTAACGAAGACTAAACACTAGGAGGTGCCAAATGGCAAAGTCCCGCGACCGACTCGACGCACCAATTGGCACCCGCTCACGCTTTGTGCCGCGCATCAGCATCGATCCAGAGAAGTTTGGCCGTGCATCCGAGGCCTTTGCTCGCGCAATGGGTACCGGCGGTTTCTTGATCGGCATGACCGTGTTTTGTGCGGTTTGGCTCAGCTGGAACTCGCTTGCTCCGCTCGATTTGCAGTTTGACCCGAAGCTCACCAACTTCACCCTGCTCACCCTGATTTTGTCAATGCAGGCGTCTTATGCCGCGCCGCTGATTCTTTTGGCGCAGAACCGCCAGGATGACCGCGACCGCGTGAAGTTTGAGCAAGACCGTCAGCGCGCCGAGCGCAACCTGGCCGACACCGAATACCTTGCCCGCGAGGTTGTGGCGCTGCGCTTGGCGATGGAAGAAATGGCGACCAAAGATTTCGTTCGCGATGAACTTCGCGACCTGATGCGCGAACTGCTGGTCGAGCTGCGCGAGGGCGAAAAGCCTGGCAAGCACGAGAAGGGCACGTCGCCACGCAAATGACGAGTCGCGAGAGTGTTTTCGCGGCGTTGGCCAAGGTTATTGACCCCGAGCTTCGACGCCCAATCACCGAACTGGGCATGGTTGGCAAAATCACGCCTTTCGATGACGAGGTTGCGAACTCGGATGCTGACGCAGCCCTCGGCGTTGAAATCAAGTTGACCGTGGTCGGCTGCCCCGCAGCCGAGCGCATTCGCACCGATGTCGAGCAGGCGCTCGCGACGGTTTCGGCGAACTACGAAGTGAACATGACCGTGATGACCGCAGATGAGCGTGGCGAACTCAAGGCCAAGTTGCTCGGGGGTCGCGCGCTGCGCACCAACCCGTTTGGTGTCGACACTCTCACCCGCGTTTTTCTAATTGGATCGGGTAAGGGCGGCGTAGGTAAAAGCAGCCTGACCGCGAACCTTGCGGTGGCGCTTGCGGCGAAGGGTTTGCGTGTTGGGCTTGTCGATGCCGACATCTTCGGCTTCAGCATCCCCGCTCAATTGGGGCTAACCGATAAGCCGACCCGTCTCGACGAAATGATTTTGCCGCCGGTGGCCTTTGGCGTGAAGGTGATTTCGATCGGCATGTTCATCGACGAAAACAAGCCGGTTGCTTGGCGCGGGCCGATGCTGCACCGAGCCGTCGAGCAGTTTTTGGTTGACGTTTATTGGGGCGACCTCGATTTCTTGCTGGTTGACCTGCCGCCTGGCACGGGCGACATTGCGATTAGCCTCGGGCAGTTGCTGCCGACCGCCAAGACCGTCGTGGTGACCACCCCGCAGGTTGCCGCTGCCGATGTTGCCGAGCGTTCTGGTGCGGTTGGTCTGCAGACCGGTCAGAGCGTGTTCGGAGTAATCGAAAACATGGCCTGGCTCGAGCAGAGCGACGGCACTCGTCTTGACCTATTCGGTGCGGGCGGTGGCGAGCTTGTTGCCTCGAGGCTTGCTAAGTTGAGCGGTGCCGAGGTGCCGGTTTTGGGTCAGGTGCCGATTTCGATGGCGCTTCGTGAGGGCTCGGATGCTGGTTCGCCCGTGGTTCTCGA
>CAIZQQ010000077.1 GCA_903935175.1 uncultured Micrococcales bacterium
GTGGCCGGGTCGGCCTTTGAGCCCGAGACGAGAGTCCAGTTGCTTGGGTTGAGCGATTCGAAGGTGTCTGGCTCTTGCACCAGCAGGCCGCCAGAAATCTGACGAATCTCGAGTGAATCACGGCCAAAGTTCGGTGGCAAAAGCAAAATGCGCAGGTTCGCCTTGCCAGTAAGAATCTCGAGCGCCTCAAAGTCATAACCCGGCGCGATGATGACCTCGGTGAAGATGCTGGCAACCTGTTGGGCCATGGTCTTGGTCACGGTGCGGTTGGCTGCAATCACACCTCCGAACGCAGAGACTGAGTCGCAAACGTGGGCCTTGGCGTGAGCATCCGCTATTTGGTCTGGCGCGTTCGGGTCACCAATTGCAACGCCGCACGGGTTGGCGTGCTTGATGATGGCAACGGCTGGCTCGGTGTGGTCGAAGGCTGCGCGAAGTGCGGCATCGGCATCGACGTAGTTGTTATAAGACATCTCTTTGCCGCCGAGCAGGCGGGCCTGGGCGATGCCCGCGGTAGCCTCGGCCGAAGTGTTGCGGTAAAGCGCGGCCGCCTGGTGCGAGTTCTCGCCGTAGCGCAGGGTGTTGGCAAGTTCGGCCTGAAGCTCGAAGGTGCTGGCGAAACCGGGGTTCTTGCTCTCGTTGTTCTGGGTCTGGCCGGCGTCTTTGCGCCACTGGCTCTCGATCTCACCTGCGAACCACTCGGCAACCGCCGCGTCGTAGCGCGCGGTGTGGGCGAAGGCGTGGGCGGCAAGTTCGCGACGCTGAGCCAGGCTCGTGCCTCCGTCGGCAATCGCTGCGATGATTTCGCTGTACTTCGACGGGTCGACCACGATGGCAACGTTGGCGTGATTCTTGGCGGATGCTCGCACCATCGCAGGCCCACCGATGTCGATCTGCTCAACCACCGTGTCACCCTTGGCGCCAGAGGCCACGGTTTGAACGAACGGGTACAGGTTGACCACCACAAGCTCGAACGGCTCGATGCCTAGTTCGTTCAGCTGGTTTTCGTGATCGACGAGGCGAAGGTCGGCGAGAAGACCGCCGTGAATCTTTGGGTGCAGAGTTTTGACGCGGCCGTCGAGTGCCTCGGCGAATCCGGTTACTTGTGAAACCTCGGTGACCTTGAAGCCTGCTTCGGCGATGGTCTTGGCGGTTGAACCGGTTGAAACCATGTCTACACCGACGGCGGCTAGCGCTGCGGCTAGTTCGAGTAGGCCGGTCTTGTCGCTGACCGAGATGAGTGCGCGCTTGATAGCGACGCGGTCGCGGTGACGGTATTCGGTTGGGTTGCGGTCGGCAGAAGCCACGAGCAGCCTTTCGGTTTTAGTCGTCTCAGCGAAATTCGCTGTGAGCGGCTATGCGGGTTGTTGAGCTTTCGCCTCGGCGAATTGTTTGACCACATCGACCAGCAGTTCGCGCTCAACAACTTTGATGCGCTCGTGCAGTGCGGCTTCGGTTTCGCCGGGGTGAATCTGAACCTCGGCCTGTGCCAGGTGAGGCCCGGTGTCGACACCCTCGTCGACAACGTGAATGGTCACCCCGGTGCGAGTTGCTCCGGCGGCAAGGGCGTCGCGCACAGCGTGCGCTCCCTTGAACTCGGGCAATAGCGAAGGGTGAGTGTTGATTAGGTTTGGGCTCAGCGCCTGCACAAAGTTCGGAGGCAGAATCTTCATGAAACCGGCCAAGACAACTAGGTCTGGTTCGAAGTGCTTGATGTTGGCAAGCAGCGCATCGGCCCAAGCTTCGCGAGTGGCAAAACGGCCAGGCTCAACCACGAAAGTTGGCACTCCGTGCAATTCGGCATGTTCTATACCGGCGGCCGGGTTGTCAGAACCAACGGCCAAAATGCGGGCCGGGTAGAGCGGGTTTGCGGCGGCGTCGAGCAGGGCACGCAGGTTAGAACCTGACCCAGAAATTAGAACGACGACCGACAGCACCGCTCTAGTTTATCGCTTGAGATGTTCGGGAATCGGGGCTGCCTTGTCGGGGCGAGCGCTGTAGAACGCCGCCAAGAACGACACGGGAGCTACCTCGACGAAGACCACCAGCGCGAGCATCCACGGGTTCACACCAAACTCGGCGAGACGCTCTGGGCCAATGCCACCAGTGGCCACCCAGGCGAGCAGCGCCGACTCGAGCGCCGCCACCAAACCGATGCCGAGGCCGAGCGAGATTGCCGCGCTAAGTGGCGATGCGAAATTGAAGCGGATGTCGGCTGCGTGCGGTTTCACGAGCACGGTTGCGGCCAACGCCAAAAGTACCGGCACGACCAAAACCATTAGGCCGAACGGGTTTTCACCGATTGGCAAACCGCCAAAGAATGGAATCGACGGAATCGGGCCGAGCTCGGTGCCGAACGGCGAGACGGTTGAGCCCGCGCCGATCGAGAAGCCGAGGCCGGTTAGCCACGAAGCGCCGAAGATGATGAGGTTTGGCAGCAGCGCTAACTGCGCGAGGGTAACCGCGATGCCGCCGATGAGGCTCACCTGCAGGCCTTCGTAGAGGCGAGTTACCGAGACCCAGTTGAAGGCGAGGCTGCCCGCCAAAAAGATTGCCGAGACGGCGAGCAGGCCAACTACCACGGCGGTGCCGGCGATGAAGGCCGGCTTGCTGAGTGATGCCAAGAACCAGTTAGCGGTCTGTGATCGGTGTGCGATTTGGTCATCGAGCCAAGCGCGTTCGCGTGTAACAACCTCGGTGTTTTGCGAGCGGCCGAACAGATTGGTAACCACCATCGACGCAACATAAAGCAGTGCCGGAATCGCGGCGGCTTCGTTTGCCACCGGGTGAACCGTTGGGCTCGAGGCAATCGGGGTGAGAACAATCGCGACGGTTGCATAAACGATGAACGCACCTACCCAGCCAGGCCAAAACTCGAGTGCACCCCAGAGTTTGCGCGCGGTACGACGACCGAATAGGTAAACCACGGCCATCAGGCCGAGCGGGGCAAGTGAAATGTCGAACGCCGGCGAATCGATTCCGGCGAGCGCCTGTTCACCAACGTGGATGCTCACGCCATGCCCCGCAAACCACAGGTTTCCCATCGTTTGCAGCGACATGATCCACGGAATGTCTGGATCGTTTTCGATGAGCCAAACAGCGGTGCCGAGGCCGAGCAGAATGACGATGGTTAGGGCAGAAATAAAGAGCGCATCCAAAGCACCAAC
>CAIZQQ010000078.1 GCA_903935175.1 uncultured Micrococcales bacterium
AAAAACTCGGTTCCGTCGGTGGCAATCGCGGGCTACACCAACGCGGGCAAATCCTCCCTACTAAACCGCATGACCTCGGCCGGCGTTTTGGTCGAGAATGCCCTGTTTGCCACGCTAGACCCCACGGTGCGCAAAACTCAAACTCCAGACGGACGCGAATACACGCTTGCCGACACCGTTGGTTTTGTGAGAAACCTGCCGCACCAGTTGGTTGAGGCTTTTCGGTCAACACTCGAAGAAATCGGCGACTCAGACCTGATCGTTCACGTGGTCGATGCATCGCACCCAGACCCAGCAAGCCAGATAGCCACGGTGCGCGATGTGATCGGCGAAGTTGGGGCCAGCGACATCCCAGAGTTGATTGTCTTCAACAAGATCGATCTAGCCGACGAAACGATGCGTTTGGCGCTGCGCGGGCTCGAGCCAACCAGCATTTTCGTTTCGGCTCGTTCTGGCGAGGGCATCGAAGAGTTGCAAGACCTACTGGCCAGGCTGATCCCCGAGCCAAACGTCAAGGTAACCGTCGTGGTGCCTTATTCACGCGGTGACCTGGTGTCGCGCATCCACTTGAACAGCCGAATATTGTCTCTCGAGTACATCGAAGAGGGCACAAAAATCACGGCTATGGTCAAGCCAGAACTGGCATCAGACCTTGCGGTCTTTACCGTTGTCGACCAGCTCTAGCTAGAGCGAGCGAATAACCGAAACTACCTTGCCCATGATTACGGCGTTGGTGCCATCGATCGGGTCGTATGAAGAGTTTCTTGGCATCAACCAGGTTTGACCGTTTGACTGTCTAAACACCTTCACGGTTGCACCCTCTTCAAGCAGGGCGGCAACGATTTCACCTTGCTCTGCGGTCTGCTGTTGACGAACTACTACCCAGTCGCCGTCGCAAATAGCGGCGTCGATCATCGAGTCGCCCGAAACCTTCAGCATGAAAAGTTCGCCTCCGCCGACAAGTTCGCGGGGGAGCGTCAAGTGGCTTTGGATGTTCTGCTCGGCCAAGATCGGGCCACCGGCTGCAATGCGACCGACTAGGGGGATGCTCACCACGTTGTCGCTCACTTCGCTACGAGAAGCGGTGCTCATGCCCGGTGCGCTCTTGAGAACATCCATCGCTCGTTGACCTGCGTCGGCCTTCGACAAGAAACCAAGTTCACGCAACTGGCTGAGCTGATAAGAAACCGAGGATGTTGAACTCAGGCCAACCGCCTCGCCAACCTCGCGCATGGTTGGGTTGTAACCCTTTTCGCGACGATAACTAACGATCGCCTCGAGAATCTTCGACTGCACTCCGGTGAGTTGTTTTTGGTCAGCCATGTTGGCCTCCTTAGGGTCTCAGAACTAAATGTCTGGGGTGGCTGTTTGAATGCCTCTACCACACCTATCGAAACTCTATTCGATAGATACAACATTTTCTAGCATTTATTCGAAAAAGTTTTCGAAAAACTCTTGACATGATGTCGGTGGGTGTGGGTAACTTGATTTTATCGAACAGTTGTTCGAAACAGATTTTCGAACAGTGAGTTAGAAGGAGACACCAAATGTCATCTCAAATCACCCGCGTGGCCACCGTTTCACAGGCCACCTACCGCCGCCGCCGCATGGTTGTCGCCTTGTTTCTGGCCACCGCAGTTACCTTGAGCGCCTCGCTCTTCTCTGGTCTCTCGGCGCAGGCAACCAACGAAAGCTCTACGGCCAAGTTTGACTATGTAACCGTGAACGCCGGCACAACGCTCTGGGGTCTTGCACAGGTTCACGCCGGTGACCAAGAGCCTCGCGAATGGATCGCAGAGCTGGTCAGCCTAAACGCTCTACAAGATGCCACTTTGCAGCCGGGGCAACAGTTGGCTCTGCCTGCTAACTAGCTTTGGTGCAAGCTTTCTCGATGCCGCCCAGTGCCAACGCGCTGGGCGGTAATCTTGTCTAATGGCAAACCTCGATGATCTACCGATCCGCGATTCTTTGAAGGGTCGCGTTCCTTACGGCGCTCCGCAGCTTCACGTGCCAGTGGCTTTGAACGTGAATGAGAACACCCACGGCATTCCCGAGGTTGTCGCCATGGACATAATCACTCGTTTGGCGGCCGAGGTGTTGACCATCAACCGATACCCAGATCGCGAGTTTGTTGAACTGCGCGATGCCATAGCGAAATACCTGGGCCACGATCTGAGCCGAGAACAAATCTGGGCAGCAAACGGATCGAACGAGGTTATTCAGCAAATCCTTCAGGCGTTCGGTGGCCCTGGCCGCAAGGCTTTGGGTTTCGGGCCAACATACTCGATGTACCGAATCATTTCTGACGGAACCGACACCGCATACGTTGATGCGGGGCGCGACGACCGCTATGAGTTGTCGGCAGAGACTGCCGTGGCTGCAATAAAGCTGCACAACCCAGACATTGTTTTGCTTTGCTCACCAAACAACCCGACGGGCACCCCGCTTTCTCTTGAAGTCATCGAAGCGGTTTACTCGGCTACCAGCGGTGTCGTTGTAGTCGACGAAGCCTATGCCGAGTTTGCTTATCCCGACACCCCAAGCGCAATTACCTTGCTAGAGGGTCGTGAGCGCTTGATGGTTTCTAGAACTATGTCGAAGGCATTTGCTTTTGCTGGCGCTCGAGTTGGCTACCTCGCTGCTGATCCAGCGGTAATCGATGCGTTGCGACTAGTGAGGTTGCCATATCACCTGAGCGCCTTCACTCAGGCCGCCGCCTTAGCCGCACTCGCTCACAGCGAGCTCATGCTGAACGCAGTTGCAGACATCCGAGTTCAGCGAGACCGAATCATCGCCGAGTTGATCGAGCTGGATTTAGACCCCTACCGCAGTGATTCCAACTTTGTGCTTTTTGGTGGGCTCGAATCACCGAAGGATGTCTGGCAGCAGCTTCTCGACAGAGGAGTGCTGGTGCGCGATGTTGGCATCGAAGGCACTCTTCGCGTTACCGCCGGCACCGAAGCCGAGACAACGCAATTTCTCGACACCCTGCGTGAAGTTCTAAAGGGCTAAACTTAAAGCCATCCCCAATGACGCTTTTTTGGTGAAAGGTAATTCCATGAGCAGGTCTGCATCGCTAACGCGAAAGACTTCTGAGTCGTCAATCGAACTCACCCTGAACTTAGACGGAACCGGTAAGTCGAGCATCTCGACAACCGTTCCCTTTTTTGATCACCTGCTCACCGCCTTCGCAAAGCACTCGCTGATCGACCTCGAGATCAAGGCGTCCGGCGACACCCACATTGACGCGCACCACACCGTAGAAGACACCGCCATAGTTCTGGGGCAGGCTCTAAAGCAGGCGCTAGGCGACAAGGCGGGCATTGGTCGTTACGGTGACGCAACAGTTCCACTCGACGATGCGCTGGCACGCGCAGTGGTCGACGTATCCGGACGCCCATACCTAGTTCACTCTGGTGAGCCTGCCGGTTTCGAGTTTCACCTGATCGGTGGCCACTTCACCGGTTCGCTGGTGCGTCACGTGTTCGAGGCCATCAGCCTAAACGCCGGAATCACCGTGCACGTCACGGTGCTGGATGGCCGCGACCCACACCACATTGCCGAAGCCGAGTTCAAAGCATTTGCTCGCGCGATGCGCAAGGCCTTAGAGCTTGACCCACGAGTCGATGGGGTTCCTTCGACCAAGGGCGCTCTGTGACCAAAAAACGCGTGGTCGTTCTCGACTACGGCAGTGGCAATGTGCACTCAGCAGTCAAGGCCCTCGTGGCAGCCGGAGCAGACGTTGAACTAACCGCTGATCGCAGCAAGGTTCTAGAAGCCGATGGATTAGTTGTGCCCGGTGTCGGCGCATTTGCAGCGGTGATGCAAAGCCTGAACGCCATCGGAGCGCCCGAACTCATTGACAAACGTCTAACCGGGGGCAAAAAAGTGCTTGGCATTTGCGTCGGTCTTCAGGTGTTGTTCGACCGCGGAGTTGAACACGGCAGCAACTGCGAGGGACTGGGGCAGTTGCCTGGTGCGGTTGAAGAGCTCGACTCGCCAAAACTGCCGCACATCGGCTGGAACACCGTGGATGCTGCGCCGGGGTCGACCCTGTTTGAAGGTGTTGAAAACGAGCGGTTCTATTTCGTGCACTCGTACGGAGTGCAGAACTGGCAGCTAGAGGCGATGGGTGCTTTCATTCCGCCAAAGGTTTCGTGGAGCGAATACGGTTCGCGATTCGTTGCCGCCTGCGAGGTTGGGCCGTTGGCTGCCACACAGTTTCACCCTGAGAAGTCGGGCGAGGCGGGCATCCGCTTGTTGACCAACTGGGTGAACAGCCTCTAGCCACAAGATTTCTGATTTAGCTACATAAGAGAGAACCGATGTTTGAATACCTAGAACTACTGCCGGCAGTTGATGTGGCCGACGGCAAGGCCGTGCGCCTAACCCAGGGTGAGGCTGGCTCAGAGACCGACTACGGTGACCCGGTCGAAGCCGCCATGACCTGGATCAATGCCGGAGCCGAGTGGATTCACCTAGTTGACCTCGATGCCGCATTCGGTAGAGGCGAGAATCGCGCCGTTCTGCGCGAAGTAGTCAACGCCGCTAGTGCAGTGAAGATTGAACTTTCGGGCGGCATCCGTGATGATGCTTCACTCGAAGCCGCGCTCGAGGCAGGGGCCACCCGCGTGAACCTCGGCACGGCAGCGCTCGAAGACCCAGAGTGGACCAAGCGCGCCATCGCCCGCTTCGGCGACGCAATCGCGGTTGGCTTGGATGTTCGTGGAACAACCCTTGCGGCCCGCGGCTGGACTCGCGAAGGCGGCGACCTGTTCGAAGTGTTGGCGCGACTCGAAGACGACGGCTGCGCACGCTACGTGGTTACCGACGTGACCAAAGATGGCACTCTGCGCGGACCAAACCTCGAGCTACTGGCCCAGGTGATGGCGAAAACCGATAAGCCAGTGGTGGCATCGGGTGGCATTTCTTCACTTCAAGACATCACCGACCTTCGCGCGATGGTGAGCCAAGGCCTTGAAGGCGCAATTCTGGGCAAGTCGCTCTACGCCGGCAAGTTCTCGCTCGAAGCAGCACTAGAAATCGCCAACGCTCGGTAACCATGAGTCAAGATCACGAGCACATCAACCAAGACCCCTTGGCCGATTCGGCCGGAGTTCCTTGGGCTGGGCGTTCGTTCGAACCAAACTCATGGGCCGGTGACAACGGTCAGGCCGACGAAGCCCTGGTGGCGAGCATCCACGCACTAGCCTCTGGTGAAGGTTCAAACGAGCAGGTTGTCGCCGCACTGTCAGGTGCTCGCGTGCTGATTCCGCTTTTGGCTGAGTTGGGGGAGTCGGGCGAGGGCGCTCACGGCCAGACGGTCGACAAGAGCGCAGACCTTGCCATCGTTACGG
>CAIZQQ010000079.1 GCA_903935175.1 uncultured Micrococcales bacterium
AGTTACGGGTTTGATGTTGCAGGTAATCGAATAGGTGTCAGTAGCGGTAACTGCAGTACTTCAACAGCTAAAACGTTTACCTACAACAATGGATCGCAGCTAACTAATGCAGGGTATGTGTATGACGGTTTAGGTCGAAACACGTCTATACCTGCTATTCATTCACCTAACAATGCTGGTGTGATTAGTGTCGGTTACCGTCTCAATGACCAGGTAGCTTCGATCACACAAAACGGCGTGACTACTGCCTACAGTTTTGATGCTCTCGGTCGACGAGTTACCGAAACAACCGGCAGTAGCGTGGTGACCAAACATTACACCGGTACTTCAGATAACCCAGCTTGGAGTACTAACAATGCTGGAGTTACCGACATTTACGTCAGCTCGCTCGGTACGGGCCTCAACAATACGGTCACGCTCGATAACGGTGTGAAAACGGTAAGCCTTGATGTGAACGATCTACGAGGCAACACAGTCACCCGCATCAACGTTGATACTGCATCTACTGATAGTTGGGTCAGTTTCGATGAATACGGTAACCGTGATGCTGCTTCTACAGGAAAACTAGTCACCTACGACGCCTATGGCCAGTATGAACGTGCAACAACCAGTCAAGGACTTATCTTGATGGGTGCACGACTCTACAACCCAACAACCAACCAATTCACCAGCCCAGACCCGATCACTGGCGGCAACGAAACCACCTACACCTACCCAAACGACCCAATCAACAAAACAGATTTCGACGGAAACTGGGGCTGGTGGGACACACTAGACCTTGCACTGACCGTGGCGAGCTTCCTGCCAATACCAGGATTTCAACAAATCGCGTGGGTAGCTAAGGCTATAAGTGTGGGCAGTAAGGTCCTAAAACTAACCAAGGTAGCGGTGGCCTCGTCAAAAGCTGCGACTAAAGTTGGGAAGACGCTTTCTGTCACAGACCGAGCCCAGGCAAGTGGAGCGGGTGTCTATAAGTTCGTGGTCGCAGGCAAAACGTACATTGGACAATCTAAGGACGTTGCCAGGCGAATGGCGGAACATGCGCGGAGAGCAGAATGGAAGGGCTATAAAATCGAAAAGTTCAGCTTTGAACCGATGCCTGGCAAATCGACACTAGAGCGGAGGCTATTCGAACAAGAGTTGATCGATGGAATGGGCGGGATCCCAAAAAGAGCCGGTAACAAGAAACTATGGAACGTCATCAATGCCGTACGACCTAGGAATTGACGATCTTGTCCGTGGCTGGGGCTTTGAGTTTTCCAATAGGCGGATCCACTTTTGGTTCAAGCGACCAATTCCAAAATGCTTGTTATTTGTTCTCAGTAGCGCGGGATTTGGATTAACGTATCTCCCTTGGCGTAGTGATTTTCTTGTGAATTCTGGAAAAATTAAGTACAGGGTTGATCTGAGTGGCGAGGGGGTTCAGGCGGAGCTCGAAAGAGTGCTTGATGCCAGCCCCTTTCTGAGGTCTATGTCTATTAGAACAAGCTTTCCCCTCGATTTGACCAGTTTGGAGAACAAAAAATCATTGAGGAGCGTGTACACCTCGTCGCCTGTCCTTAAGCCAATTAACTTTGCCAAGACAAAAAAACTTCGTTTGCTGGGCTTGGAACGAAACGTTCGTCAAGCGCGGGGTTTGCACAACCTAAAAAGACTCGATTACGTGTACCTGGGCTCGGGAGCACAGGGGAACTTGGCTGCGCTACCGAGCGGTATCAAGACCTTGATAGTTGCGAGCATCGGTAATCGTAAGTTGGATCTTTCTCGATTTGCGGATCTCAGACACTTAGAACTTGGTGGGGCGAAACATCTAAATTTTGCAGAACTTAAGCTTTCTAGAAAACTGAAAACTCTAACGCTCTCATCAGTTAGAACTATCTCCTGCTTCGATGTGTTCATCTCGGACGCCACCTGTTTACGCATCGTGAAATTGGATGACTGTGGCGATGAAGTTATTAAGTTGGTGACGCGTGGCGAGGGAACCAGATCTGTGACCGTTGTCCAATCGCCTGACTGGTGATTAACCTCCCAGGCCAGCACCGAAACCGTCGTATACACCAGAGTGATTTTCAGAAATCCTCACCATTTGTTTGAGGAGCGCTTTTATTGTCTCGTCTTTAAGATCAGAAACGTGAGTTGCCGAAACCTCTACGTTGAAAAGCCCTCGCTTGGAAACCGTGACATCAAAGTTGAGCCCCATAAGAGTTTTACAGGCTTCGTCTGCGGATTGCTTGTCGTTGAACGTGAAGAAGTGGTTTACCTCTCGCGGAGTTGATAGAGAATCTTGCAACTCTTTGCGTTGTTGCAGTTGCCCGGCCCAAGCCTCAAGCTGAAAGTTCAGTTGGTTTGACACGGTAACCTCCTGGGTCTGTCTTGAGGTTCAGCCACTGCCGATTACAGGCCTAACCAATCGGTACTTGAGATTTTAGCGCTGGATTCAGCACAATTCTTTGCGCGAGTGAATGCTAACAAACCTCGACCGAATACCGTAATGTGGCGGCCTAATCGCGTGACGACACCAGTTTAATCTAGGAGGAATTCTGAACAATGTTGGTTGCTAGTTGAATTAGCTCGTGACGTGCCAGCGCAATATCAAACATGTAGTTGGTGCACCTGTTGGACCCGTGAGGATGCCTCCCACAGAGAGTCACCAAGGGGACGAAGACAACAAGAGGGATCGGTGGCTTAAACTAGAGCCATGCCCCAGACTTCGAGCCCAGCATCCGCGTTCACACTCAAACTGTTTCGCGTTGCCTCGCTGACCACCGGAATCTTTCTGCTGACCATCACGATTCTTTATGTGATTCGCTTGGCGACCAACCAAGAACTTTGGGCGCTAGGGCCGAACGGGTTTTTGACCCTCGAAACTTTCACCATGACCGCCGACGGTTTTCGCGAGGGGCTGCCACAGAGTGGCCTCGACCTAACCTCGATCTCGCTCATCGTGCACGGCTGGCTCTATGTGCTTTACCTCTATGCCTGCTTCAGGGTCTGGACCGAAACCCGCTGGTCGTTCCTGCGCTTTTTGGTGATGGCCGCGGGTGGAGTTGTGCCATTCTTGTCATTCTTCACCGAGAACTACTACGGCCGCCTTGCCAAGGGAGATTCAAATTAACCAGCCTGTTCTAGTCGTCGACTTTGGTGCTCAATACGCCCAGTTGATCGCCCGTCGCGTTCGTGAAGCCGGCGTCTACAGCGAAATCGTTCACCACAATGTGACTGCCGAGCAGGTGCGCGCCAAGAACCCGGCCGCCATCATTTTGTCGGGTGGCCCGTCGTCTGTTTACGAGGATGGCTCACCTCAACTTGACCCACAGATTCTCGAGCTTGGCGTGCCGGTGCTTGGCATTTGCTACGGCTTTCAAACCTTGGCGAACCTGCTCGGTGGTCGCGTTGATCGCTCGGGCATCAAAGAATATGGCGCAACCGAACTTCGCGTGAGCGACGGCGGCGAGATTCTTGAGGGTCAGCCTGCCGAACAGATTTGCTGGATGAGCCACGGCGACCAGGTGATGCAGGCTCCAGAAGGTTTCGAGGTGTTGGCTTCGACCGACATCACTCCGGTGGCCGCGTTCGCCAACTCACAGCGCAAGATTTATGGGGTGCAGTGGCACCCAGAGGTGAAGCACTCGCAGTTTGGTCAGAAGGTTCTTGAGAATTTCTTGCACAACGCTGCCGGCATCGCCCCAACCTGGAACTCGGGCAACGTTATCGCCGAGCAGGTCGAAAAGATTCGCGCGCAGGTCGGCACCGACCGCGTTATCTGTGGTCTGTCGGGCGGCGTCGACTCGGCTGTTGCCGCGGCGCTGGTTCACAAGGCAGTCGGCGACCAGCTCGTTTGCGTGTTCGTAAACCACGGGCTACTTCGTCAAGGTGAGGCCGAGCAGGTTGAGCGTGACTATGTGGCTGCCACGGGCATCCGTTTGGTTGTTGTCGATGCTGAGCAAAAATTCTTGGATGCTCTCGCCGGCGTCAGCGACCCAGAAACCAAGCGCAAGATCATCGGTCGCGAGTTCATTCGCACCTTCGAAGAGGCTCAGACCGCACTGATTGAGGAGTCGAAGGCCGACGACCGACCGATTCGCTTCTTGGTTCAGGGCACGCTCTACCCAGACGTGGTTGAGTCGGGCGGCGGGGCGACCGCTGGCATCAAGAGCCACCACAACGTTGGCGGGCTGCCAGATGACCTGCAGTTCGAGCTCGTTGAACCACTGCGCACGTTGTTCAAAGACGAGGTTCGCGCCATTGGTGCCGAGCTTGGTCTGCCGCACGAGATTGTTCAGCGCCAGCCGTTCCCGGGCCCTGGCCTCGGCATTCGCATCGTTGGTGAAGTGAACAAAGAGCGCCTCGACCTGCTGCGCAAGGCAGATGCCATTGTGCGCAACGAGCTGAGCAACGCCGGCCTCGACGGTGAGATTTGGCAGTGCCCAGTGGTGTTGCTAGCGGATGTTCGTTCCGTTGGTGTTCAAGGCGATGGACGCACCTACGGCCACCCGATTGTGCTTCGCCCGGTGTCGAGTGAAGACGCCATGACCGCCGACTGGTCGCGCCTGCCTTACGACCTGCTCGCCAAGATTTCGAACCGCATCACCAACGAGGTCGAAGGGGTCAACCGCGTCGTGCTCGACGTAACCTCAAAGCCGCCTGGCACCATCGAGTGGGAGTAACCGAGCGTTAACTTCGCCCGCCTAATCTCATGAGCGTGAAACCTTTAGTCTTCGGCCACCGCGGTGCCTGCGCATATCGCCCCGAGAACACGCTCGAGGCTTTCGCACTGGCTTATGAGCAGGGCGTTCACGCAATCGAGTGCGACATTGTGCCGACCAAAGACCACGCGCTGGTGCTTCGTCACGAGAACGCGCTCTCGGGCACAACCGACGTTGCCAGTCGCCCCGAATACGCCCACCTCAAGCGCGCCGGGTTCGTCGACGGCCACGCGGTCGAAGACTGGTTCACCGAAGACTTCACCCTGGCCGAGATCAAGCAACTTCGAGCGATCGAGCGTCTGCCAGATTGGCGACCGGGTTCGGCAGCGTTCGATGGGCAGTTTGGTGTGCCAACTTTGGCCGACCTGCTAGCCGCGCCGTTTCTCAACAATCGCGCGGTGATTCTCGAGCTCAAGCACGGCGCTTATTTCGAACGACTAGGCATTCCGGTGCTAGACCTGCTGGCCGCCGAGGTTGAGGCGAGCGGTTGGCGTGAGCGGGGCATCCGCTTGATTTTTGAAAGCTTCAACTTGGATGTTCTGACCCGCGCCCGCGCCAGACTCGGCGAAATCGGTCAGTATGTCTTTTTGGTTGATCGCGACCACCTGCCGGGGCAGACGCGCTACGTGAGTGACGAGTATTTAGCTGCGCTGGTTGGCAAGGTGCACGGCGTGAGCTTTGACATTGACCTGGTGCTAGGGCAAAAGCCGGCGTTCTCGAGTGCCGATTTTGGTTCGCCGACCGGCTTGGTTGAGCGGGCGCATGCACTCGGTTTCACGGTTTACACCTGGACGGCGCGCGTTGAGCAGGCGCTTTATTCGGTCGAGGAGTACTTCTCGCACTTCGTGAACACAGGTGCCGACGGCATCTTCGCCGACCACCCCGACCTGCTGCAGAACTATGTCGCTGGTCACGCCTAAACTTGCCTAAGTTATGACGCAACTAGACCTCTTTTCGACCCCCGCTGCCAGCTCAGACCAACTTCTCGAAGGCCTGAACCCTCAGCAGCGCGCCGCCGTTACCTACCGAGGCCCAGCGTTGCTCATCGTTGCCGGTGCCGGCTCGGGCAAGACCAAGGTGCTCACCCACCGCATCGCTCACCTGCTTGCCAATAAAGAGGCATGGCCGAGCCAGATTCTTTCGATCACATTCACCAATAAGGCCGCCGGCGAAATGCGCGAGCGTGTGCGCCACCTGCTCGGCGAAGACGCCAACGGAATGTGGCTCAAAACCTTTCACTCTGCCTGCGTCATGATTCTTCGCCGCGAGGCCGAGCGCCTCGGGCATGACCCAAACTTCACCATCTATGACTCGGGCGATTCGCGCGCCCTGCTCAAGCGCCTCATCAAAGAGATGAGTGCCGACATTCACAAGCTCACCCCGGGTTTGGTTTCTTCGGTGATTTCTAATGCCAAAAACGAGCTGCACGACGCCGAAGACTTTATGCGCAACACCGATGCCGCCGACCCAGCCGCGCGTATGATTGCCGAAATCTTTGGCCGCTACCAGCGCGAACTCAAGCGCAACAACGCCTTCGACTTCGACGACCTCATCTCTGAGACGGTCTTTTTGTTCCGCAACTTTCCTGAAGTCGCCGCTCAATACCAGCGCAAGTTTCGCCACATTCTGGTCGACGAATACCAAGACACCAACCACGCGCAATATGCCCTCATTCGCGAACTGACTAAGGCCGTGCCTGCCGAATTTAGCGACGTGGATGCTCGCACCGGAGAAATGCTGCCGCCGGCAAGTCTCACCGTGGTTGGCGACAGCGACCAGTCGATTTATGCGTTTCGCGGTGCCGACATTCGCAACATCGTCGAGTTCGAAAAAGACTTTGTCGGCGCGAAGACGATTTTGCTCGAGCAGAACTACCGCTCGACCCAGCACATTCTTGACGCCGCCAACGCGGTTATCTCGAACAATTTTGACCGCCCAAACAAAAACCTGTTCACCGATCGCGGCGCTGGCGACAAGCTGGTGGGCTACACCGGCTACTCGGCACACGACGAGGCTCAGTTCATCGCCGACGAAATCAACCAGCAGCACCGCGATGGCGCAAACTACGCCGACGTTGCGGTGTTCTACCGAACCAACGCGCAGACCCGTGCACTCGAAGAAATTTTCATTCGCGCCGGCATTCCCTATCGCGTCGTCGGCGGCACCAAGTTCTATGAGCGCCAAGAAATCAAGGACGCCTTCGGCTACCTAGTGGCAATCGCCAATGCGCGAGACGACCTAGCAACCAGGCGCATTCTGAACGTGCCAAAGCGCGGCATTGGTGACGCCACCGAAACTCAGCTGGCTAACTATGCCGAGCGCAACGGCCTCTCGGTTCGCCAAGCACTGGCTTTCGTCGATGACCTCGGCTTTGGCCCAAAGATCACTGGCTCGATCAAGCGCTTGGGTGAACTGCTCGACGAGTTCACCGCGATCATCGAAACCGAGCCGGTCGACTTGCTACTCAAGGGTGTTCTCGAAAAGAGCGGATACCTCGACGTGCTCAAGGCCAGCCGTGACCCACAAGACGAAGCTCGTGTCGAGAACCTCGAAGAACTTATCGTCGTGGCACGCGACTTTCAGCGCAACAACCCAGAAGGGCGCTTGCCCGACTTCTTGAACGAAGTTGCGCTGGTTGCCGCCGCCGACGACCTTGATGATGAGTCGGGCACCGTCTCACTCATGACCCTGCACACCGCAAAGGGCCTCGAGTATCCGATCGTGTTCTTGACCGGCCTCGAAGAGGGTTTGCTGCCGCACCGAATGTCCTTCGTGATGGCTGGCGGAATGGCCGAAGAACGCCGACTCTTTTATGTGGGCATCACGCGCGCCAAGAAAAAGCTCTATCTATCGCTCGCAATGAGCCGCTCGCTCTATGGCGAGAGCGAATCGCCTACACCTTCTCGATACCTGCAAGAGATTCCTGGCCACCTAATCGAATGGCGCGAATCTGGCTCGGGTCGCGGTGGAACGCCGAAGCGCTACACGCCTTCGATCGCCGAGACCACCGGTTTCAGAAGCGTCGAAAAGCCGAAGACCGAATGGGCTGGCGCTATCAACCAGGTTCGCAACAACGAGGGGCTGCAATTAGCCGTCGGCGACACCGTTGAGCACGACGCATTCGGCAAGGGCCGAGTCGTTGCGGTGCAGGGCGAGGGCACCAAGCAGACCGCCGAGATCAACTTTGGCGGTCACGGAACCAAACGCCTGTTGGTCAAAGTCGCACCCATCACAAAGCTCTAACTGGGCCCCGGGGGATAGGTTTAGTGCATGGGCAAAACTAGGGTTTTGAAACTACTGGCGGTGATTCTCACTTCCGTCTTCGCTTTGGTGTTCACACCGCAAATCTCACACGCGGGCGTAGATGACTTTGAATTCAAGTCGATGGATGTTCGCTACGAACTTTCACTTGGCGAATACGACATTGCACAACTGAAGGTCACCGAAACGCTGGTGGCGGTGTTTCCTGAAACCGACCAGAACCGTGGCATTCGCCGCTTGATTCCAGACTTTCACCAAGATCACTCTCTAGCGACCAACATCATCTCGGTCACCGATGAGAACGGCGCACCAAGAGATTTCACGGTCGAATACGCCGACGGTTACGTGAACCTAGTGTCGAAGCACAGCGACGACCGATTCGTGCATTTCGACCAGACCTATGTGATCACTTATAGCCAACGCTGGGTCATCGCAAACTACGGCGATACCGATGAGTTCTACTGGGATGTCAACGGCACAGGTTGGGCTCAACCATTTGGCTCGGTGAGCGCAACCGTGGTGGTTGCTCCTGAACTATCTGACGCGTTGCTGGTCGACGAAATCTCTTGTTATCAAGGTGCTCAAGGCGAGAGCGCTCCGTGCGACGAGAAACAGCTGAATAGAACAACGAGCTCGACAAGTGTCGAATTCAAGAGTGCCGAGCTAGCAGCCGGCCAAACTCTGACCATTGTTTTGCCATTCACCGCAGGCGTGGTCAACACCGGATCGGTTTCGCAGGTGACGGGCACCGTTGAGTATGCGCTGCTCTGGGTGCTCGGTGCGAGCATCCTCGCGTTATTGGTCTGGTCTGTCTACTACCGAATCGTTCACATCGGTGGGCGCAAATGGCGCAAGTTCGTAACCGTTCAATACGAAGGCCCCCAAGAGCCAGACCTTGCCGTCGTTGCCCACGTGATTGGCAGTCAACGCTGGCAGGCTGCCCTTCTGATGCAAGCCGCAGTGCTCGGCTATGTGACTTTGGCAGAAGAAGGCGGCACCTGGTTGGTGACTCGAACCGATAAGAAAGTGGTTGAACCGAACCTGCAACAGCTACTTGCCGCTTTGCTGGTTGGCGAGCAGGGCGGTGATTCGGTCGGCGCATCGGTGAGACTTGGCGCGGCAGTAGTAGAACCCGAATCGGGGCGTATTGCCGCAGTGTTCAACGAGCACATGGCACTGGCGGTTCGAGAGGGCCTTGACGAGCGGTATTACTCGCACTTTGCGGTCAAGACGACATTCTTGAGTTGGCTACCTATTTTTGGCGTCACGGTGGGAATGACTTTTGTGGCGGCAAGCCTAGACGCCCGAGTCGACGCGGGCTTTGTGCTGATTCCGATTCTTTTGGGCTTCGTGGCGAGCATCGCACACGCCATCATCATGCTCTCAAAGCGGCAGGCAACGCAGGCCGGCGTCGAACTGAGCATCTACATGCGAGGTTTGAGCGAATTCATTCGGTTGGTTGAAAAAGATCGGCTCGCATTTTTGCAATCACCCGATGGGGCAGCCAGAGCGAAAGGCCCGCTCGGCCAGGGTGAGGTTTTGCATCTTTACGAGCAAGTGCTGCCATGGGCAGTCTTGCTTGGGCTCGAAACCGAATGGGCCAAGGTGCTATCGCTCTACTACACCGACCAGACTCCGCCGAACTATGTACCTCTGGCATTCATCCACAGCTCAAGCATTGGCTCGCTCAACTCGGCGATCGCCGCCAACTTTGCCAGCAGTTCGAGCAGTGGTTCGGGCGGCGGAGGTTCCGCCGGCGGTGGTGGCGGTGGCGGCGGCGGTGGCGGCGTTTAGCCGGCAAAGGCGTTCGCCGGTGCCCAACAGCGGTAAACTTTTGGTTGTCGAAGGCCTTTTTTGGGTATCTTTCGGCCTCTAATCCCATTGAAACGGAAATGACATTGGATCTATTTGAGTACCAAGCCCGAGACATGTTCGAGGCTCACGGCGTGCCAGTTCTACAGGGCCTAATCGCCGACACCCCAGAAGAAGCCGAGGCAGCCGCCGCCAAGATTGGTGGAGTCGTTGTCGTCAAGGCCCAGGTAAAGGTTGGCGGTCGCGGCAAGGCCGGCGGCGTAAAGGTTGCCAAGACTCCAGAAGAGGCTCGCGCACACGCCGAAGCCATCTTGGGTCTGGACATCAAGGGTCACGTAGTCAAGCGCGTAATGATCGCGCAGGGTGCTGCAATCGACCAGGAATACTACTTTTCGGTCATGCTTGACCGCTCAAACCGCACCTTTCTCTCGCTTTGCAGCGTTGAGGGTGGAGTGGACATCGAGCAGCTCGCAGTCGAGCGCCCAGATGCTCTAGCCAAAATCGCAGTGGATGCTGTTGCCGGCATCGACCTCGCCAAGGCACGTGAAATCGCACTGGCCGGTCACTTTCCGGCAGAACTAGCCGACAAGGTTGCCCCGGTTCTGGTCAAGCTTTATGACGTATTCGTTAAAGAAGACGCCACCCTGGTTGAGGTGAACCCACTGGTTCTCACCCACGACGGCGAGATTCTCGCCCTCGACGGCAAGGTGACCCTCGACGACAACGCAGAGTTTCGTCACGAGCGCGCCGAGATGGAGCGCGACGACCTAGACCCGCTAGAGGCTAAGGCCAAGGCGTGGGACTTGAACTACGTCAAGCTCGACGGTCAGGTTGGAATCATCGGTAACGGTGCCGGTCTGGTTATGTCGACCCTCGACGTGGTTGCCTACGCCGGTGAGCGTCACGGCAACGTGCGCCCAGCAAACTTTCTAGACATCGGTGGCGGTGCCTCGGCTGAGGTTATGGCCAACGGTCTCGACGTTATTCTCGGCGATGCCCAGGTGAAGAGCGTGTTCGTAAACGTCTTCGGTGGAATCACCGCCTGTGACGCTGTTGCCAACGGAATCGTCGGCGCTCTCGAAAAGCTCGGCTCTGCTGCAACTAAGCCACTTGTTGTGCGCCTAGATGGCAACAACGTGGTCGAGGGTCGCCGCATCCTCGCTGATTTTGCTCACCCGCTAGTTACCGTGGTCGAAACCATGGATGAGGCTGCCGACAAGGCCGCCGAACTGGCCAACCGATAGACGCGAGAAGGAACAAAACAAATGGCTATTTTTCTAGACAGTAACTCGCGAATCATCGTTCAGGGAATGACCGGTAGCGAGGGTATGAAGCACACCACCCGCATGCTTGCCGGTGGCTCGAACATTGTTGGCGGCGTGAACCCACGCAAGGCCGGCGAAACCGTTGAGATCGATGGCAAGAGCCTGCCGGTGTTTGGCACCGTGGCCGAGGCCATGGCAGCAACCGGCGCAAACGTTTCGGTCATCTTTGTTCCACCAGCCTTTGCTAAGGCCGCTGTGGTTGAGGCAATCGACGCCGAGATCGGCTTGGCAGTAGTTATCACCGAGGGTATTCCGGTGCACGACTCGGCTAGCTTCTGGGCTTACTCATGCTCGAAGGGCAACAAGACCCGCATCATCGGCCCTAACTGCCCAGGCATCATCAGCCCAGAGCAGTCGAACGCCGGCATCACCCCGTCGAACATCACCGGCCGCGGCCCGATCGGCCTTGTGTCGAAGTCGGGAACCCTGACCTACCAAATGATGTTCGAACTTCGCGACATCGGTTTCTCGACCGCCATTGGTATTGGTGGAGACCCGATCATCGGAACCACCCACATCGATGCACTCGAAGCATTCGAAGCCGACCCAGAAACCAAGGCCATCGTGCTGATTGGTGAAATCGGTGGAGACAGCGAAGAAAAGGCTGCCGCCTACATCGCCAAGCACGTCACCAAGCCAGTGGTTGCCTACGTTGCCGGATTCACCGCACCAGAGGGTAAGACCATGGGTCACGCCGGTGCCATTGTTTCTGGTTCGGCCGGAACCGCCCAGGCTAAGAAAGAAGCTTTCGAAGCCGTCGGTGTGAAGGTTGGCAAAACTCCAAGCGAGACCGCAGCGCTGATGCGCGAAGTGGTCAAGAGCCTCTAGCTCACAACAAAAGTGGCAAAGGGCGCATCCAACGCAAGTAGCCGCAGGTTAACCCTGCTGGTTGGTGCTTTGGATGCGCTCTTTATTTCTGCCCTAACCATCGTCATTCTGCTCGGCCTCGGCACCGCTGTTTGGCTCATCGAAAACGATCCAGACATTCCGTGGATCATGTCGCTGCAGACGATGGGAAACCTGTGGTTTGCGGGGCATGGCGTGAGCATCCACGTTGGTGAACAGGCGCTCGCCGGAATCGATTCACCGGCGTTCGACATTTCACTTGCACCGCTCGGGCTAATGGCCGTGGTTTACCTGTTCGGTCGCCGCACCGCTCGCAAGCTCTGGGGCGCTCTCGAGTTTTGGCCTGGCTGGTTGGGTGCGTTCATCGTTTATGCCACCGTTGCGATTGTTCTCACCCCGATTGCCTCGAGCCCAACGGTTCACCCGGTGGCAAACGAAGCCGCCGCGATTCCGGCACTGCTTTATGTTGCGTCGATGGTGGTTACCAA
>CAIZQQ010000080.1 GCA_903935175.1 uncultured Micrococcales bacterium
TAATCTCTTCTCTGTGCTGACGAACAAACTTTATGAGGGCGATAACCTCGCTGTTCTGAAGTCTATGCCCGACGAATCGGTGCAGTTGATATATGTTGACCCGCCGTTTAACACCGGTCGCAAGCAAGAGCGCGGTGGCGCAATCACTAAGCGAAGCGAGACCGGAGACCGGGTTGGCTTCAAGGGTCAGCGCTACGAAACCATTCGTTCAACGGTGCTCAGCTATGACGACGAGTTCGCCGATTACTGGGGTTTTCTAGAGCCGAGGCTCGAGCAGGCCTGGCGCGTGCTGCGAGAAACCGGCACCCTCTATTTGCACCTCGACTACCGCGAGGCTCACTATGCCAAGGTGTTGCTCGATGCGCTGTTCGGTCGCGAATGCTTCTTGAACGAAATCATCTGGGCCTACGACTACGGCGGCAAGCCCAAGAATCGCTGGCCGGCCAAGCATGACACCATTTTGGTTTATGTAAAGAATCCGAAGAATTATCACTTTGACTCGGATGCTGTTGACCGCGAGCCCTACATGGCCCCGGGTTTGGTTACTCCCGAAAAGGTTGCTCGTGGCAAGCTGCCGACCGACGTTTGGTGGCACACCATCGTTTCGCCAACCGGCAAAGAGAAAACCGGTTACCCGACCCAAAAGCCCGAGGGCATTTTGCGCCGCGTGATTCAGGCTTCGAGTGCACCCGGTGATTTGGTGCTCGACTTTTTTGCCGGCTCTGGCACGACGGGTGCGGTTGCTGCAGCGCTCGGTCGCAAGTTCGTTATGGTCGATCAAAACCCCGAGTCGATCGCCGTGATTAAGTCGCGGCTCGCAGGTGCCGGGGTCGAGTTCGATGTTTTGCCGGCAGGCTAGAGGCAAACACAACCGCGTAAGTTAAGGCGATCACGATCGCGCTCATCGCCATGGCCATTCCGTAGTTGTCGCCACCGGGGCGGCTCACCAGTTGGTAAAGCACGGTTGGCAGGGTGGCTTGGTCGCCATAGGCCAGCAGGCTCGCGGCCCCAAACTCACCGATCGAAACTACGGCCGCATAACCGAATGCTGCGGTCACGGCCTCACGGGCCATCGGCAACTCGATTCTGAAAAACGCTGCAAGGTCGCTCGCACCATCGGTCGAGGCTTGCTCGGCGAGTTCGTCGCTGGCCGATTGCAGAGCCGGTAGCACGATGCGCACCACCAGCGGCAGCGCCATCAATCCTTGAACTAGTGGAACCACCAACCAGCTCGACCGCAGTGGCAACCACCCGCTGCCGAACGTGAGCAGGTAGCCGAAACCGAGCACGATGGTCGAGACTCCGAGCGGCAGCAGAAAGACGATGTCGAGCGCGCGGGTCGCGAGGCGCATCCGCTTGGTTTTTGTCTTTCTCGAGAGCAGGTAGGCAACCAGGGTGCCGACGATGCCGGCCAGAAGCGTTGCCACGACCACGTTGCGAAGCGAGTTGAGGGCGGCTTGGCCGAGCGTGATGTCGAGCAGGTCGCGCGCGCCATTGGTGCCTAGGGCGGCAAAGTATTCGAGCGTGAGTACCCCGGCTTTGTCGGTGAAGGCGCGGTGCACGATGAGGGCTAGGGGTGCGAGGGTGAGCAGAATCGATACCCAGGTGATCAGCACAACCGGTAGGTCGCGGCGGTCGATTGACTTTTTGCCATCGTCGATGTCTTGAACATCGAAGCCGATGCGCGAACGCGAACCGGTGGTGCTAATGGCGAAGACCGCGACGCTGAGCAGGGTTTGAAACAGCGCGAGTGTGCCGGCTTCTTGCAGGTCAAGAAATTGGTTGGCAGCGATGGCGATTTCGGTCTCGATCGAGTTGACCAACCCGCCACCGAGCACGAGAACTAGGCCATAGCTCGCGGTGCAATAGAGAAACACGGTGAACGCCGCCGAGATGAGGGCCGGCCTAAGCTGCGGCAGGCTGATCGACCAAAAGATGCGCAAGCGGCCGGCCCCAGACAGTGCCGCCGCCTCTTCGA
>CAIZQQ010000081.1 GCA_903935175.1 uncultured Micrococcales bacterium
CAACCTGAACGAATACGTCGAAACATTCAGCACCAACAAGGCAAAACCGGTCACTCAACTCAAGCTTTCAACTTCATGGCGCAACCCGAAGGTTGTTCTCGATGTCGCCAACGTGATTTCGCAGCCTTTAGCGTCGCTCGCCCCTTTTCAGGCCGAACGTGGAATTGTTGCAACCGAAGTGGTTCAGTTGCAGGCCCGAGAACAAGCGCCAGAGGGCAAGATTTTGGTCGATTGGCAAGAAGACATTGTGTCTGAAGCCAAGGGCGTGGCTACCTGGGTTAAGGACAAACTAACCGAGAGCAATGGTCAGGCATCGGCAGCTGTGCTCTTTAGACTCAAGGCACAAATGGCCCTGTTCGTGAGCGAACTCGAAAACCAGGGGCTCGACGTAGATGTCGTGGGACTTGGCGGGCTGCTCGAGATGCCAGAAATCATCGACCTGGTGAGCGCGCTCAAGGTGGTTCACTCACCTTCAGCCGGCGCAGGCCTGGTTAGGCTGCTGGCCGGCCCGCGCTGGCGCATTGGGGCAAAAGACATCGCTCGCCTTCACCGCTACGCAAAGTCGTTGGCCAAGAAGCAGTCAGAAGGCATCTGGGACCTAGTCGAGGGCAATCTAGGTTCTGATTACGACGCTTCGATTGTCGATGCGCTAGACATTTTGGTTGACAGCAAACTCGAGTCAATTTATTCAATGTCTGCAGACTCGATGCGCCGCCTGCGCCATGCCGCAACCCTATTGCGTGAACTCCGCTCTCAAACCGGTTTGGCTCTGGTCGATTTTGTGAAATACGTAGCCAAAGAACTCCAGCTCGACATCGAAGTAGCGGCAAACCCTCGACGCATCAACCCGATGGCGCACCTGAACTCGTTCTTTTCGTTGGTAGCTGGCTATGCGAGTGCAGGACCGAACTATCTCGGGGCCTTCATCGAATGGTTAGATTTCGCCCAAACTCGCGAAAAACTAGAAGTTCCAACTGCGCCTGGCCGTAAGGGCGTGGTTCAGGTGCTTACCGTGCATGCCGCCAAGGGGCTCGAATGGGATTACGTCGCCGTGCCGAACCTAATTCAAGATGACTTTCCGAAAAAGCCTCGCAGTTCAAAAGGCTGGATGACCGCCGGTGTCTTGCCATACCCGCTTCGCGGCGATCGACTTTCACTCCCTGAACACAGCCTCAAAAACGTGACAATCGAAGCTGACTTCAAGCGGGCTCGCGAAGAATTCACCAGCGATGTCAATGTCTATCTCGAACGCGAAGAGCGTCGCCTTGCCTACGTGGCATTCACCCGCCCGAAACTTGAACTTCGTCTTTCTGGTTCGAAATACAAATCGAGCGCTACCGAGCAAGACCCTTCAACCTACCTGCTCGAAGTTGTTGCAACTCGCGACCCTCGCATCGAAGTTCTAGGTGCCACAACGCCTTACGAATTGCCCAGCTACGAGAGCGAAACTAATCCACTGCTGCAGCACGCACTGACCGCCGTTTGGCCAAGCGACCCGCTAGGCGAGCGACACCGAGTCAAGGTCGAGGCTGCCGCTGCCGAGGTGCAGGCGGGTATCGACCAGGGCGCGACTTCGTCAAGTTCAGCTGCACTGGTGGCACAGATTAACTCAGACATCGATTCGCTCATTCGCGAGGTGTCGGTGCGCGAGGTGAGCGCTACACGAGTCAAACTTCCTGTTCGCATTCCGGCGTCAAGATTCAAAGATTTTGTCAAAGACCCAGAGAAGCTTGCCGAACAGTTCAGAAGACCGCTGCCCGAAAAACCTTACGAGGCAACCATGACCGGCACCCTTTTTCACCTCTGGGTCGAGCAACGCTACGGTCTGGTTTCAAACGCCGAAGTACTAGATGCTCAAGACGCCCTGGCTCGCATCGATGAGCTTTCACCAGAGGTGCTTGAAACTCTTCAGTCCAACTTTGAAACTTCGCGGTGGGCGAAGTTACAGGCTAGAGAGGTCGAAACCGAAATTCAGGTGACGATCGCCGACAACACCTTCATTTGCAAGATTGATGCGGTGTTTGACGTTCCCGAATCAGATAGCGAGCTAGCGGGCAAAACGATCGAGATTGTCGACTGGAAAACCGGAGTGAGTCCGAAGACCCCAGAAGAAATTGCCGAGCGAGCTCTGCAGCTTGCGCTTTATCGAATGGCTTATTCGCGAAGACACAATATTCCAGAAGAGCAAATCTCGGTTTGTCTTTACTACGTTGCTGAGAATGTGGCCTTGAGGCCAGAAGTTCTAAGCACTAGCGCGCTAATCGCGCTCTGGAACTCCGTGCTGCAAAACCTAGAAACGGTTTAGCTAGAAAAGTTCGTTGTCGGATTTGTCGGGTAACTCGATTTCTCGAGTCTTGTCGTCAAGTTCAACTTGAGAAAGTGGAGCGGTCTCCGTCGAGGCTTCCGAGGCTGCGTCATCGTTTGAAGGCTCGTCGATGTCTTCGGCAAAAGCTTCAAGGTTCAGTTCTTCGACGTTTTCTTCGCGGTCGTCTGCGGCCCCCGCATCCGCTTGTTCTGCCGTCACAAAAGCACCGGCCGCGGCGGCCGAAACAAATGCCGAGGCAGTCAGGGCCGGCAAAACTCCGTCTTCAAGATCTTGAGCCAAGTAGGTAATCTCAGCCCGAGCCTCGGCAATCGCCTGCTCGTCTTGCTTCTTCACGCAGAGCAGTAGCCACCGTGCGTGGGCTAACTCGTTGTACAGAGCGGCACGCTGTTTCAGGCCGGCATCTGAAGATCCAGAAGTTTTGGCATAAGAAAGCATCACGGCATCGAACAACTCGCCGTAAACGGTGGATGCGAGCCAGGTTAGGTCTTGAGCCGGATCGCCGAGGTGAAGCGCACCCCAGTTGAGTACCGCCGAAACCTGGCCGTCGAGTTCGAGAACTGTGTCGGCGCTGAGTTCACCGTGAACCACGGTTGGCTGGTAGCGAAAGAGCGAAACATCCTCGAGCGCACTTTCCCAGCGGCTCAATAGTGCCGATGGAATTTCACCGGTGGCGGCAACTTCATCGAGTTCGTTTACAAGCTTCTTGACCAACTCCGCGGCCGAAAACTCTGGCAAACCTGCTGCGCGAATCGCTTCGGTATCGAGGGCGTGAATCGCTGCGATCGCAGACCCGATGCTGCCGGCCAGTGGGCTCGATGCAGCAACGCGGGCCG
>CAIZQQ010000082.1 GCA_903935175.1 uncultured Micrococcales bacterium
CGATTGCGCGCATCAAGAGCAACCCGTTCATCGTTCACAAAGACGCCATTCGCGGCTTCGTGTTCGACGTAGCCACCGGCCTGCTGCACGAGGTTGAGGCTAAGTAAGTTCTGCAGTTCCCCTGAAAGTGAGAAGCCCCGGTGTGCGTCGGGGTTTTTTGCTTTAACGCGGTGGTGTGGTGTGGGGTAGTTTCTGGCCTAGGGTCGGGTCTCGTTTAGCCAGGTAGCGGTTTCTTCGAAAAGTTCGCGCACGAGCTGTTCGTCGGCAAGCTCTAGGTTCACCAAAACCGCCGGGTAGGTCGCAAAGTGCGGGCTGTCGAAGCAAACTCCGGGCGCGGCGTTGATCCAGGCCTGCTTCATGCCCACGTCTGGCAGGTGAACCGCCAGCACTCGACCGGCAGGGGCGGCATCACCCAGTGCGGCCATGTCTTTTTTGCTCAAGGGGCGCTCCCAGGCAACTGCCTTGCCCTTTACACACCACTCGCGACGGTCGCCGGGCACGACCTTGCACGAGGCAAATTGCGCACTAAGGCTGTCAATAAACTGCCAATCTACCGCCACGGTTGCCTCCTTGGTTCAAGGCTAACCTAGGCTAGAAACATGAGAAGAATCATCGCCCTTAGCCTCGCCGCAACCGCTCTTTTTGGTCTAACTGCCTGCTCCACCTCTGCCACCGTTGACCACTCCGGTCACTCAGACCACACGACGCCGACCGCAACCGCTGACTTTTCTTCGGCCGACCTGATGTTTGCCCAGATGATGATTCCTCACCACCAGCAAGCGGTCGACATTTCGTTCATGGCGTTGGCCAATACCCAAAACGCGGATGTTCGAACCCTCGCCGAATCGATCATTACCCACCAATCGACCGAAGTGATGACCCTTAAAGGCTGGCTTGATGCAGCAGGAGTAACGCTCGACGACAGCCACAGCATGCACATGCAGGGCATGCTCACCGAGGCGCAGCTTGCCGAGCTTGAAGCAACCAAAGATGGCGAATTCGACAAGTTGTGGTTGAGCGGCATGATCATGCACCACGAAGGTGCTGTTGTCATGGCCGAAGATGTCACCGACTCGGCTAACGAAGAGGTTTCACACTTTGCCGAGCACGTTATCGAAGACCAGACCGCCGAAATCAAAAAGATGAAAGACCTGCTCGGTTGAAACTAATCAGCGAGCAACGCCTTAGCCAGATTCTTGGCGCGCTGCCTGCGAATGCCCGAGTGATTGCCTCGGGAAACTTTGCTACTCCCCACACGCTGTTGCGCCTGGCCGACCAGGCCATGGCCAGCTTCAGGTTGCACATGCTCAACGCCCAGCCGGGCATCCCCGATAGAGAAGGCATTAGCTATGAGTCGGCCTTTGTGGGCGCTGGCATGCGCCGCCACCCGCGCCTGAACTATGTGCCTTGCCGGCTGAGCCTGGTGCCGGTGCTGTTCCGCGATCACTTCAAGCCAGATGTTGTGCTGCTGAACACGTCGAGTGTTCGTGGCGGCAAGGTGAGCCTGGGCACCGAGGTAAATGTGTTGCCTGCTGCCATCGAGGCGGCGCGGGCCAACGGCGGGCTCGTCATCGCTCAGGCGAATGCCGCCATGCCATACACCTTTGGGGACGCCGAGATTTCACTCGAAGACATCGATTACCTGGTTGAGGTCGATGAGGCGTTGGCCCAAAAACCTGAACACCCAAGCACGGATGCTGCGCTCTCGATCGGCGACCGCATCACCGCCATGGTTGCCGACGGTTCAACGCTGCAGCTCGGCATCGGAGCGATTCCCGACGCCGTAGTTCGAAACCTTGCAGCAAAGCGCGGGCTTCGCGTGTGGACAGAGATGTTCAG
>CAIZQQ010000083.1 GCA_903935175.1 uncultured Micrococcales bacterium
CCTGCCAAGTCTCGAAATCCTCTTGCTGAGCTAGCAGCAGAAATTGCGGCCCTGCCTGAAGGTTCAGAGCTCATGACCAAAGCCGAAGCCGATGCGCTGGTGAAGTCCATCAAGTTCGACTCCCTCTTGGTGGATTAGAGGCACAAATGTTTATGCTCGACACAGATGTGCTCATCGCCATTATTCGCGGAGACAAAAAGCTGGCCGGCAAGCTTAGTGAATTTCAAGACTTCGAAATCGCAATATCTTCGATCGTAGAGATGGAGTTTCGAGTGGGCCTTGCTGGTCTAGAAGGAGACTCGGCTCGATACCTGCGGGCGACAAAGCTGCTCGATGCCCTCAGGGTTTACCAATTCGATTCGGGTGCGGCTACCACGGCAGCCAACTTGCGGCAGGCACTCGCCAAGGTCGGCAAACCTACCGGCAAATACGATCTGCTTATCGGTGCTCATGCCATCGCGATGAACCGAGTGCTGGTTTCGGGTAACACCAAGCATTACCAAAACATGCCTGGGCTAATGCTCGACAGTTGGCTATAGAAGCTAGCTTCGACTAAGGCTCTAGGCGGTTTGGGCCGCGGAACAGGTAGCCAACTTCGCGGATGTTCGGCTGGTGCAGCAGCAACATGATCACTCGCAGCAGACCCATACCGAAACCACCGTGCGCAGGAGCGCCGTATCTAAAGAAGTCGGTGTAGCTGGTTAGGCCCTCTGGCTCAAGGCCCTTTTGCTTGATTTGCTCGATTAGAACATCCACTCGGTGTTCACGCTGAGCACCCGTGGTGATTTCGGTGCCGCGCCAGATCAGGTCGTATGACTTGGTTAGGTTCTCGTCGTCGGCGTGACGCATGTGATAGAACGGGCGAACGGAAGCCGGGTAGTCGGTCAAGAACACGAATTCGTGACCGAAGGTTTCGGCAACGTGTGCGGCAATCTGGCGCTCGCCCTCTGGGTCCATGTCGCCGCCGCGAGCAATCTCGTGACCGCGAGCCTTGACGATGTCAACGGCGTCGGCCAGCGTGATGCGTGGGAACGGCACGGTCGGCACAACAACGTCGATGTCGAACAGGCGTTTAATGTCGGCACCGTGCTTTTCTGAAACAGCGGTAAGTGCGCGAACCAGCAACTGCTCTTGAATCGCCATGATGTCTTCGTGGCTGTCGATCCAAGAAACCTCAATGTCGACCGAGGTGAACTCGGTGGCGTGACGTGAGGTGAACGAAGGGTCGGCTCTGAACACTGGGCCGATTTCGAAAATGCGACCGAAGCCGGCCATCATCGCCATCTGCTTGTAGAACTGCGGGCTCTGGGCTAGGTAGGCGTGACCTTCGAAGTATTCGAGCTTGAACAACTCGGCGTTTGACTCAGACGGCGAGGCCATGAGCTTTGGCGAGTGAATCTCGATGAAGCCGTTCTCGGTCCAGTATTCGCGCCAAGCCTGCTCGATGGTGGTCTGAATTTGAAAGACCAGGTTCATCTCGCTCCGGCGAAGGTCGAGAAAACGCCAGTCGAGGCGCTTGTCGATCGAGGTGTCTTCGGCGATTGGGCTAACCGGGTCGGCGAGGGTGACGATTTCTAGGTCGTCGAGCTGAACCTCAAGACCACCGAGCTTCACGCGCTCGTCGTGAACTAGGCGACCGGTGATCCAAACGAACGAACCGCTGGTGAGGGTCGAAACCTTGGCAGCTAGCGCGTCGTCTTCGACCGGCTGCTCGTCGACCACCGGGCGAGGGTAGGTGACCTGAACATCGCCCGATTCATCGCGCAGGATGATGAACTGAATGCGCTTCTGATCGCGCAGTTTTTCAACCCAACCACCCAGAACTACTGGGCCGTCTTCGCGGGCTGCGAGATCTTTGACGAGTGTGCGTTCGCGCATGACATCCTTGCTTCCATTTGCAACCTGAGAATGCGCTCCATGAGCGCTTAGGTCGCCTCTGCGCTCAAGTTTAGCGAAGGTAGAATGGTGTCATGCCCGCCAATCGCATTCACCTCATTCGCCACGGCGAGGTGCACAATCCCGGCGGCGTGCTCTATGGCCGGTTGCCACACTTTCACCTGACCGAATCCGGGCACAAAATGGCCCTTTTGGCGGCCGAAGAACTCAAGAATCGTGGGGCCAAGCTTTCGGCGGTTTATTGCTCACCACTTTTGCGCACGAGAGAGTCTGCCGAGCGCATCCAAGATGTATTTGGGTTAGACCCACTCACAGACCAGCGCTTGATCGAGCCACACAACATTTTCGAGGGCCGCAAACTCTCGGCCAAGGCCATCGCCCTGCGCCCGCACCTTCTGTTTCACCTGCGCAACCCGGTTCAGCCGTCTTGGGGTGAGTCATTCGTTTCGATCGTCGCCCGCATGATGGAGGCCATCGAAGACATCGATGCCAAAACTCGCGAGGGCGAGGTTGCCCTGGTCACCCACCAACTTCCGATCTGGATGGTGCACCGCCACCTTGCCGGCGCCCGCCTGGCCCACGATCCACGCAAGCGTCGCTGCGCACTGTCGAGCATCACGACCATCGAGCGCAACAAGGCTGGCGACTGGGTCGAGGTCGACTATGTCGAGCCGGCTCGCGAACTTGTCGCCACCGACAGGGGTGCGGTGTGATGAAAACTTCTGGAACTCTTCGACGTTTGGCTGCGCTGGTTGCGCTCGCCGTGGCCGCCCCGCTGGCTCTCACCGCCTGCGCCAACGACCCGCTCGCCGAGCAGTTTCGCTCGGGCGACAACAAAAACTACATTGCCGGCGATGGCACCGTTACCGAGTTTCAAAACGCGGATGCTCGCCGAGCAAGCACCGAGTGGACCAGCGTTACCGAATCCGGCGGCATTCTCTCGAGCGCCGACCTAACCTCTGCTGGCAAGGTCACCGTCATCAACTTTTGGTACGCGGGCTGCGCACCTTGCCGTGCCGAAGCCAAAGACCTTCAGGCTCTCTACAAAGAGTTTGAAGATCAAGGCGTTCAGATGCTCGGTGTAAACGTTCGAGACACCGCGCCGACGATCCTTGCCTTTGCTCGCAACTTCGGCTGGACCTTCCCTTCGGTGGTCGACGCACAGAGTGGCGACGTGATGCTCGCCTACACCGGCATCGTTACACCGCAGGCAGTGCCAACCACGCTCGTGCTCGATTCTGCGGGCCGCGTTTCGGCGCGCATCCTGGGTCGTTTTGAACCGGGCATTCTCAAAGCTCTGATCAAGACCGCGCTCAAAGAGACGGTGAACTAAATGACCGACCTGATTCTCAGTGGCTCGATGTGGCTAGCTATGCCGCTCGCGCTGTTGGCGGGTTTGGTTTCGTTCTTGTCACCCTGCGTGCTGCCGCTAGTACCCGGTTATCTGGGCTACGTTTCGGGAGTCGCCGCAACTCGCGCTCGCGTGATTTTAGGCAGCGTGCTCTTTGTGCTCGGCTTCACCGCCGTGTTTGCCACCCTCGGCACCATGGCCGGCGGCATCGGCAGCATTCTTTATGCCGAAGTGGCAGGCATCGCCCAGCGCATTCTCGGTGGAGTGATCATTGTTCTCGGTGTGGTCATGGCGGGTGGCTTTGGCTTTGGTCAGC
>CAIZQQ010000084.1 GCA_903935175.1 uncultured Micrococcales bacterium
CACTTCGGTCAACCTTGTTGAGTTTACCGTAGAGCCTAAAGTTTCAGACGGCTTGAATGGCGAGTTTGTATGAGTCTGTGCCAAAACCCGCGATGACACCCGTAGCGACTGCGGAAATCACGCTCTTGTGTCTGAACTCTTCACGCGCGTGCGGGTTGCTGATGTGTACCTCAATAAGCTTCAACCCGGCCTTGGTGACGAGTGATGCCGCATCGGCAAGGGCATACGAGTAATGAGTGAAAGCAGCGGGGTTGATGATGACCGATTTTCTTCCATCCACGGCCTCGTGCAGCCAGCCGATGAGTTCAGATTCACTGTCGGTTTGACGAACATCCGCTTCGTGACCGTGCTTCTCTGCAAAAGCTACAAGCTCGGATGCCAACTGTTCGTAATTCATTGAGCCGTAGATTTCGGGTTCGCGACTACCGAGACGCCCGAGGTTGGGACCGTTTAGAACGAGGATGCTTGCCATGGCTATAGATTACCGCTTAGTTGCAAATCTCTTGATAGGCAGCGAACAGTAGCTCTGGAGCTGGCGCTGTCATGATCGTCGGCTTCGCTACCCCGTCGAGAACAACGAAGCGAAGGTTGCCCGCTCTGCTCTTCTTATCGCGCTGCATGGTCGCCAGCAGAGCGTTCCACTTAGGAGCTTCATAGGTGGTTGGAAGACCGAGGCTTTGTAAAATCGTGCGTTGTCTTTCGACTACGTCATCGCTCAGTCGACCAGCCATTCTCGATAGCTCGGCCACAAACATCATTCCGACCGAGATTGCGGCGCCATGACGCCACTGGTAGCGCTCCGCGAGTTCGATGGCGTGCCCTAGTGTGTGGCCATAATTCAAAATTTCGCGCAGTCCAGCCTCTTTGAAATCTTCGCCAACCACTCGAGCCTTGATGGCGATGCAGCGTCGAACAATTTCAGCGAAAGTTGAGCTGTTTACATCGGTTGCGGCCTCTAAATCTGTTTCGAGCAGCTCGAGGATGCGCTCATCTGCAATGAAGCCGTACTTAACCACTTCGCCGAAGCCCGCAAGAAGCTCGTTGCGCGGTAGCGTTGCCAGGGTGTCTAGGTCGCAGATCACCAGAGTTGGGGCGTAAAAACTTCCGACCAGATTCTTTCCCTCGGTGGTATTGATGCCTGTTTTGCCGCCGATGGCTGCATCCACCATTCCTAGCAAGGTCGTTGGAACCTGAATCAGTGCAACACCTCTAAGCCAGGTGGCAGCGACGAAACCAGCCAGGTCGGTTACCGCTCCCCCGCCAAAACCGATCACAAGGTCGCTTCTCGTGAAATCTGATTGACCCAGCAGGCCCCAGCACCACGACGCAACCTCGATGCGCTTGGCATCTTCACCGTCTGGAACGGCTGCTTGATAAACCTCAAACCCCTTTGCACGAAGAGCTTCGGCCAGTGCATCCGCCGCTACTTGAAGCGCAGTTTGATGAACGAGCAAAATCTTGGCCACGCTACCCGGTACGCCTGACACAACATCGTCGAGCATGGCTCGTCCGATTAGAACGTCGTAGCCTGGCTCCCCTGAAACCCTAACGGTGTCATGCGCTTGCATTTTGCTTATTCAAACCTTCCAAAATTGCGTCAATCGTCTGCAAAAGACTCGAATTTGAGGTGTCAACCGTAAAATCAGCAACCTGCTCATAAAGAGGTTTCCTGCTGTTGTAGATTTGGCGCCAATCCGAAATGCCATTCTTGATTAGCGGCCGGTTACCGCCCTTCAGGCGGCTAGCTATGTGCTTACCGTCAGTGCTCAGATACACGACCGTCGCGAGCGATAAGGCTTCACGCGACTTCTCGTGCAGCACCGCACCACCACCCGTTGAAATGACAGCCGGCTCGTTAAGGAGTGACACCAAAACGTCCGATTCAATCTCACGAAATGCTGGTTCGCCGTGATCGGCAAAGATCGCACTAATGTCGCCGTGGTTCTTAGTGATGACTGCGTCGGTGTCAATAAATGGCAGCTCGAGTCGCTTGGCTAACTTCTTGCCCACGGTCGTCTTACCGACACCCATGGGTCCGACCAGCACGAC
>CAIZQQ010000085.1 GCA_903935175.1 uncultured Micrococcales bacterium
AGCTAGCCGAGAGCGAGCAATACCGCTTCGTGGCTCACATCAAGACCGACTATGCCCGCATGCTGCGCAAGATTGGCCGCTCAGCCGAGGCCGAGGTGCTGCTTGCCCAAGCCGCCGAGCACTTTCAGTCACACGGATTCGAGAGCAACGTGCCTCGCGCCGAAAACGAGCTAGCCTCTGCCCTGCTCGAAGAGAGCAACATTCCGCTCTCGCTCGCGAAGGCCACCGAGGCATTTCACTTGGCCAACTACAACGAAAACGAACGCGAGATTGATCGAGCGCAGTTCATCATGGCCCGTTGCAACAACCAGTTGGGCAACTTCACAGAGGCCCTGCGCATCATCGAAGAGATGAAGCAGCGCCCGAGCTTTCGCAAGCGCCAGAAGCACAAGGTTCGCACCGATCTTGAGTTTGCTCGCGCACTGGTAGGTCTCGACCGTCGCGGTGAGGCGGCCGAGCTGCTCGGCAAGCTGATTCCGGTGATGAAAACCTACAAACTTCACCAAGAGGTAGCCGACGCCCTGCGCATGCAGGGGCACAACCTGCTGGTTGTTGGCGACCCCATGGATGCACAGCAGGTGCTTGCCGAAGCGGCAACACTTGCCGACGAACACGACTTCGAGTCGATCTTGCTCGAGGCCACTACCCTGCTCGCCATCTGTTTTGGCATTCAGGGTCGCCCAGCCGAGATGATCGCCGAGTATGAAAAGGTTGCGAGCAACCCGCTCAACATGGGTCGCATCGAGTTCTGGATGGCCGCCGGTGAAATCGCCCTGCACTACGCCCGCCTGGGTGACGTTGAGGTGGCGAACCGCTACGTGAACGCCATCAAGTCGGCACCGAGCGAGCAGCTGACCAAGCACTTCAAGGCTCAGTCGCAAGAAGCCCGCGCGGTAATGCTGATGGCCGAAGGTAACAAGGTGAAAGCCAAGAACCTGGCCAATAAAGCGATGGCAAATTACCTGCTGGATGATCGCATCGAAGACGCACAACGCTGCGCCTCCATGGTTGCCGAAGACTAAAGTCGGCTAGCCCGTTCGGCGCACTCGACTAAAACGAATCTTGCCTTATGCACAGATTCGCTTTACCCTGTGTGTATTACATGTAATACAGGAGAAGATTATGGCCATGTTAACCCTGCGAATCGATGACGAGCTCAACAACCGCATCACCGCGCTTGCCCAAAAGACGGGCCGCACCAAGACGTACTTCATCAAGAAGCTACTGGTTGATGCAATCGACGATCTCGAAGACGAACTTTGGGCGCAAGAGGCTGTTCTTGCTTACCGCGCACGCCTTGCCTTTGAAGGAAGAGAAGAGTGGTTTGACTTTGACACAGTAATGAAAGAACTCGACGCACGTGACTTGGCACTTGAACTTGAGCAAACCGGCAACAAAGGGTCTGGCACGAATGCCAAAGAATTTGAGAGCAGCGGTAGAGGCAAAACTGGAGACTCTAATTCAGGCAAGCGATCCCGCAAAGCTGGCAAAGCCGCTTAGCGGAAATCTTTCCGGGCTGTATCGCGTCAAAGTGCATGGAAACGTCAGGATAGTTTTCAACCTGCACCCCGAGAGCCACGAACTTGACGTGACGCTGATCGATTTTCGTGGCAACGTCTACAACTAAAGCGGCATAACCTTCAACGTGGCAAGCGTGCGGTCGGCAACGTAAGCGATGCGAGTGCCAGCATCGCGGGCCTCGAACAATGCGTTCAGAGCCTCTTCGGTGATGCGCTCCCCCGGTGAAAGCACCGGAACACCTGGTGGGTAAGGGCAGATCATCTCAACCGATACTCGACCAACCGCCTCGGCAGCCGGCACAACCTCGTAGTCGCTGAAGAACGCCTCACGCGGAGTCACCACAACCTCGGGCGCGATCGAGAACGCGGCGGCAGTCTTGATGGGGCGAAGTTCGCCGCGGTGAGCATCCACTATTTTGATGATTCGGTCGATCAGGTCGTCGATGCGGTCTGGGGTGTCGGCAAAGGTAATCATCGGAATGATCACGTCACGGTTAGCCATCTCGAGGTCGATGTTGGCGGCCAGCAGCTCGGCCTCAACCAGGTTGCCGTCGGCACCAACGGTCGAGAGCAGAATCACCAGCTTGAGCGGGTCGATGTATTGACCGTCGATGACGCCGATGCCGGCCTCGCGCAAACGAGCGCGACCGCGACCGGTGGCGGCGATGATCGGGTCGATGAGCTCTTCGCCGTGGCGGGCAAGTAACGCACGCGCCGCATCAATCGAGGCCAGAATGCGGCCAGACATCGAGGTGGTCTGAGTCGAGTCAAACACCTTGTTGAAGCGCGAAAGGTCAACGTATTCCCCGCGAACCAGCACGAACGAAGCCTGCGAATAGCTCGGCAGGGTCTTGTGGGCAGAGGTCACGACGATGTCGGCACCCTCGGCCAGCGGGTGGTTCGGCAGCGCCGGGTGAAAACCGAAGTGCGCGGCCCAAGCGGCGTCGACCACCAGCGGAATGCCGTGCTCGTGCGCGACCTGCGCCAGGCGCGGAATGTTCGACATGGTGCCCACATAACTTGGCTCACCGATGAACACGGCTTTGGCATCTGGATGCTGCGCCAAAGTCTCGGCCAAACGCGAACTCGGCAGATACTCAGGCAATCCCGTCTCGGGGTTGATTTCTGGGCGCACCCAGATTGGCACAACGCCGGCGTAGACCAGGCCAACGAGCACCGACTTGTGCAGGGTTCGAGAAACGATGACTTTGTCGCCGGGACCAGCCACTGCCATCACGGCTGCGTGGTTTGAACCGCTCGACCCGTTCACGCCGAAACGGCATAGGTCGGCACCCCAAAGGTCGGCGGCTAGCGCTTCGGCTTCGAGAATGAGGCTTGGAGAAATGCGATATGGGTGGTTGCCGGGTAGAACCGGAATGTCACCATCGACGATGGCACCGGTGAGGTCGGTGCGGCCCTTGTGTCCGGGAATCTGAAATGGCGACCGGTCGGTCTCCATGTCACGAATCCACGCGTCTAGTAGAGGTGCGCTACTGCGCAATCCCATTGGATCTTTTGTATCTAGCAGTGTTGCTGCGCCAAACGCGTGTTGTGACAATATCCCGCCTTACTTTTATGGCTTTCGCCTCGTTTACTTCTGTTGGGTCGCGCCCCTGCGGGCGCATCCATTTATAGCACCTGCAACTAAACGTGGGTTTACCGCAGGATGAAGAAAGGACCGGGGCTTACCGCCCCGATCCTCTCAACATTGAGTTTTGTGAGTTTAGAACTCGACCTTGGTGACGTTGGTGTCTAGCAAGATGCCAGGACCGAACGTGGTTGCAACGGCTGCCTTGATTAGGTAGCGGCCCTTCGAAGACGAAGGCTTGAGGCGAAGAATTTCGTCAAGTGCTACACCTAGGTTGTCGCCTAGCTGCTCTTTGGTGAACGAAGTCTTACCGATGATGAAATGAAGGTTGGCCTGCTTGTCAACGCGGAACTCAATCTTTCCGCCCTTGATGTCGGTAACAGCCTTCGCTACGTCTGGGGTAACGGTTCCGGTCTTAGGGTTTGGCATTAGGTTACGAGGACCAAGCACCTTACCTAGACGACCGACCTTACCCATAAGCTCTGGGGTCGAAACTGCTGAGTCGAAGTCAACCCAACCGGCTGCAACCTTCTCGATTAGCTCGTCGCCACCGACTTCGTCGGCTCCGGCCTCGCGGGCTGCGTCTGCTGCGGCACCTGTAGCAAACACGATTACGCGGGCGGTCTTACCAGTTCCGTGCGGAAGCGATACGGTTCCGCGGATCATCTGGTCGGCCTTGCGAGGGTCTACACCAAGCTTGATGGCAACCTCAACGGTTGCGTCGAACTTGCTGCTGGTGGTGGTCTCTTTGACCAGGGTTACTGCTTCGGCAGGGGTGTAGAAACGACCCTCTTCGATTTTTGCTGCTGCGGCCAGGTAGGCCTTGCTGCGCTTTGGCATGCTGTTATTCCTTTTCTTTGTTAGGTCACAGTTGTGGTTGAACGGGGCGCGCTGCCCCTCCCACGACTATTGGTTGGGTGTGTCTTAGGCCTCGACGGTGATGCCCATGCTGCGGGCGGTTCCGGCGATGATCTTTGCCGCGGCCTCTACGTCGTTTGCGTTGAGGTCAGACATCTTCTGCTCTGCGATCTTTAGAACCTGCTCGCGAGATAGCTTGGCAACCTTCACGGTGTGTGGGGTTGACGAGCCCTTTGCGACGCCGGCAGCCTTCTTGATTAGCTCAGCTGCTGGTGGGGTCTTCAGAACGAAGGTGAACGAACGGTCTTCGTAAACGGTGATTTCAACCGGGATTACGTTTCCGCGCTGGTCTGCAGTCGCGTTGTTGTACGCGGTGCAGAACTCCATGATGTTTACACCGTGCTGACCAAGTGCAGGACCAATCGGTGGAGCTGGGTTAGCAGCGCCCGCTTGGATCTGAAGCTTGATCATTCCAGTGATCTTTTTCTTCGGTGCCATTTGTTATTCCTTTGGTTTGTTTTTGGAACTCTGTGAAAACTAGTTAAGTGCGCCAACCTGGTCGAAGCCGAGCTCTACAGGAGTCTCGCGCTCGAACAGTGAGACCAGAACAGTGAGCTTGCCGCTCTCTGGCTTGATCTCTGAGATGGTGCCCGGAAGACCCGCGAACGAGCCGTCCTTGATCATGATGCTTTCGCCAACCTTGTAGTCGGTGGTGATTGGAACAGCCTTCGACTTGCCGCGAACAGCAACCGAACCCTTGACGGCAGCCTTGGCGGCGGCCTCTTCTGGAAGCTCGTAGAGCCACTTCTTGAGAAGTTCAAATGCCTCGGATGGACGTAGCGGGCTCGGGTGTACCGAGTTGCCTACGAAGCCGGTGACAGCTGGGGTGTGGCGAACCAAAGCCCATGAATCTTCGTTTAGCTCCATACGAATAAGCACGTAGCCAGGAACCTTGACCTTGGTGACCAGCTTGCGCTGGCCGTTCTTGATCTCGACGGTGTCTTCTAGTGGAACTTCGATCTGGAAGAGGTCGTCGCCACCGGCCTGGGTTAGGCGGCGGTTTTCAACGTTCTGCTTTACGCGCTTCTCGTAGCCGGCGTAAGAGTGAATGACGTACCACTTACCAGGCAGTGCGCGAAACTCTGCGCGGAATTGTGCATAAGGGTCTTCGTCTTCGTCTGCAGGTGCGGCGGCCTCTTCGGCGGCGGCTTCGGCAGGTGCATCCGCTTCGGCAGCAGCTTCTTCTGCCACAACCTCGTCGACTGCAACTTCTTCAACATCAACCACAACGTCGTCACCGGCGTCGATGGTGATTTCGTCGGCAGCTGCCTCGACCTCGTCAGCCTCTTCGGCAATCGCGTCTTCGGCCTCGTGCACTGCTTCGACGGCGTCTAGAGCAGCCTCTAGGTCGTCTCGCTCGATTTCACTCACTTGGTGGTTCCTATTCGTTGGTTTAAAACTTGGATGTTGTAAAACTTTTGATTAGCCGACGAAGACAAGCTTCACGAGCTCAAGAAAGCCCCAGTCGAGACCCGAGATGATTGCCATCACGACAACGACGAAGCCGAGCACAACGGCGGTGTAGTTGCGAAGCTCGGCAACGGTCGGCTTAGTGACCTTGCTTAGTTCGCCTAGAACTTGCTTGAAGAACAAGACCAAACGACCGATCGGGCCGCGTGCCTTGGCACGGTCGGCCTTCGCCTGGTCGACGAGGTTCTCAGATGCTTCGAACTCTTCTGCCATCAGCTTTCCTTTGCGTTTGCTAAAACCTTGCAGGGCGGACAGGACTCGAACCTGCAACCTGCGGTTTTGGAGACCGCTGCTCTACCAATTGAGCCACCGCCCTAAACGGTGTTTGGCAGTTGCCGCCAGAACTCGCGTTCTTGCGGTGCCCCGCCGGAGCATCCGTGGCATCACCCCCGAAAAGGGCAGACTTCTAGATTGAAATCTAAGGTGATTAATTTGCCAGATTAGGCTTCCGGAAGTTGTCAACTACCTCCTAGGAGTTTAGCCCACTGTTGCGCATAAATGCAAAGGGAAAGTGGGTCGAACGGTGCAAAACCGCGAACCGCGAGGGCGGCGGTAAGTGAACCGTTTAGCGCTGAAGGTAGGCTTAAGCCATGCCTGAATTTGCCAGAATCTCAAAACGCATCGGATCGATCGCCGAATCGGCCACTCTGAAGGTTGACGCCAAGGCCAAGGGCCTTCAAGCCGCCGGTCGCCCAGTTATTTCTTATGCCGCCGGTGAGCCAGACTTTGCCACCCCGGCCCACATCGTTGAAGCCGCCGTTTTGGCCGCCCGTGACCCGAAAAACCACCGCTACACCCCCGCAATCGGTCTGCCCGAGCTGCGCGAGGCGATTGTGGTCAAGACCAGGCAAGACTCAGGCACCGAATACACCGCAGCCCAGGTAGTGGTGACCAACGGTGGCAAGCAGGCCGTTTATCAGGCGTTTGCAACGCTGCTCGATCCAGGCGACGAGGTGCTGCTGCCAACACCATTTTGGACAACCTATCCAGAAGCCGTTGCCCTAGCCGGCGGCAAGAGCGTTGAAGTTTTCGCAGGTTCAGACCAGAACTACAAGGTGACCGTGGCCCAACTGGAGGCCGCCCGCACCGACCGCTCGAAGGTTCTGCTGTTCTGCTCGCCTTCGAACCCAACCGGCGCGGTTTATTCGCGCGAAGAGGTCGAGGCCATCGGTCGCTGGGCTTATGACAACGGGCTTTGGATCATTTCTGACGAGATTTACCAAAACCTGACCTACGACGGCATCAAGGCCGTATCGGTCACCGAAGTTGTGCCAGAAATGATCGACCGCACCATTTTGGTCAACGGCGTCGCCAAATCTTATGCAATGACCGGTTGGCGTTTGGGCTGGATGGTCGGACCGCTCGATGCCATGAAGGCAGCAGGCAACCTGCAGTCTCACCTCTCGTCGAACGTTTCGAACATTTCGCAGCGCGCAGCCCTTGCCGCCCTAACCGGCCCGCAAGAAGAGGTTGAGGCGATGCGCGAGTCGTTCGACCGCCGTCGCAAATTGGCCGTTGCCGAACTGAACAAGATTCCTGGCTGGATCGCCCCGATGCCAGAGGGCGCGTTCTATGTTTACTCAGACGTCTCGAGACTTCTCGGCCGCGAGTGGGGCGGTAAGCAGATCAACACCTCGCTCGAACTCTGCGACTACATCTTGGATACTGCCGAGGTAGCGCTGGTTCCTGGCGAGGCCTTCGGGCCATCGGGTTATGTTCGCATGAGCTACGCGCTCGGTGACGGGCCGCTTCTCGAGGGCATCCAGCGCCTGCAGAAGTTGTTTGCCTAAAAGTCTTGGCGTTTAGCGCTTGTTGCTAGAAGCCGATTAGGTTCGGCTCAGGCTCGAGGTTGATTCCCCAGCGGTTTGCCACCTGGTGCTGAATAAAGCGTGCGAGTTCGGCGACTTCTTCACCGGATGCTCCCCCGCGGTTCGTGATCGCGAGCGAGTGTTTGCTCGAAATGGCAGCCTTTGACGCACCGAGGCTGAAACCCTTGCGTAGCCCCGAGTTTTCGATGAGCCAGGCAGCGCTGAGCTTGACCGAACCATCTTCTTGAAGCCAACGTGGAGCCTCGCTCGGAATGCCGAGCGAGAAACCTTCGCTCACAATCGGGTTGGTGAAGAAAGAGCCACACGAGAACGTATCGCGGTCGTTCGCATCGAGCACCATGCCCTTGGCTGCGCGAGTAGCCAAAACCTCGCGGCGAATCTCGGCCGGGGTAGAAACCTCGCGACCAATCGCCTGAGTTAGGCGGTCGAGAAGAGCCGGCGAACCCTCGCTCAACTCGAATTCGACCCACGTGATTACGCCCTGGCATCCGCGCTTAAAAATCGAATCGCGATAGCCGAAGCCGAGCTCGCTCGCTTCAAGCACGCGAATTTCGCCACTCGGGTATTCGACAAACTCGACTCGGGTTATGGTGTCGGCGACCTCTTGGCCGTAACCGCCAATGTTTTGAACGGGGGCGGCACCGACGCTGCCCGGAATGCCGCTGAGCGCTTCGACGCCGGTCAGCCCTGCGTCGACAGTGAAAGCAACGAACTCGTCCCAGTTTTCACCAGCTTGAACTCTCAACCGGGTGCCATCGCGGTCGATGCCGCGGTTTAGCGTGCGAATGACGGTCAGCTCACTCAGGTCGTCAGCGGCCACGATGTTGCTGCCTCCACCGAGCACGAGCCAGTCTTCGCCGGTCGCCCAAACGCCGGTGGCAAACTCGATCAGCTGGTCACGGCTGTGCGCCTCGAGCAGTTCGGCGGGAGTGCCACCAACCTGCATCGTGGTGAGTTCGCTCAGCGGTCTGGTCATGATCGTGGATGCGCGCCTAGAGGCGAACGCGGGCCTGAGCCTTGCCTAGCACGGTGGTGTCGGTGAAAACTGCGGTTAGGTCGATGCGCACTTCACCAGTATCCGCGTTAATTTCACCGATCTTGCCCGTAACGGTGACGATCGCGCCATCGGCGGCATCAACGAGCACCGGCTTGGTGAAGCGAACGCCGTAGTCGACAACCTTGCCGGCATCGCCGACCCAATCGACGGCAACCTGCACGGCAACGCCCATGGTGAGCATGCCGTGGGCTAGAACGCCTGGCAGGCCGACCGCCTGGGCAAAGTCGTCGCGGTAGTGAATCGGGTTGAAGTCGCCAGATGCTCCGGCATAGCGCACAAGCGAGTCACGGGTGAGGTGAAACTCGCGCGAGCCGATTTCTTGGCCGACTTCGAGGCTTGCGATGTTGATGTGGGTCATTAGTCGCCCCTAACTACGAGGGTTGAAATGGCGGTGCAAACATGCTCGCCTTTTGCATCGAGGATGCGCGTTTCAAAAGTGATCATCGAGTGCGCGCCGAGGCTGGCAACCTTGGCCACGCTGAGTTCGCTAACCAGTTCGTCACCGGCCACGATCGGGCGGTTGTGAACAAAACGCTGGTCGCCATGCACCACACGACTGAAGTCGATGTCAGCTTCTGGGTCGGCGAGCACTCCGGCGAGGCTGCGTTCTTGAATCACCACTGCAAAAGTTGGTGGGGCAACGATGTCGGTGTAGCCGGCAGCCTGGGCTGCGAACACATCGGTGTTGACCGGGTTGGTTGACATTACCGCGCGGGCGAATTCGCGGATCTTTTCGCGACCGACCAGATATGGCTCGGTGGCGGGGTATTTCTTGCCCTCAACATTTGGATTGACCACGAGAACAAGCGTAGACGAAAAGCAAAAAACCGGCCCGAAGGCCGGTCATAGTCGAACGAGTAGCTAGGGCGGGACTCGAACCCGCGACCCCACGATTATGAGTCGTGTGCTCTAACCACCTGAGCTACCCAGCCGCAGAGCCCCGAGACAGGATTGAACTGTCGACCCCTTCCTTACCATGGAAGTGCTCTACCACTGAGCTATCGGGGCGTAACCAAATCGCACTAGGCGCAGGCACCAGAAAACTTTAGCACTTTAGGCTTCGATGCGCCAAACGTTCACGCTGAGCTTGTCTCCAGGCAATGCGAGCTCGTCGCCGGCCTTGGTGATGCGACCGCCGCCGTAAATGTTCTTGGCGCGGGCGAGTCCAGGCACAGCATCCTTGTTCAAAATGATCTTCTTGTCGGCACCGCGAGTTACCGCGACAACCACCGATTGCTTGCCGTTTTCACGCACATAAACCACGGCTTCGTCAGACGCATAAACCCAACGCAGCGAGCCATCGGTTAGCGCCGAATTCTCTCGACGAAGCTTGGCCAGCGCGGCATAGGTGTCGATCATGGTCGGGTCGGTTGGCAGCTCGCCGTTCCAAGGCAGCGGAGTGCGGGCGTGCTCGCCGTTGTAGCCGTCGAGGCCGAACTCGTCGCCAGCCCAGACCACCGGAATGCCCGGGAAGGTGAACTGCATCGCGGCAGCAACCTTCTGGGCACCATCGATTGTGTAGGTCTTGAAGCGCGGGATGTCGTGGGTGTCGAGCGGGTTCATGTTGCATAGGCGCACGTGCCACGGGAACGCGGCGATGAACTGGTTGTATGACGCAACCAGGTCGCGGCCGGTGCCGGTCTGAGCGCCATCCCACATCATGAAGCCGGCGTATTCGAAGTTCGGGTAATCCTTGGCTCGCTGAGCCTGAGTCTTGGTGTTGTAGAACCAGCGCCATACCGGCTTGGTGAAGTTGCTGTAGGTCATGGCACCCTGCCAGCCGTCACCCTGAACCTCATAGGCTGCGTCGCCGGTGTATTCACCGAGCATGATGGTATTCGGGTTCACGTCGACCATGGTTTGACGCACGGTTTGGGCCACGTCGAGATACATGTCTTCTTCACGGATGCGCCCAGTCATGTTTGCCACGTCGATGCGCCAGCCATCCATGTTGTATGGGGCCTTGAGCCACTTGGCGACCACCGAACGCTTGCCAGCGATGAAGCGCTTGCGAAGCTCAGACGATTTCCAGTTGAACTTTGGCAGGCTCTTCACACCGAACCAGGCGTCGTATTTGGTGTTCTTTTCGCTGAAGTAATAGAACTCGCTCTCGGGCGCTTTCGGGTTGCCGAACGAGGCCTTGAACCATTCGTGGGCGTCGCCAGAGTGGTTCGTGGTGAGGTCGCCGATTACGCGCATGCCCTTCTTGTGGGCAGCCTTGATTAGCTCTTCGAAAGCCTTGTTGCCACCAACCAGCGGGTCGATTTGATCGAACGAGGATGCGTCGTAGCGGTGATTCGAGCGCGCCGGGAACATCGGGGTTAGGTAGACGAGGTTGATGCCGAGCTTCTTGAGGTGGTCGAGCTTCTCGATAACTCCCCAGAGGTCGCCGCCGTAGAACTGCTGCGAGCGGTTGCGGCCCTCGACCATAACGGGGTCGGCCCACTTTTGCGGAACGGCCCAGTCTGGCGCCTTGTGCTTGTCAGCCTTGGATGAGCGGGCAAAACGGTCTGGGAAGATTTGGTACATGACCGCATCCTTGCCCCATTTTGGCGCGCTCGAGAACGTGTTGATTCGAAAATCTAGGATGTCGGCGGGGTTGCGCAGGCTCAGCCCTTGCGTGTTGTACCAAACGGTCTCGCCCGACTCGAGCACAATCATGAACCGGTAGTTCATCTTTGGGTTGTGCATCACGATGGTCGACTCGTACCAGCTCCACTGGCCGTCGCGACGAATCACCTTGGCAGGAGGGGTCGGGAACGCTTCACCGCTTTCGCTGAAGCGCACCCGAACCTCTTTGACCTTTCCGAGGGCCTGGTGAACGCGAACCCGCACCTTAACTTTGTCGAGAAGTTTCGGTGCTTGGTTCGGCACATAAAGTGACGATCCGTCGTGGTGTGGGGCAAGCCCCATCGGCAACGCTGCCAGGTTAACCATTGGTGTTCGGCTAGCCCTTGACGGCGCCACCGGTAAGACCGCTGACGATGTAGCGCTGAAGACCCATGAACAGAGCCACGATCGGTGTTGCGGCGACTACAGCGCCGGCACAGAACATTGCCCAGTTTTTTGAGTAAGGCTGGTCAATGAACAGACCAAGACCAACCGCGAGGGTGTACTGGTCAGGCTTGTTCATAACGATCGAGGCCAAGATGAAGTCGCTCGAAATACCGATGAACGAAAGCAGCATCTGAACGGCGAGGATCGGAGAAACCAGACGAAGGATGATCTGGAAGTAGATCTGCGTGTGCGTGGCACCGTCGATCTTGGCAGCTTCGTCAATCTCTTTCGGCACGGTGTTGAAGAATCCGTACATCAAGTAGGTTCCACCACCGAGTGATCCACCTAGGTAAACCAGAATCAGACCCCAAGGGCTGTTCAAACCTAGAGCCGGAATGTACTTGTAGAGCTCAGACAAGATTGCGTAGATAGCAACAAGGCCAAGAATCGATGGGAACATCTGCAGCAGAATCAGGGTGAGCAGACCCGAGCGGCGACCGCGGAAGCGCTGACGCGAGAACGAGTAGGCAGCCAGGGCTGAGAGGAACACCGAACCGATCGACGAGACCGAAGCGATCCACACGGTGTTGATGATCCACTGAACGAACGGGCGGTCAGGGTCGTCGCCGGCGAACAGTTGCTCGAAGTTCTTGGTGGTGAACGTACCGAAAAGTCCGGAGCTGATGTCACCACTGTCTGAGAACGCAACCGAGATGATGTAGAGAATCGGGAACAGCGAGTAGACCACGACGGCCAACCCGACCACGTGCTTCCACCCGATGGTTGCTGCCCAACGGAATGGACTCATTCGGCGCTTGCCGATTTTGCGCTCTGGGGCGGTGTTAATTGCGGTGTCAACCATTAGTCAGCAGCTTCCTCTAGGAACTTGGTGCGGCGGAATCCGATCATCGACAGACCACCAACGATAAAGAAGATTAGAACCGAGAACGCGCTGGCTAGACCGTAGTCAGCACCCTGCGAGCTCGAGAATGCAATCTTGTAAACGAATGAGATCAGGATGTCTGTTCCACCTGCGTCAACCCCCAGCGCCGGATCTCCGGATGGACCACCGCCTGTGAGCAGATAGATAATCGTGAAGTTATTGAAGTTGAACGCGAACGACGATATCAGCAGCGGCGATAGCGAAACCAGAAGCAGTGGAAGCTTGATTTGGCGCAGAATCTGCCAAGCCGAAGCACCGTCGATGGTTGCTGATTCGACCAGTTCGTCTGGAATAGCCTGCAGAGCTCCGGTAGTGATCAAGAACATGTATGGGAAGCCCAGCCAGAGGTTACAGAGCAAGATAGCGATCTTCGCCCAGTTCTCATCGGCAAGCCAAGGAATGCCTTGTCCGGGCTCAAAGTTCAAGATGTTGTAGTTAACGAAACCGTACTCGAAGTTGAACATACCCTTCCAGACGTATGCCGAGAGGAAGCCCGGGAACGCGTAAGGAAGAATCATGATCGCTCGGTAGATCTTCTTGCCTCTCAGGCGCTCGTCGTTGAAGAGAAGTGCAAGGGCCAGACCGAGCACAAACGTCGAAACCACCGAAGCAACGGCGAAGATAACTGTCCACGAGAAAATCTTTAGCAGCGGAGCACGCAGCTCTTCTTTTCCGAAGATCAGTTCGTAGTTCTTGAGACCTACGAATGCCTGCCAACCGGTGTCGTTCAAACGCTCACCGGACTCGTTCACGAAGAAACCAATAGTTTCGTCAGCCTTGAAGACAACTCCGTCGCTCTGACGAGTAAAGCTATCTGTAGCACTGTCATAAACAGCGTCGATGAACGTTCTCTGAACACCCGCAAGCACATCGTCAAGAGCCATAAAGGCCTTCTGCTCATCGCCAGGAATATTCACCCGAACGCCGGCAAGTTTGGCACTCTGTGCGTTGATGTCATCGAAAGTAAGCGCGGTGTAGCCGCCGTAACCAACGGCAACCTCATAGCCAGCCATTCCGGCTCCGAGCTCAAGGTTTGCGTCGTCTGCCGAAAGCTCAGCCCACTCAACGTTGGTACCCTCTTCGCCACCGAAATAGTAGATCGGATCAAGACAAGCACCTAGGTCATCGAATCCGCTGGTGGAACAGTCGGTGGCCAAGAAATAGTTCTTGTTGGCGTCATCCTTCAGGATGGTGACGTCCATCCACGGAGCTTCGGTGTCAGTAACCACCGCACCAAGCTCGACAGATTCAATCGAATCTTGCTTCGAACCGTTGTGCTGACCTCCGTAGTTGGTGAACGAGATGTAACCGGAATACACCACCACAGAGAAGGAGAAACAAATCAGAAAGAGAACACCAGGGGCTAGGTACTTTGCTGGCAAGCCACCGCGGCGAAGGTAGATCCAGTTAAAGATGAGGGTGACGATTACCACTGCTGCCGCGTAGTCGATGCGCTTGCCCGTGATAAGAATCATGGCCACAAATAGGGCTATGGCATCAGCGATACCAAGAAGAATGATTTTGGCTATGGTTCCACGAAGAGTTGGGGTGCCACCATCGTCGACCATCCTCTGGCGCTTGCGAGCGTCACTGACACTCAGATTCATTGCGCGAGCCGTTTCTGTGACCGGCGTTTCTTTGGTTTTTGCCATGAAATGAAACCTTCTGTAAGTAAAAAACTCTAGGTCAGTCTAGATTATGGAGCCCTTGGCGATTTGCAGGTAACTGGGTTCGAAACCTAATCGTTAGTTTGCAAGCGTTTACGTTTTTGCGTGGCAAAAAAATCGCGGCCCCCATTGCTGAGGGCCGCGATTTTTTTGAATGCGATCGAAAGCTATTAGCCGTCGATTACAGTCTGCTGTGCTTCAACCGATGCGGTGAAGAACTCGATAGGAGTCTTACCGTTCAGAGCAGCGCCACCCTTAAGGATTGCGCCTTCTGCCTTACCGATTGCCGTCCAGGTTCCGTCTTGGAATGCGAACGAAGCCATTGGAAGAGCGTTCTTACCAGCAACACCGAAGCCCTTTACCCATGGGTCAGAGACCTTGGCAAGTGCGTCGCTGTTTGCAGGCGACTTTCCTTCATTGGTGAACGATGCTAGCTGGATGTCCTTGCCAGCAAGAGCTGCCAAGACCTTTCCAACTGCTAGCTTCTTCGCTGCAGGAACCTTTGACGACATCCAGTAACCGCGAACACCAGAGAACTGGGCCACAGTCTTGCCACCGATTGAAGGGATAGCCTGAACGACTACGTCGCTCTTAGCTAGCTTCGCAGGAGTGACTTCGCCAACCTTGTGGGTGTCGTTGACAACGGTGCCAGCACCCCAAGGACCAGAGATCATGACAGCAACTGGGCTGGCAGGGTTCTGGAAGTTGTGAGCGTGGTTGCTCCAACCTGCGTAAACGATCTTCTTACCGTCGCCGTTTAGCCAGTTCACGTACTTGGTGAAACCGCCACCAGAAGCTTCGTTGGTGAAGCCGATGGTTGAGGTCCAAGTGCCGTTGCTACGAACGTACTGGTTGATACCGAATGAGCTAGCGAATGCAGCCATGTGGTAAGGGTCGGTTCCGCCACCGGCGATGTCGATGTGCATACCGACCTTGCCAGCTGAGATTGCGGCCTTGAACTCAGCAGTGGTGTCAACCGAGGCTGGGCTCATCTTTTTCTTGTTTACGATCAACGCGGTGTTCTCGGTCCAACCTGGAACGCCGTATAGCTTGCCGTAAACCGAGAAGCCAGACTTGGAAGCGGCTGAGAACTTGCTGTTGTTTGCACCTAGCGATACAGGAGCGATTACACCTGCGCTCAGAAGAGCACCGGTCCAGTCGTGTGCACCAGCAAGGATGTCAGGTCCGGTGCCACGAGGAATGGCCTGGATTGCTGACTTGCGTAGGGTACCGAAGTCCTTAACAACTACGTTGATGGCTAGGGTCTTGTCTTTTCCATCGTAGGCAAGAATGGCGCCGCCAATGGCGTCTTTGGTGCCCTGGTCTAGCCAGATGGTAACGGTAGGGGTTGCAGCGGTTGCTGGAACGCTGATGCCCAGAAGGGCAGCTGCGGTTAGGCCAGCAAGAGCTACAGCTCCAGCTTTGCGAATCTTCATTTGTAAACCTTTCAGTTGACTAGTCGATGAAGGACTTGTAATCAAGTCACTACAATCAAACAACTTAGCAACGTCTAGTAGCAACTTAGAATGCCCATTTTGGATAACGTTCTAGTTACGAAATGCTGAGAAGCCTGAAAAAGCGTCGTTTTGGTAACGCAAACGCTTTCATTTCACTTTCACGGCAGGTTGAGCATCCGTGGTGGTTTTGTTCTTATACGCTTGAGCGCATGACCAATGATGACGTTCTATATGTGACCAAAGAATCTGCCGAGTGGTGGCGTCAAGCCGTTATTTACCAGATCTATCCGCGTTCATTTGCCGACGGCAACGGCGACGGCATGGGTGACCTTCAAGGTGTAACCCAGCGCCTCGAGTCGCTGCAAGAACTCGGCATCGACGCGATCTGGTTCTCGCCGTTCTTTAAGTCGCCGCAAAAAGACGCCGGTTATGACGTGAGCGATTACAAAGACATCGACCCGCTGTTCGGCACGCTCGCCGACTTCGACGCACTATTGGCTCGCGCCCACTCACTCGGTTTGCGCATCATCGTGGATCTGGTTCCGAACCACACCTCTGACCAGCACGAGTGGTTCAAGGCCGCGGTTGCCGCCGGCAAGGGTTCGCCCGAGCGCGACATGTATATCTTCAGAGACGGCAAGGGTTGGTTCGGCCGCAAAGAGCCGAACAACTGGCCATCTGTTTTTGGTGGCAGCACCTGGACCCGCATCACCGAGCCGAACGGTAAAAAGGGCCAGTGGTACCTGCACATCTTCGACTCTTCGCAGCCAGACCTAAACTGGCGCAACCCAATCGTGCGCGATGAATTCGACAAGGTGCTTCAGTTCTGGCTCGACCGCGGTGTCGACGGTTTCAGAATCGACGTTGCCCACGGCATGATCAAGCGCGACGGTCTGCCTGACACCAAGCAGATGTCGACCGAGATGGGTGGCGTGAAGCCAGAGGGCGAGATGACCATCGAAGAGCTCGAAATTGCTAACCCTTATTGGGGTCAGCCAGAGGTTCACGAAATCAACCGCCGCTGGCGCAAAATCATTGACTCTTATAAAGACCGCGCAATGGCAGCTGAGGCTTGGATCGGCGGCCCGCTCGAGCGCATGGCTCGCTGGGTTCGACCAGACGAATACAACCAGACCTTCAACTTTGGTTACATGTTCGCCGGCTGGACCAAAGAGGCTCAGGTCAAGAGCATCAACGATTCGTTCAAAGCCTTCGGTGCTGTAGGTGCGCCATCGACCTGGGTGCTTTCGAACCACGACACCATTCGCCACGTGACCCGTTACGGGATGGTCGGCGAACTGCCACAGGGTGACGGAATCGGCCCAGAATACGAGCAGCCAGACGAAGCGCTCGGTCTGCGCAAGGGTCGCGCCAACACCGCTTTCATGCTCGGCCTACCGGGTGGTGCCTACATCTACCAGGGTGAAGAACTCGGCCTGCCTGAGCACACCACGCTCGAAGGCAAGTACCGTCAAGACCCGACCTATTTCAGAACCAAGGGCAAGCGCGTTGGTCGCGACGGATGCCGTGTGCCACTGCCTTGGGAGGCTGGCGCCAACGAGTCGAACGGCTTCTCATCGACCGGGGCATCTTGGCTACCTCAGCCGAGCGGCTACAAAACTTACGCTCGTGACGTCCAACGCGGAGTGCCCGGCTCGACCCTCGAGCTCTACAAGCGACTACTCAAGGTACGCAAAGACCTAGGTCTTGGTGCGGGTGACTTTAGGTGGGCATCCGAGTTGACCGACGACGAATCGCTCGCGTTTGTGAACAAGGGTGTCGCCGTGATTGCGAACTTTGGCTCAACGCCGGTGCAGTTGCCTGCCGGTGAGGTGCTGGTGACAACTCAGCACGACCTGACCGCCGAGCACGAGCTTCAGCAAGACCAGGTCGCTTGGATCAAACTCGCCTAATCGAGAGGCCGCCTTGCAGCTAGCGGGAGCCCCGACCCACGCAGCGAACTACGGTTCGCAGTGGTGGCGCTCGGCGATCATTTATCAGGTTTACCCACGCTCGATCGCCGACTCGAACGGCGACGGCATGGGCG
>CAIZQQ010000086.1 GCA_903935175.1 uncultured Micrococcales bacterium
ATCCTCGGGGTTCTTGATCTCTTTCTTGAACACCTTCATCGACTGCGCCAAGCTCTTGGCTAGACCAGGAAGCTTTGGAGCGCCCCAGAACAGCAAGACAATAACCAGAATGATGATCCATTCCCAACCATTTAGCTTCATTTGCGCAGCCTACTTTCATCAATATCCAAGTGCTTGAGCCTTGCTACAAGCCTACGCTCTTTGGCTTCCTTTTTTGCCTTGCGAGCCTTCGCTATCTGGTTCTGCCGACGAGTGACAGCCTGCTCGGTTTGGTCAAGTGCAGCAACGGGTGATTCGACCGTAACCTCGGCCTTTGAGGTTTTTTCTAACTTGGCTGCGAGCTCGGCAAGTTTTTTAGCTGGTGCTTCGAACGCTTTTAGTTTTTGCAGCAGTTGCAGTCCGACGAAAGCGTAAATGACCAGTGCGCCTAGTCCAATCGCTAAGTAAATGAAAAACCAAAACCAGAAACCCATCAGTCCTCATCCTCGATTCGTTCGAAGTTGGTACTCTTGTGTCCCAACGCCGTCAATGCATAGTTTCGAACTAACTCTTTGGCAATTGGTGGTGAGATAACTCGAGCCGCTCCCCCGTATTTGGCAATTAGGTGACCCAGATTAGGTAGGTGGCCAACCTTGATGGTCACTCGAATCACGCCGCTAGAGCTCGAATTTGGTTCACTGATGGTGGTGAACTCAGAAACGAGTTCATAAGCCTCTGGGTCGACTTCGACGATGACGTCGGTGTCAGACTCACCCGGAATGTAGAGGCGATCTTCTTCTTGGTCGAATTCGGCAAATGCTTTTCTAGCCGGGTCAGACCGCGGATGCTCGCCTAGCACGATTTGCCGCATGCGATCCAGTCGGAATGACTTGACCAGTCGGCTGACCGGGCAATAGGCCTTGAGGTACCAAACCGCACCCCGAGGGTCTAGCCGGAAGGGTTCAAGGGTTCGAAGAGATTCTTCACCGCGTTGATTTGTGTACTGGCAAGAAATTTGCAGCTCGGCGAGAATGGCGCGGCGCAACAGCCCAACGTCAGCACCAACGGTACCCACCTCGAAGAAAATGGTGGGCGGGCTGGCTGTCGGTTGGGTGGAGGCAAGCAGCTCGATGAGGCTGTCGACATCGGCCTCGCTAGCAAATTCGGGCAGGCTCTTGAGATACGAAAGCCCAGCAGCAATTGCCGATGCCTGCCTGGTAGATATTCTTGGCGCATCGAGAATGATGTCTGAATCGGAGAAGCGAAGTACCTGCTCTTCATCGAACAGATCCCAGTCGAAGTTGAACGGAATCACTTCGGCACCGCTCGGCTTTCGGTGCCCAGCCACAACCAGAGTGCTCATGCCTTTGCGAACCGCCTCAACGCTCAAACCAAGACGTTCGGCGGCCACTGTTATGTGAATTTCACCCTCGCGGTGAATCAATCCGATCAGTGCAATCAAGAAGTTGAACTGATCGTCACCGCTTAGGACGTTCTTGAGCTTAGGCATGCGCGTTCGCCACCTTCTCGAGGCCGCTGCGAATGGCGTCACGCAACTCGGTTGGTGCGTGAACGGTTACGGTAGCGCCAAAAACTCGCAACTGCTCGGCCAGCAGGTGAACATCCATGAAGTTGAATTCATAGGTGGTCGAGCCGCCGTGGGCGTGTGAATCCATTTCGAAGTGAACCCACGCTTCGGAGCCTGGCACGACCGAAATGACGGCAGTGTTTTGCAACGTGAATACTCGCAGGCGCTCGAGTGCATCTTCAAGTTGGGTTTGGGTGATGGCTTCGAACTGCTCACCGGTTGGCTTGATGCGACTAACGATTCGCTTGAGCATGAAGTTTCGAACATCTTGACGTTCGGCGTCCCAGCAAACCAGCAACCACTGCCCCGCAACGTGACGAACCTGCCACGGATGCACGACTCGGCGCTCCACGCTGCGCTCGGGTGCTCGGTAATCGAAAGTTACCTCGAGTCGATCGCGGGCAGCTTCTTCTAGCTGCAAAATGCCCGGTTCGTTCGTCAGAATCCTCGGAGCGAAACCGGCCAACTCCAAACCCTCGCTGGCCATGCCGAGCGCTTTGAGGCGCATAACCGCTCTCGACGCCTCGGCCGAAAACGAAGCTCTCGCCCAAACCTTGGCTGCCAACTCGAGCAAACGCAGTTGGTTTGGGGTAAGCGAAGTGCCTTTAGGCCACACGAAAGTGTCTGCAGGTATGAAGTAGCGGCTTTCGGTGTTGTCGTCCATGTCGGAGTCGCGAATGAAGGTTTCCACCTGCACGCCCATGTCGCGCAAAGACTGCTTGTCTCGCTCGAACATTTTGTTCAGGGCATCCGCCTTGACACCATCTTCAATGGCTAGTGAATAGCCTCTGACGCTGCGAAAAAGCTCTTCTTTGCTGAGGCCCACCGAGTTGCTGAGTAGAGCGAGTGTCAGGCTGAGCAGGCGTTCTGGCTTAGTGTCCGGCTCTTTCTGCCAGTCACCCTCACCCAATGATTCGCCTGTCATAGCCCCAATGACGCTTCGACTACTTGCCCTTGATGCCGAGAATGTCGATCACGAAAACCAAAGTTGAGTTACCTGGAATGGTCGACATGGCGTCTGCGCCGTATCCGAGATTTGGTGGAATGACCGCCACGATCTGGCTACCAACCTTCTGGCCGGCAACAGCCTGAACGAAACCGGTGATTAGACCAGGTTCTTTGATTACGAAGCTGGCTGGCTGGCCCTTTTCCCAAGATGAATCAAAGCTAGCGCCATCGGCCCACGTGTAACCCGCGTAGTGCAGCAGTACTTCGTCGCCAATCTTGACGGTTTCACCGGCGCCTTCGATTAGCACCTCGAGTGCTGTGGTTTCAGCACCGTCTTTTGAAGCCTTTGGGAACGGCGAGTCAACCGGAATGGTCACGCCTGGCACGCCATCAAGAGCGCGGATGACGGTTGGAAAACCGGTTTGAGCGCCCTTTTCGTTACCGACTGCGTATGGCAGGTAGACGTTACGAATGTCGAAGACGAAAAGTACGTCGTCATCTGGACCAAGGCCGAGCTGCTCGATGCCTGCACCGCCGTGAATGATTTCTCCTGGGTAAAGAACCGCTACGCGGCTTCCTTCACGCACGCCACCGAGCGCTTCACAAAATAGCGGGTCTTCGCCTGGCTTTAGCATCTGTCCGCTGGCTCCACTGCCGTCTAGGGCCGACGCTTGGAACACTTCACCGGTGGCTGCGTTGATGCCCATGTATTCGAGTTCAACGACCTGGTTTCCGGTGACAACCGGACCGGTGCCCGCGGCAAGAACAGCGGTGTCAGACTTAGTCGCGGTAGATGCCTGTAGCGGAGTTTCGAACTCAACCTTCGCCTCTTCGCCGCCAATCGTGACCTTTACGTCTTTGACTGGGCTCTGGGCGTTGGTTTCGGCAACGGCGTCTCCACAGTTTGCCTTCAATGTGGCAAACATGGCCTCTTCTGAGTCGATGCTGGAGCAACCAGCGAGTGAAAGTGCGAGCGCGATTGAGGCTGCAAATGCTAGGGATTTACGCAAGATTTTGTCCTTAAGGCTTTTCTCTAAGTGTAGTTGTGGCTGGGTAAGTCTTCGTCAGAATTGCGACTCGAACTGACTGCCGCAGACTCTTGGGCGTTGCGCAGGTTCTTGCGCATCTTCTTTTCGCTGATTCGCTTTTCACCTAGGTGCTCTGGGTTCCAGACCGACAAGTCTTCGTCGGTGAACTCGCCCTTTGAACGTTTGGTTTTGAACTCGGGTAAGACTGTGCCCGGAGCGAGTCGTCGTGCCGTGATCAAGAAGCCGGTGTGGCCGATCATGCGGTGTTCTGGCCTAACCGCAAGACCTTGAAGGTGCCATGGTCTGACCATTGCTTCCCAAGCGTGCGGCTCGGTGAAATGGCCGCTCTGCCTCAATGCTTCAGACAAACGAGAAAGCTGTGTCACGGTGGCAACGTAGCCGATAAAGAGCCCGCCGGCGATGAGTGCGTCGGCCGACTCTTCGATGCATTCCCAAGGTGCCAGCATGTCTAGAACAACGCGATCGATGCTGTGTGGCTCGACGGCGAGTGGAAGTTGTTCTTGCAGGTCACCAATGGTGACGGTCCAGTTGGATGGTCGCACGCCCATTTCGGTGGTCACGTTAGCTTGAGCGATTTCGGCGAAGTCTTCGCGACGCTCGAAGGAGTAAAGTGCACCCGCGTCACCGATGGCTCGCAAGAGGTACATGCTGAGTGCACCCGAGCCAACTCCCGCCTCGACAACTCGAGCACCCGGAAAGATGTCACCTTCGACGATGATTTGCGCAGCATCCTTGGGATAAACAATCGCGGCGCCGCGTGGCATCGATAGAACGAAGTCGGTCAACAAAGGTCGTAGCGCCAAATACTCAACCCCGTATTGGTTTTGGACCACCGAGCCTTCAGGTTTGCCGATGATGTCGTCATGGCGCATGTCACCTCGGTGGGTACCGAAGGCAGCGCCAGCGACCAAAGTGATGGTGTTCATGCGACCCTTTGGTCCGGTTAGTTGAACCTTGTCACCTTCAATGAAAGGGCCTCGTTTGAGGTGCTTAGTCATCTTGTTCCTGTTTTCTTCGATTGGAAATCTCGGCGTGAAATGTTTTTAGCTGCTTCACGGTGACGCCCTCCAGGGTTGGCCACAAATTGCGGTCGGGGCGGGCTGGAATGATCATCATGTTGGGTATGCCGATTGCTACGGTTCCGGCTGCCTCTGCCGAGAGAATGCCGGTTATGGAATCTTCAAAAGCGATGCACTCCGAAGGCGCAAAGCCAAGCGCGGCAGCCGCCTTAAGGTAAGGCTCGGCATGGGGCTTTCCGTGCACAACATCGTCACCCGCGATTACAACGTCGAACGCTTTGAACGGCATTGCTTCGACGACCTGTAGCGCGGTTTTGCGCAGAGACATTGTCACCAAAGCGGTCTTGATATTCTTTCGACGCAGTTCACGAATTAGTTCTTGAGCGCCCGGCCGCCAAGGTATCTCTTTGGCCAGTTGACTGTTCACCGAGTTGCTTAGACGTTGAACAATCTCGTCAATTTCGAGCTCTGAGCCGATGTGCTCTTTGATCAGCTTCGAACTCTCGGTGAGGCTCAGTCCGATTACTCGTTGACCATCTTGCTCGGTCCACTCTGCGGCGTGCTCGGCGGCAAGAGCTTGCTCAGATTCAAGCCAATATGGCTCTGAGTCGATGATTGTGCCATCCATGTCAAACAACACGGCTTTGAGCCCAGATTTCGAAAAGAACATAGTGGTGAGTTTACCTTTGCCGCCTTGGCTTAGAGTTTTAGCAGGAACAACCCGAGGAACATTTTGACTGAACTAGACATTTTTAGCGGCCGCACTTTGATCGTTGGTTTCGACGGTTGGAGTGACAGCGCGGATGCCGCGAGCGGAGCTGCTCGCTTCATGGCGCTCTCATCTGGAGCCGAATTGGTCGGCCTTGTTGACCCTGAAGATTTCTACGACTTTTTGTTCTCACGTCCACAGATCACCCTTGATGAAGATGGCCAGAGACAGGTAACTTGGCCAGGTGCTGAGCTCTATGCGCCGAGCCCCGATCTGGCCGCAGACCCCAACATGGAGCGCCTTTACTTTTTGATTGGTTCAGAGCCAAGCCGCAGATGGAAGGCATTCGTCGCCGAGATTCTTGAGCTGATTACCGATCAAGACATTCAGGCAGTCATTTTTCTCGGATCGATCCCGGCGGACAGCCCTCACACCAGACCAATTTCGGTGGTTGCTCACTCACAAAATGAATTGGTGAGAGCTCAAACGGGAGCCGAGCGCAGCGGCTATCAGGGCCCGGTAGGTATTCAATCGGTGCTGGCCATAGAGCTTGAGCGCTTGGGTATTCCAACGATCGCGCTCTGGGCATCCATCCCCCACTATGTTCAAAATGGCCCGTCACCAAAGGCGATGCTCGCTCTAGTGGCCGAGGTTGAGCGCTTTGTGAAGGTTTCGTTTGACCAGAAAGATTTGGCTGGAGAGGCATTCCAGTGGGAGCGCAACATTGACGAACTGGCCGAAAACGACGAAGAGATGGCGAGTTACATCGAACAGCTGGAGCAGTCGCGCGATGCTTCAGATAGCGAAGCCGCGAGTGGAGATGTCTTGGCCATGGAGTTTGAGCGTTTTCTCGCCAGCCAGGGCGAAGACGAGACAGACGGCGGCACTAGCGGCGAAGAGCCAGAAAAGCTCTAAATCGAGAGCTAAGCGGTCAAAACGCCGGCACTTAGGCCGATTAGAAGCAAGACACCAACCGATATTCGCCATATAACAAATGGCAAGAACGAACCTTTGGCTAGGTACTTGAGCAGGTAGCCGATGACCAGGTAGCCCGAGACGAAAGCCGCAACAGTTGCCACCGCGATTGCCCAAATCTGGTCTTGGTTCAAATCTGAATAGCTGGTCACAAACTCGAAGAGGCCACTCGCGATTACGGCTGGAATAGCGAGTAAGAACGAGTAGCGCGCAGCAGCTTCGCGGGTATAGCCGAGGGCCAAGCCGACGCTGATGGTTCCGCCAGATCGAGATACTCCTGGAATCACCGCAAGTGCCTGGCCAAGGCCAAAGGCTATGCCGTGGGCGCTGGTTAGTTCGGTGATTGGTTTTGTATTCTTAGCAAACTTGTCGATTACCCCTAGCGCGATGCCGAAAATGATCAACGTCCAAGCGATGACGGCTAGTGAACGAAGCCCGTTCTCAATAGCGTCCTTGAAAACCAGGCCCACAACCACTACCGGGATGCTTCCGATGATTACCAGCCAGCCGAGTTTTGCATCGAACGAAATGGGTGTGCCACTTGCTCGCTTGAAAGATGAGAACCAGGCTTTGACGATTCGCACAATATCGCGCCAGAAGAAAATGAGAACCGCTGCTTCTGTACCTAGTTGGATTGTTGCAATAAACGCAGTTAGCTCTGGCTTGGTCAGGCTCGCGTTGAGCCCGAGTAGCTCAGAGGCAATTTGTACGTGTGCGCTCGAAGAGATGGGTAAAAATTCGGTTAAACCTTGAACCAGGCCAAGAAATATTGCTGAGAGAAAATCCAACGATCAGTGCTTACTATTCGCTGTCTTCGGCTTCTTCAAAAGGCAACCATTCTCCGTAAGCTGACTCCAGAGATTCTTCGTAGTCGAGGAAAGCATTCTTGAGAAGCTCGTAAGCATTCTCGACGGCTGGGTCGTCTTCACCACGTCTAGATGCCACTACCTCGTGGTGACGCTCAAGCGCGGCGATGAATTGTTGCATTGCCAGTCTCGGATCAAGTGCCATAGCCCTAACATACCCCTCGGTATGGCCTAAGACCAGCACCACACGGGTCGAGTCAAATGTTTCGTGGTAGAGTTACAAACCGTTGCACTACACAAGTCCGGGTGGCGGAATGGCAGACGCGCTAGCTTGAGGTGCTAGTCCTCGTTAGAGGGTAGGGGTTCAAGTCCCCTTTCGGACACGAAGCTTGAGACAGCTTATTAAGAAACCCCCAGTCGAAAGATTGGGGGTTTTTTGATGCCCGGATGTCGGTCAGTCTTGAGGTAGGGCTTGCATGAGCCTCTGAACCATCGACTTCTCACCCGCGATCACTACGTGCTCGGTGTTTCGCTTGGCACCCGGTTCGCCGACTCGCTCCCCCGCCTTGTTGTAGACGCCGATCTGAGAACCCACGTAGCGCTTGAAATCAACGTCAATGATTTCGACGTGACCATTGACGCTACAAATGTCTAAAAGTTCTTCGCGAGACAGCCATGATTCATTGTTGTAGCTGAGCACCAAAGTCTCGGCTCTCACATTTGCGACCAGTTCTCGAAGTGCCACGGGCATCGCTGGTTTGCTGTTGAACGCACTGCGGTGGTCTCTGGTGCGAACATCCAAGCGTTTATTGGCTATGCCGTAGGTAGAGGGTTCGTCCCAGCGAACCAGGGTTTCCCAAATGTGGTAGTTGGCGAAATAGCGGTGTTGGTTATAGGGCGGGTCTAGATAGGCGAGGTTGACCTCGGGTAGTTGCTTTACCGCCTCCAAGGCGTCGGCCTGAAGGGCTAAGCCAGTGCCGTTGAGCAAATCGGGCACCAAAAGCTTGAGCTCGTTGTGAGAACGTTTAGACCAAGTCTTCAGATAGGCCATCTGCATGCCCGTGGTTGAGTCGACCTTGTCCGTTGCCAGCAGTAACGATGCAATCAGCGGCTCATAAAGCCAAGTGTCTCGGTAGTCAGACTCGATAAGGTCGCGAATGGCGTCAACGCGCTCGCCGTTGGCAGGTTGAAAATAGCGGGATGTCACGCAGTAGGTTTCGGTGAAGTATCCGTGCTTGCCGGGCAGAACGTTTAGGCGCGCGATAGCGTCGGTGAGTTCTGCTACCGGCAGGGTGCTGGCATCGAGCTCGATGAAGGTTTTTGCGAACACGTGAGCGTACGACGCCGTATCAACAGCGGTGACAAATGCTCCCGCCTGCTTGAAGCCTCTGGCAACACGCGTTGTGCCTGTGAAAAGGTCACTTGCTGTGGTGGCACCCGACTGCGCAATGATGCGATTGAGTAGAGGCACCAGCGTGCGCTTCGAGCCAAGATACTTAATCACTCTCCAAAGTTACACTTGACTAGTGAATAAGCCGGAAGAGCGTCTCAGCAGTGCTGCACTGTACGCGCTCGCCGCGGCCAAGGAGATATTGGCGGGTGGCAAGGCTGTTCTTCTAACCGGTGCGGGCTTGAGCACAGATTCGGGCATTCCCGACTATCGCGGCGCCGGAAAAGTGGCTCGCCACCCAATGACCTTTGATTCATTCATGAGCGGCATCGAGGCTCAGCAACGTTACTGGTCGCGCTCATTTGTCGGTTTTAGCCGCATCGCCCTAGCCAAACCGAACCAAGGACACTTCGCTCTGGCCAAAGCCGAGCAACTAGGTCGGTTAGTCGGTTTAATCACCCAGAATGTGGATGGTCTTCATCAGGCCGCTGGCTCGTCGCAGGTGCTAGATCTGCACGGTCGCCTAGACAAGGTGATTTGCTTGAAATGCAGCGAGGTTTTTGGGCGCGCCATCGTTGATGACTGGATTGCTGAACTCAACCCCACCGTCGTGCGTGACGAAAGCATCGAATTCACTCCCGATGGCGATGCTGAGGTTCTTTTCACCGATTCATTCATTGTGCCAACCTGCAAAGAATGCGGAGGAACCATCAAGCCGGACGTGGTTTTCTTCGGCGAGCAGGTGCCGGTCGCGCGCGTGAACGAAGCTACCGCTTGGGTAGAAGCCGCCGACGCTTTGGTCGTTGCCGGGTCATCGCTGGCGGTCAACTCGGGCATGCGCTTTGCCCGAATGGCCCACAAGGCGGGTAAACCGATCATCATCGTCAACATTGGCCCAACTAAGGCCGATGAGTTAGCAATCGCCAAGGTCGACGCAAACACCTCGGATGCACTGGAGGTGCTTTTTCATGACTGAAACCGTTCTCGGGCTGTTACGCCACGGGCAAACCGACTGGAACATCACCTTTCGCATTCAGGGGTCAAGCGACATCCCGCTGAATGAAACCGGTATCGCTCAGGCGCATGCTGCAGCAGAAGTGATTGAAGGTTCCGACTGGGACGTCATCATCGCCTCCCCCTTGAGCCGAGCGATGCACACCGCTCAGATCGTGGCCAATCGCCACGGCTTTGAGACCGTCGAGGTTGAGCCGCTACTTACCGAGCGCTCGTTTGGCGAAGCCGAGGGTATGGAGTACGCCCAGTGGAAAGCCGGGCATACCGACCACGCTCAGATTCCAGGTGTTGAAACCTTGAGCGAGTTAGAAGTTCGAGTTCGAGAATTGTTAGGCCGCATTGCCACCAAGTACGCCGGCAAGCGTGTCTTGGCAGTCTCTCACGGAGCATTCATTCGCAAGGTCGTGCGCGTGACCAGTGACAAGCAGTTGCCGCTTGAGGGTCAGCGGTTCGGAAACGCTTCGCTCAGCACCTTCAAGCACGAAGGTGACAGCTGGAAAATTCTCAACTTCAATCCAGAAACGCTCTTTTAGGCCTTAGCCGACAAATCGTCGATCAGGTTCGAAATTACCCGAGCCGAAGCATCCCAGTTAAATTTGCTCGCGCGAGTTATACCCTCTGCTCGCAGCTCGATCAAACGTTGTGAAGTCAGCCGACGAACCGATTCGGCAAGTGCACTGGCGCTGGATGGTTCAAAAAACTCGGCAGCTTCACCGGCTACTTCTCTAAAAACGGGGATGTCGCTGCAAACCACCGGGGTGCCACAAGCCATGGCTTCGATCAGCGGTATCCCAAAACCCTCATCGATGCTGGCGGACACGAATGCCGTCGCTTGGCGCAGGACTTGCGCGTAATCGGCGTCGTCGAGCCCGCCGAGAAACTTGACCCTTGCACCAGCCTCGCCCGCGATTCGAAGCAACCGGCGTTGGATATCGTCAATCGCTGGTGAAACCAGATGCAGTTCGTAATCGGGCAGCTCTTTCAAAGCCTCCACGATTGTCTCGACGCCTTTGTATGGCATGTAGCTTCCGGCATAAAGCAAGGTCTTTGGAGCGCGAGTGGCTATAGGCGCGTCGTGGGAAGCGCTAAACACTTTTGTATCGATAGCGGGACTCGCGATTCGAAGCGGCTTGCTTGTCGGCCAGAGTCGCGCGCGCTCGATGTCGACCTTGGAAGACTTGCTAACCGTCACAAGCGCATCGCTCTGGCGCAGCAGCAAGCGTTGCGGCCAAAAACTCAGGTGGTACATCCGCCAAATAATTCGAACGGGCCATGGCAAGAAAATCGGAGGTTTGCGCCTGCGGTAGTAAATCAGGTCGTGCACGGTCGAGATGAGCTTGTATCGGCGACCCAGTCCAGAGGTGGTTTGCATTGGCGAAAACACCACTGTCGCGCCGGCTCTGTTGAGGCGGCCGGCAAGGGTCAGTTCTCGGATGCTCGTCGGGTCGTTCACCAACAAGAAGTTCGACCCCTCAGGCAGTTGCTCAAGTTGCTCTTGGTTCGCGACCAGGGCGGTAATCGGACGAATTCGACTTAGCGCGCTGAAGAGCTCCTCGCTGTATCTAGTGATTCCATCCATGTGACCGGGCCGAATGAACCGGCAGTCGAAGAAAACCGTCATGACGTACCAACGAATCTTTCGATTGCCTGCGCGGCTAATTCGGGAGCCTCATAGTGAATCAGGTGGCCAAACCCTTCGAGGGTTTCGACAGAGGCCGACTCAACTAGATTTGCGTACCGCCTGATTTGTTCGACGTCGCAAATCATGTCACTCGTCGCTGCAATCAGAAGAAGAGGCGCTTTGCTCGCACGTGGAACGTCAAGTGAAAGCGAAGTGGCCAGCTTGGAATGCTCACTCAGGCTGCGCAGGCTCGCAAAACTACTGAAGTGTTCGCGATGCTGTGCGAAAACCCAGCGACGAACATCCGCGCCTGCCTTGCTAGCCAAGCCGAAAGACATGGCGTCAACCAAGATTCGAGCCGAACAGAGCCTTCTCCCCCAGGTTTCGCCCAGTGCAGTGCAAATACGGTAGAAGGCGTTGGTCAGCCGAGACGTAAGTTTGCTCGCACGATTTTTGCCAAGTTCGACCACCGGGTTGATCAAAACCAGCGGGATGCCCGCGGCAGCAGGCGCACCAGAAACCAAAAGCGTTCCGTATGAGTGGGCGACAATCGCATCTGGTCTGAACTGGTCGATAAGTTCACCGAGCCAACCGTGGAGCGCTGCTAGGTCGTGCGCTCCATCCAGCGGCTCTGAGCGCCCGAATGCGGGCAGGTCGGGCACGATGCATTCGAAGTTCGGCAAGGCCCCGACGATGGCTTCAAGGCCGTGGTGGGTGCCTCTGATGCCGTGAATGAGTAGGAGTCGCTTGTGGTTTCGCGCAGCGGCGCTGTAACGGGCGACAAAGGTGCTCGATCCCCCACCCTGCAACAGCGAAATCGTCTTTCGGCCTTGTGCCCGAGCGACGAGTTCTGGAGCGAACGTCATCGCTAAACCGAGAAGTACTTCGCTTCGGGGTGGTGCAAGACCATTGCGTCGGTCGACTGCTCGGGGTGCAACTGCAACTCTTCTGAGAGCGTTACTCCGATTAGTTCTGGCTTGAGAAGTTCGACGAGTTTTATGCGGTCTTCTAGTTCTGGGCAGGCTGGGTAGCCGAACGAGTAGCGCGCGCCACGGTAGTCGAGCTTGAACAAGCCCTCAACTTCGGCCGGCTCTTCTGCCGAAAAACCTAGGTCTTCGCGAACTCTCGCATGCCAAAACTCGGCAAGCGCTTCAGTCAGCTGAACCGAGAGCCCGTGCAACTCGAGGTACTCACGGTATTCGTTGCGGGCGTATAGCTCGGCGGCCGCTTCTGAAACCCGGTTGCCCATGGTCACCAGCTGGAACGGCACCACATCGATCTTGCCCGACTCTTTCGAGGCAACAAAGTCGCTAAGGCAAAGGTGCCGGTCGCGGACCTGTCGTGGAAAAGTGAATCGCAGGCGCTCGGTGAAAGCTTCGGGAGCGTCTACGCCTTCTTGCGGGTGGTGCAAGATGACTAGGTCGTCACCGTCGCTGCAAGCCGGAAAGTATCCGTAAACGACGGCAGCTTCTAGCAGGCTGTCGGTTTGAATGCGTTCTAACCAGGCGCGGAGGCGTGGGCGACCTTCGGTTTCGACCAACTCTTCGTAACTCGCGCCGTCGTCGCCGCGACCCGGTTTCAGGCCCCACTGCCCCATGAAGGTCGCGCGCTCGTCGAGGAACGATGAATAGTCGCGAAGCGGGATGCCCTTGACTACTCGTGTGCCCCAGAACGGTGGAGTCGGAATGACGTTGTCTTCGGCGACATCCGAGCGCTTTGGCAAATCTTCGGGTGCGGTTCGCTCGAGTAGGTTGCCGCGCGGGGTTAGCCGCGATTTCAACTTCGGAAGTTCGACGGCTTCGCCACGCTTCTGGCGCACCAGCGCATCCATGAGTCTTAAACCCTCGAATGCGTCTTTCGCATAGCGAACCTCACCGTCAAAAATTTCTGCAAGGTCTTGCTCGACGAAAGCTCGAGTCAGCGCAGCCCCACCGAGAATGACCGGCCAGGTTTCGGCAACCCCTCGCTGGTTCATTTCTACGAGGTTTTCTTTCATGATCTGCGTCGACTTGACCAGTAGCCCGCTCATGCCGATGACGTCGACCTGATGCTCTTCGGCAGCCGAAAGAATGTCGTTGATTGATTGCTTGATGCCGATGTTGACGGTGTCGAACCCGTTGTTGCTCAGGATGATATCGACCAAGTTCTTGCCGATGTCATGAACATCGCCTCGAACGGTGGCGAGCAGAATTTTGCCCTTGCCAGAGTCTGCGGTCTTTTCGATGTGCGGTTCGAGGTGTGCGACAGCCGCCTTCATAACTTCTGCGCTCTGCAGAACGAAAGGCAACTGCATTTCACCCTTGCCGAATAGTTCGCCGACAACCTGCATGCCTGGCAGAAGGTGGTCATTGATGATTTCAAGAGCGGGCCAGGGTTGCGCGAGAGCTTCGTCGAGGTCGGCTTCTAACCCCTTTTTCTCGCCGTCGATGATGCGTCTGGCAAGTCGCGCGTCGAGAGGCATCGAAGCAAGCTCGGCCGCTCTGGTGAGTTTTGCCGAAGTCGAGTCAACACCCGAGAAAGTGTCGAGCAGCTTGGTTAGTGGGTCGAAGGTGACATTGCCGTCGGCGTCGTACTCTCGGCGGTCGTAGATGAGGTCTAGGGCGACCTTGAGCTGCTCTTGAGGAATCTGGGCCAGCGGCATGATTCGAGCCGCGTGAACGATGGCAGAGGTAAGCCCAGCCTGAACGCATTCGTGCAAGAACACCGAGTTCAAAACGTGACGCGCGGCCGGGCTAAGGCCAAACGAAATGTTTGAGATTCCCAAGGTGGTTTGCACGCCTGGGTAGCGCTCGTTCAATCGGCGAATTGCCGCGATGGTTTCAAGCCCGTCGCGACGAGTTTCGTCTTGCCCGGTTGCAATCGGAAAAGTCAAAGTGTCAACGACTATGTCGTGAAGGCTCATTCCCCAGTTAGAGATTAGGTCGTCGATTAGTCGACTGGCGATCTCGAACTTGGTGTCAGCGGTTCTAGCCTGACCGGTTTCGTCAATGGTCAAGGCAACGACGGCAGCGCCGTGCTCTTTGACAATTGGCATGATCTTTGCAAAACGCGAGGTTGGCCCGTCACCGTCTTCGTAGTTCACCGAGTTGATCATGGCTCGACCGCCGATGCACTCAAGGCCCGCTTCGAGCACGCCCGGCTCCGTCGAATCCAGAACAATCGGCAAAGTCGTAGCGGTAACTAGGCGTGAAACAAAATCACGCATGTCACGAGCACCGTCGCGTCCAACATAGTCGACGCAAACATCTAGCGTGTGAGCGCCCTCACGGGTTTGAGACTTTGCGATCTCGATACATTCGTCCCAGTTTTGGCTGAGCAGAGCATCCCTGAAGGCTTTCGAACCGTTGGCGTTGGTGCGCTCACCGATCGACAGGTAGGTCATGGTTTGGTCAAAAGGTTGGTGCTGGTAAAGGCTCGCGAGACCAGGCTCATCTACCCAGGTTGGGCGCTTTGGGGTTTGTCCCTTCACCGCGGTGGCTAGAGCGCGGATGTGCGCTGGAGTCGTTCCACAGCATCCGCCAACCAGACCAGCGCCATATTCTTTGATGAACTGCTGCTGTGCAGACGCCAGCTCGACATCGGTGAGTGGATAGTGCGCGCCGTCAGAAGTCAAAATCGGCAAGCCGGCGTTCGGCATGACCACCAGTGGAAGCTTTGAGAACTTGGCCAAGTAGCGAAGGTGTTCGCTCATCTCGGTTGGGCCGGTAGCGCAGTTGAGGCCGATGGCATCAATACCAAGAGCAGAAAGGGCTGTTAGAGCGGCGCCGATTTCTGAACCGAGAAGCATGGTTCCGGTGGTTTCAATGGTCACCGAAACGACGATTGGAAGCTGCGTTTCTAGTTGCGCCATCGCACGCTTAGCGCCGACGATGGCGGCCTTGGCCTGAAGCAGGTCTTGAGCGGTTTCGATCAAGACGGCATCGCAACCACCGCGAATCAGCCCACGGGTCTGCGTTTGGTATGCGTCGCGAAGGGTGCGGTATTCGGTGTGCAGTAACGTGGGCAGCTTTGTGCCGGGGCCGACTGAGCCGAGTACCCAGCGTGGCTGCTCCGGTGTGTCGAACTCATCTGCGACTGTTCGGGCAATTCGCGCGCCAGCCTCGGCCAGTTCTTCGATTCGGCTCTCGATGCCATACTCGGCGAGGTTCGCAAGGTTCGCTCCAAAGGTGTTGGTCTCAATCGCCTGAGAACCTGCAGACAGGTAGGAGCGGTGAATGTCGGCGATGATGTCTTGTCGAGTGACGTTCAAAACCTCGTTGCAGCCTTCGTGTCCTTCGAAGTCAGCAAGCGACGGAGCGGCGGCTTGAATCATTGTTCCCATTGCGCCATCGGCAACGACCACGCCATTGGTGATGGCGTCGATCAGTAGTTGCGATTTTGTTGGGTACATAGACCTCCGATTCTACCCGCCGCAAAGCGATAAACTTCTCGGGTAACGGGCACCGCAGCCCCCACTATTCCAACCATCTAGGGGCAATCTTGAGTGCAATCGTAGAGGCGCTAAATCGCCGATCAAGCGGCGGCAAACCCACGCTATCTTTCGAATTCTTTCCGCCGAAAGACGACGCCGGTTTCGTTACCCTGAATGACTCTTTTGACCACCTGCTAAAACTGTCCCCAGACTTCGTCTCGGTGACCTATGGTGCCGGTGGATCAAATCGCGAACGTTCGATTGCTGTAGTCGAAAACTTCTCTAGCCGCGTTGCAACCATCGGGCACCTCACCTGCGTTGGGGCTACGAGACAAAGCACACAGACCGTTATCGCTCAGTTTGAGCGAGCTGGAGTGGCGGGCATCCTCGCTATTCGTGGCGATAACCCGGCCGACCAGCCGGATGCATTGAACCAAGGAGAGCTCAAGCGAGCGGTCGAACTGGTATCCCTAGCCCAAGAGTCATCGTCGTTGCCGGTTGGAGTAGCGGCCTTTCCCGAAAAGCACCCGGAGTCGGTTGACATCGCCGCCGATGTTCGAGTGCTGAAAATCAAACAGGATGCCGGCGCTAAGTTCGCCGTAACTCAGTTGTTTTTTGCCGCTTCACACTACGTGGAGCTCGTGGATGCTGCCCGCGCAGCCGGCGTTACGATGCCGATCTTGCCCGGGCTCATGCCGATTGCCAACGCCAAGAACGTTTTGCGAATGGCACAACTCAGCGGTGCCACCGTGCCGTCGGATTTGCACGATCGACTGATTAGCGCAACCGACGAGGATGCCGCGCGTGAAATCGGCATGGCTTACACGGTGCAGCTTGGGCGTGAATTGCTTTCGGCTGGTGCACCCGGTTTGCACATCTTCGCTCTCAACCAATCAAAGGCGGCCACCAGAGTTGCCCAAGAAGTTGGCCTCGCCTAGCGACATCGTCTCGGTTGCCTGAGCTTCATTGTCTGCGCATCGGGTTAGTCTTTCTCTCGTGAACGACGCTCTCTTCGAACTGCCAGCTTCTCCCCTGCCCGACTGGGCAAAAAAGCTTGCGGTTTTTGACCTTGAAACAACCGGGCTCGAACTGCATGAGGCACGAATAGTCACCGCCTGCGCAACAACCATCGACGAAAACGGTCAAATCATCGGCGATGAAATCGAATGGTTAGCCGACCCAGGCATCGAGATTCCGCCAATGGCCGCTTCAGTTCACGGTGTAACCACCGAGAGAGCCAAAGCCGAGGGTAGACCAGCAGCCGAAGTGGTTGCTGAGATTGTTGACAAGCTCCGCAGTTTCTTTGAAGCGGGCATCCCCGTTGTCGCCTACAACGCTCCATACGACTTCACCATCTTGCGTGAAGAGGCAAAGCGTCACGGCATCGAACCTTTGAATAACCCGATGCCCGTGATCGACCCGTTGGTAATCGATAAGTTCCTTGATCGCTATCGCTCGGGCAAACGCAGGCTAGAAATTACGGCCGAGTTCTACGGCGTCGAACTGTTAGACGCGCACAATGCAACGGCGGATGCCGTTGCGGCCGGGCGAGTAGCTCAGGCGGTGGCCAGAAAATTTTCAGACCGTCTCTCAATTGATGCAGCCACACTGCACTCATTGCAGGTTGGCTGGAGTAAAGACCTCGATGAGAGTTTCGCCAGATTCATGACCGAGAAAGACCCAACCTTCAAGGCAAGCATCGGCTGGCCAGAGAAGCCCTGAACCCGTCCTAGACACAAAAAAAGACCCCCGCAAACTTGCGAGGGTCTTTTTCTTTGAAAGTTGTTATGCGCCGAAGCCCTTGTAACGGGTGTTGAACTTCTCGACGCGGCCGGCGGCATCCATGATGCGCTGCTTTCCGGTGTAGAACGGGTGTGAAGCCGACGAAATTTCAACGTCGAAAACTGGGTAGGAGTTGCCGTCTTCCCACTCGATGGTCTTGCTTGAGCTAACGGTCGAGCGAGTCAAGAATGCAACGCCCGAAGCTAGGTCGCGGAATACGACGGTCTCGTACTTTGGGTGGATGTCAGCCTTCATTGAAGTTCCTAAAGTCTTGTTTGGCGGTAAAGCCTGGGATTGTTCGTGCTAAGAGCACAAGGTAAAACTATACCAGACTAGTGTGCCCGAGCGCGATACCTATTGTCGACGGAATCAACAGTTATGGCCATGCCAAAGGCTTCGCTAATTTTCTCAGAGGTAATCGTTGCCTCGATTGGGCCGGCCGCAAATACTCGGCCTTTAGACATGATCAACGCGTGTGTGAATCCGGTTGGAATCTCTTCGAGATGGTGCGTAACCATGATGATGGCCGGCGCTTCTGGCGCGCTGGCGTAAGCGCCAATGATTTTTACGGTTTGCTCACGGGCTGCGAGGTCAAGTGATGCCACCGGCTCATCGAGCAGCAGGAGTTCTGGGTCTGGCATTACGGCTCGCGCAATCTGGGTGCGCTTACGTTCGCCGTCAGAAAGGGTGCCGAAAGCTCGGTCCGCAAAATCTTGGAGGTGCCACTCATTCAGAACCCTCCGGGCGCGACGCTCATCGAGGTCGTCATACTTCTCGTTCCATCGACCAGTTATCGCGTATGACGCCGTCATCACGGCATCTAGAACCTTCTCAGAGTTCGGAATGTGAGATGCCAGAGCTGATGACGCGAAACCGATGCGCGTGCGAAGCTCGAAGACATTTACCTGACCGAGTTTCTCGCCCAAAACTTCTGCGCTACCAAGGCTCGGATGAATCTGGGCCGCCGCAATTCGGAGCATCGTGGTTTTGCCAGCGCCATTTGGTCCGATGATGACCCAGCGTTGATTAGATTCAACGGTCCAATCAACTCGGTCAAGAATCGCCTTGCCGCCTCGGACAACAGAAACGTCTTTTAGTGAAATCACGGTACTCATGCGCTAAAGCCTATGCGAACGAGGCAATCGCATCGCGGTAGACGTTGATGGTGTCTTTCGCGATTTGGTCCCAAGAAAAATGTTGCTCTACGCGAGCTCTCCCCCGCATACCGAATTCGGCAATGTCAGGATGCTCGAGCATCTGGCCCAGAGCTAATGCGAAGTCACTCACGAACTTGGCTTCGTCGAGCGGCTTTCCAGAGCCATCAAGCATTTGCTCGATAGGCACCAGGATACCCGTTTTGCCGTCTTCGACAACCTCAGGAATTCCGCCCGTAGCCGTAGCAACAACCGGAATGTGGCAAGCCATGGCCTCAAGGTTCACGATGCCGAGCGGCTCGTAAATCGACGGGCAGGCGAAAACCGTTGCCGAAGAGAGAACGGCGATTAGCTCTGACCGAGACAGGTGCCGCTCGATCCAGATAACGTTGCTGCGAGTTTTGGTTAGCTCTTCAACGAGAGCGGTTACCTGCTCTTGAATCTCTTTGGTGTCGGGTGCACCCGCGCAGAGCACCAGTTGAACATCCGCTGGTAATTCTTTAGCGGCCTTGAGCAGGTATGGCAAACCCTTTTGCTGTGTGATTCGGCCAACAAACACAATGGAGCGCTGCGTTGGGTCGATGCCCAACTCTCGAACTACATCCTCGTTTTTGGTTGACTGGAAGGCAGCCAGGTCAATGCCATTGTGTACGACAACAACCTTGGCCGGATCGATTTGCGGGTAGGCGCGCAAGATGTCTGCACGCATTCCGTGGCTCACCGCGATGATCTTGGCGGCGTCTTCGTATGCGCTGCGCTCGAGCCAAGAAGAAATGCGGTATCCACCGCCGAGTTGCTCCTCTTTCCAGGGGCGCAACGGCTCGAGGCTGTGCGCTGTGATCAGGTGAGGAATTTTGTGCATCTTTGACGCCACTTGACCGGTGAAGTTGGCATACCAGGTGTGCGAATGAACTAGGTCAGCGCCCGCGATGTCTTCGACCATGGCGAGGTCGGTCACCATGGTCTGCAGCGCTGCGTTAGCGCCTTCGAATGATTCTGGATGCGCATAAGCCGTGGTGTCTTGCTCCTTGCGATCGGCTCCGAAACAGCGCACCTGGACCTCGATGTCTTTTCTCAAAACCTTGACCAATTCGGCTACGTGAACACCCGCCCCACCGTAGATGGCCGGCGGATATTCTTTGCTGATGAGATCAATGCGCATGTCACAACATTACTAAGGCGTTACCACGCTGGTCATTTAGGCAATAACATTTGGCTATGAGTAAGCAGCAGCGAATCTTTGGCATGGTGCTCGCCGGTGGCGAGGGTAAACGCCTCATGCCTCTAACAGCAGACCGCGCCAAACCGGCAGTGCCGTTTGGTGGGTCGTACCGCTTGATTGATTTCGCTCTCTCGAACCTCATCAACTCTGGTCTTCGTCGCATCGTTGTTTTGACCCAGTACAAATCTCACTCACTCGACCGTCACATCTCGCAGACTTGGCGCATGTCGCCGCTGCTCGGCGCTTACGTAGCATCTGTACCTGCGCAGCAAAGACTTGGCAAACGCTGGTTTAGCGGCAGTGCAGACGCCATCTTGCAGAGCATGAACCTTTTGAGCGATGAGCGACCAGACATCGTCGTAGTTGTTGGTGCAGACCACGTCTACCGAATGGACTTCGAGCAAATGATTCAAGCTCACATCGAGTCGGGTAAGGGCGTAACAGTCGCAGCGATTCGCCAGCCAATTTCAATGGCTAACCAATTCGGTGTGATCGAAGTCGACCCGAAGAACCCAAAGAAGATTGCGGCATTTAGAGAAAAACCCTCTGACCCTATTGGCCTTCCCGACTCACCCAACGAGGTTTTGGCCTCGATGGGTAACTACGTTTTCAGTGCAACCTCGTTGATTGAAGCGATTGAAGTCGATGGCGACCTAGCTGAATCTAGCCATGACATGGGTGGTGACATTGTGCCCTACATGGTCGCCCGCGATGACGCTGCGGTTTATGACTTTACCTACAACCAGATTCCTGGATCGACCGAGCGCGACCACAGCTACTGGCGTGACGTCGGAACAATCGACTCCTACTACGAGGCCCACATGGACCTCATCTCGGTAATGCCAGTGTTCAACCTGTACAACACCGAATGGCCTATTTTCACTCAGCAAATCAACTTGCCCCCGGCCAAGTTTGTTCATGACGGTGAAGGCAATCAGGGTCGCACGACCGATTCAATCGTTTCACTCGGCACTGTTGTCTCTGGCGGCATCGTTGAGCGTTCGGTTCTTTCCCCTTGGGTGAAGGTCAATTCTCACGCGCTGGTAACAGACTCGGTACTTCTAGACGGCGTGCAAATCGGTCGGAATTCGACCGTGCGCCGCGCCATTCTCGACAAGGGAGTGGTGGTCAACGACGGAGCGATGATTGGCGTAGATCGTCAGCGTGACCTCGACCGAGGGTTCACCGTAACCGAATCGGGCCTGACCGTGGTTGGTAAAGGCGTAGTAGTCAATCCGTGAACCGATTTTTAGTCGTCTTCGATGTTGACTCGACTCTCATTCAAGACGAAGTCATTGAGTTATTAGCTGAACAAGCCGGCAAAAGAGCCGAAGTAGCTGCAATCACCGAGGCAGCAATGCGCGGAGAACTAGATTTTGCCGAATCGCTGAAGGCACGGGTAGACACACTTTCGGGGTTACCCGAGTCGGTCATCCGAGCCACATTCGAGAGGATTCGCCTCACGCCAGGCGTTGTTGCACTAATCGACCACATTCATGCCGTCGGCGGACTCGTTGGCGCTGTGTCGGGTGGTTTTTCGCAGATACTCGAGCCGCTTGCTGAGCGATTAGGGCTCGACTTTCACCTTGCTAATCAACTCGGTGTGCTAGACGGCAGGCTCACTGGGCAGGTAGACGGGCCCATCATCGATAAAGCCGCTAAGGCCGCGGCTTTAGTGCGGTGGGCCGCGGTGTCGGGTATTGCACCGTCAAACACGATCGCCGTTGGCGATGGAGCAAACGATCTTCAGATGATGAGCACGGCGGCGCTCGGGGTTGCATTCAATGCGAAGCCAATAGTGCGTGACCAGGCCAAGCTTGTGGTCGAGTTGGCCGACTTGTCCGAGCTCATTCCACTCTTTAGATAAAAAAGAGGCCTCCGAACAATCGGAAGCCTCTTTCTGTTGCGAATCTATGCGCCGGTTGAGTGCAATCCACCGTCAACGTGTACGATCTCACCGGTGGTTTTTGGGAACCAGTCGCTGAGCAGTGCGATGATTCCGCGCGCGGCAGGCTCGGTGTCGCTGAGAACCCACTCGAGTGGTGACCGCTCGACCCAGGTATCCTCCATGGTTGAGAAGCCAGGGATTCCCTTGGCGGCAGTGGTGCGGAGAGGGCCCGCCGAGATTAGGTTCACTCGAATGTCTTCAGGGCCCAGGTAACGGGCTAGGTAGCGAGAGGTCGACTCGAAGGCAGCCTTTGCAACGCCCATCCAGTCGTAAACCGGCCAAGAGACCGATGCGTCGAAGGTTAGACCAACCACCGATGCACCCTTAGCCAGCATTGGCTTGGATGCCATGGTGATCGACTTTAGTGAATAGGCCGAGACCTGCACTGCGGTCGAAACGTCTTCCCACTCGGTCGACAAGAAGTTGCCACCTAGAGCGGTTTGTGGAGCAAAAGCGATTGCGTGAACGATGCCGTCAAGGTGAGGAAAGTGCTCCTTGATTCGAGATTCAAGCGCTGCAAGGTCGTCGGCGTTAGTTGCGTCAAGCTCAATAACCGCTGCTGGCTTTGGAAGTCGCTCTGCGATTTTGGTTGTGATTGGCAGCATGCGACCAAAAGATGAAAGGACGATTTCGGCACCTTGCTCCTGTGCAAGTTTTGCCACCGTGAATGCGATAGACGCTTCGGTTAGTACGCCAGTGATTAGAAGTTTTTTGCCCTCTAGAATGCCCATGTTGTTCCTTTTAGTCGTGTTGTATCAAGTTTGCCAGAGTTATCGGCGAAAGGTCGCTATTAGTGACCCATGCCTAAGCCGCCATCTACTGGAATGACTGCTCCAGAAATGTAAGCTGCATCGTCAGACGCAAGCCAGGCCACGACTTTTGCCACTTCTTCTGGAGAAGCGAATCGCCCAGCTGGAATGTTCTTTTTGTATTGAGCGATGGTTTCTTCTGGCAAAACCGATGTCATGTCGGTGTCGATGAATCCGGGCGCAACGACATTTGCCGTGATACCACGACCAGCAAGTTCACGAGTCAGTGAACGAGCCATTCCAACTAGACCTGACTTGGCAGCTGAGTAGTTGACTTGGCCAGCGCTACCGAGAAGCGCAACAACGCTGCCGATGAAAATTACCCGGCCAAATTTGGCCTTAATCATTCCTTTGGTGGCACGTCGAAGCACTCGGAATGAACCCGTCAGATTGGTGTCGACAACCTCTTCGAACTCTTCATCAGTCATTCGCATCAGAAGCGTGTCTCTAGTAATGCCCGCATTGGCCACTAGAACCTCTACAGGCCCCAGCTTTTCTTCGATCTCGGCGAAGGCAGCGTCTAGCGATTCGGCGTTCGTCACGTCGGCAACCACGCTGAGTGTGCCCGCAGGACCTTCCCCACTGCGCACGGTGACTGCTACGCGGTGCCCGGCTGCGACAAATTCCTCGGCTATAGCGCGCCCAATTCCGCGGTTTCCGCCGGTAATCAGTACAGTTCTTGGAGTGGTCATTTCTTAGCCTTCTCTAGTGGGAATAGTGCCACAGCGTTGGGGTTTGAACTCATTGAAGTCTAAACCCTGAGGCTTTTTTCAAGCGGTAACCTCTCGAGAGAACATCCATGGCGAAAGCTCAAAGCGTGACCACATTAGGTGAGTCGCCTGAGGCTGACCGCAAGCGCAGAATGATTCGCTACTCGATTGCCATGACGGTTCGCGTGATCTGCCTCATTGTCGGAATGTTCGTTCAAGGCTGGTTCATGTGGGTTTGTTTCGCCGGGGCCATTTTCTTGCCATACTTCGCCGTCATCCTCGCCAATGCCAATTCGAGCGGCAACACACCTAAAGGCCAAGCCGTCATCGAGGCTCCGACTCTCGCCATCGGCGCTGACGCCTTTCGCGAAGCCGGCAAGAACTAGCGACCAACAACTTCATGAGCGAGCAACAGTGTTCAAGGCGCGGATGCTCCGCCGAAGCATCCGTGTTCATCGAGTGGGCCAATCCGAATATTCACACCGACGGCCGCGTAAAAGTTTGGGCCGCGTGCGCGGAGCACCAGGAGTTTCTGGTTGACTATTTGAGCGCTAGAGGTTTCTTTTTGCGCGTTAGAGACTGATGACTTATCTTGCTGAATCTTGGAAGCGCTGGCTGGTCTGGCTGGTGCTGGTCGTCGTTTTTGCAGCCTCGTGCGTCTTTCTGAGCGAATGGCAGTTTGAACGCCGTGCTTCGCGAGTGGCCGAGATCGAACTCGTGCAACAAAACTTCGACAAGCCAGCTGTGGTGATCGGCTCTGTTGACTTGACCTCAAAAGAAGCCAAATGGACGCCGGTACGTGTCGTCGGCGAATACCTCAACGAATCTCAGGTGCTGGTGCGAAACAGGCCTAGAAGCGGCCAGCCAGGCTTTGAAACGGTCGTGCCGTTTCGCACCGCTGATGGCCAGATATTCGCCGTTAGCCGCGGTTGGTTACCGACCGGCAACCTTCAGGACTCCCCCGATGTTTTGCCGCTGCCAAGTGAAAAGACTCAAGAAATTGTCGCGCGGCTTGTTCCCGGAGACCGCCAACTAGACCGTGGAGCTCCTGAAGGTCAAGTAGCTTCGATGAACCTAGCTGAAATTGCTTCCGAAACCGGGTTAGAGATCAATCAGCAGTGGTACCTAAGGCTAGCTTCTGAGCAGGAGCCGGCCGAACAGGCCGTCAAGTTGTTGAAACCAACCACCGATGAGGGCAATCACCTCTCGTATGCGATTCAGTGGCTCATTTTCGGTGCTCTCGCGTTTGTCGCGCTGGTCTTCACCGTTCGCAAGGAATATGATTTCTTCCGTTCGAAGAACGACCCGACTTACGTTCCGAAGGTGCGCAAGAAAACGCGTGCGGAGTCGGACCAAGAACTCGAAGACTCGGTGGCCTGAACCAGCGCTACGAAAGCGTGATCAGGTCTAGGTAGCCGTCGTTCCAAATGTCTTCAACGCCGTCTGGCAGAATCAACACTCGCTCTGGGTTAAGAGCCGACACAGCACCCTCATCGTGCGAAACAAGAACAACGGCGCCGGTGAAGGTGGCCAGAGCACGAAGAATCTCCTCGCGGCTGGCTGGATCAAGGTTGTTGGTTGGTTCGTCAAGCAGTAGCACGTTCGCCGATGAAACGACAAGTGAGGCAAGGGCCAGTCGCGTCTTCTCTCCACCGCTCAAAACCCCGGCAGGTTTGTTGACATCATCTCCGCTGAAGAGAAACGAGCCGAGCACTTTGCGAGCATCCACGTCGGCAAGTTGAGGTGCGGCACGTTGCATGTTTTCAAGAACCGACTTAGAGACATCCAAGGTTTCATGCTCTTGCGCGTAATAACCGACTTTTAGCCCGTGACCAGGCTCAACTGCGCCTGTATCCGGTTGGTCCAGGCCGGCAAGCATTCTCAGAAGTGTCGTTTTGCCAGCTCCGTTGAGACCGAGCACGACAACCTTAGAACCCTTGTCGATGGCAAGGTCAACCGCCGTGAAAATCTCGAGCGAACCGTAAGATTTCGAAAGGTTTGAAGCCATGAGTGGAGTCTTGCCACATGGCGCAGGATCAGGAAAACGGATCTTGGCGACTCGATCTTGCTCACGAACCTCGTCGAGGTTTGAAAGCAAGCGCTCGGCGCGACGAAGCATTTGCTGGGCGGCGACAGCCTTTGTGGCCTTCGCTCCAAACTTGGCCGCCTGTAGTTGCAGTTGCGATGCTTTTTTCTCGGCATTGGTGCGTTCACGCTTGCGACGCTCTTCGTCAGCCTCACGCTGCTTCAGGTATTGCTTCCAGCCCATGTTGTAAACATCGATCACCGTGCGCATGGCGTCGAGGTAGAAAATTCGGTTCACGGTTTCACCGATGAGTTCAACATCGTGACTGATCACAATCAAGCCACCTTGGTATGACTTCAGAAAGTCCCGCAGCCATATCACCGAGTCGGCGTCAAGGTGGTTGGTCGGCTCATCCAAGATCATCGACTGGGCGTCAGAAAAGAGGATGCGCGCCAGCTCGATGCGTCGGCGCTGTCCACCACTGAGCGTTTTCAGCGGTTGATTGAGAATGTGCTCTTTGAGACCGAGGTTGCTAGCGATGGCTTCGGCTTCGGCCTCGGCGGCATAACCACCGGCCGCATTGAAGCGTTCTTCGGCGTTGGCATATTTGCGCATGGCCGATTGGTAAACGGCTTCGTCAACCGAGCCCATTTCTTCAG
>CAIZQQ010000087.1 GCA_903935175.1 uncultured Micrococcales bacterium
CATGCTTAGGCCCTTTGAAATAGTGGATGCTCACCTGGCAGCCAAGCGAGTGGCGGGCTCGAACGCACACTCGAGATGAAGCAAATTTACCAAGAAACTCTCAGGCTGGCTGTGCATAAGAGGGGTACAAATAGTCGTTGCTAGAACTTAGGCTAGAGGCATGTCGAAATCGAGCACTCGCTTCTCACGGGCAATCGCCGCGCTGATTGCAACGCTAGCGCTGCTCGCGACATCAATGGTGGTTACTCCAAGTGCTTCGGCGGCAGAAATCGACGAGGTAAAGCCAGATAACAACCAGTCGAAATACGTTGAAGGCACCGACCCGGCCGCTTGGCTGTTCGATCCACTTCGAGTGCACCGCATTGACATTCAGATTTCACAGAACAGCTTCAACATTCTGAACGCGAGTTCTTACAACAGCAAGGCCGAATATCAGCCCGGCAGCATGAAGTTCACCACCGACACAGGCGTTATTGTCACCCAAAACAACGCAGTTGGGCTTCGCCTCAAAGGCGGTTGGGGTTCGTTCAGAAACCTTGACGAAAAAGCGGCTTTCAAGATCAAGACCAACTTTGTAAAAGGTGAAAACTTCTTCGGCCTCAAAAAGATGACCCTGAACAACATGGTTCAAGACGCAAGCATGTTGCACGAGGCAACCGTTTATCGCCTCTACCGAGCCATGGGCGTGGCAGCACCTCGAGTTGGTTATGTGAACGTATTCGTGAACGGCATCAACTATGGCCTTCACGCCAACATCGAAACCTATGACGACGTCATGCTCAACCGTTGGATGCCCTCGACCAAAAACCTCTACGAAGGTGCCTACTTTCAAGATGTGATCGGTAGCCAGTACGAGCAAATTGAAGCCGACGAGGGTGACTCGCTCGACCGCACCGATCTCGCCGCGCTGGCCAATGCTAACGACAACATGGATGGCGCTCAGTGGTACAACGCCTGGTCAAAGTTGGTCGATGTTGAACAGTTCATCAACGAATGGGCGGTAGAACGCTACGCCGCTCACTGGGACGGCTATTCGTGGACCATCAAGAACAACTACTACCTGCACACCACCGAGCAAGGTGTTTTCAGTCTGCACCCTTGGGGTAGCGACCAAACCCTTCTGGGTCACCTTCCGTTCCTAGAGACAAACAGCGTGGGCGTGATGTTCATTAAGTGCATCCAGTATTCACCATGCCAACAGCTTTACAAGGGTGCGCTTCGTTCGGTGCACTTGAAGGCACAAGAACTGCTACTGCCGGCAACAATCGATGACATCTTCAATGGTATTCAAACGCAGATTCGCAACGACCCCTGGACGGGCGGAAACTCTGACCAGGCCTGGGGAACGGCAAATGCATCGAAAGATTTCTTCGGGTCGCGCATTTGGTACCTCGACAGCGAAATCGGTACTGATCAAGCAACCAATCTTGAGGTGACTTACAACTTCACCGGATTCGGCGTAGGTGACACGGCGACCGCAACGGTAACCAGACGGGGTGGCACTGGTTCAATCGTTTTTAAGGTGGTTGGCGGAGAATCCAACTGCTCGGTCAACTTCTCTACTGGACTAGTGCGAATCAACAAGCTCGGCTACTGTCGCGTCATGGCTCGTTCTTCGGCATCGGCAGGCTGGGCGGCCAGCGTTGACGTTGACGTTTTTGACTACACCGCAAGACAGGGAAAAGTAGAGATCAGCCCTATTGACGGCATCACCTACAACACTGAAGCAGAAGTGAATTTCACATCACTATCTACCGCAACTCCTACTGTTTCGGTAACTGGGCCTTGTTCTTATTCGGGCACAAAGATTTTGGCCACCAGTGGCGAGGGCACTTGCACACTCAAGGTTGAGGTGCCAACCGACGGGGAATTCACGGCGGCGAGCGCGACCCTGCAAATACCTTTGCTTAGGGTTCAAGAGGCCGAAACCCCGCTAACCGACACACTCGAATACAAGGGAGACCTTCCGAAGGGCGGGTCAATCAACCTTCTAAAGGCACCAGACAAAGTGGTCGGCGCTTGCACGGTGAACCAGTTGCAGCTGACGGCG
>CAIZQQ010000088.1 GCA_903935175.1 uncultured Micrococcales bacterium
GCGAAGCCAAAACTCTCGCATGTGCCAGGTTTGGTCGGCTGCGGTTTCGCCCGCTTGCTGCGCTAGTGCATCCACGTTTGAAACCCTGAAATACACCACAACCGGGCCGATGCCATCGCCGCGAGACTCGCTCGCATGAATCGCGATGCCATCGGGGTGGGTGAACTCGGCATACATCAGTTCTTGGCCCGGGTTGTGCTGCCAAGCGAGCGTGAAACCGACTTTTGACAGGGCAGCCTCGGCCACGGCGATTTTTGAAACCGGCACCACCGGCACAACTTGTTCGATCATGATGCAAAGTCTAAAAACAATTTGCTTTTACTCTTGCAACCCCCGTAAACTATTCAAGTTCTTGAGTTACTCGCGCATTCTGGCGCGAACCACTCCTGGCGCAGTGAACAGCCTTGCTGGTCCGGCCGGAGCTAGAGCAAAAATTTGTCCGACATTTCGTTACGGGTGTTTTGCGTGTGAAAACATGCGACACGCCCGAGCGCGTGGGTCGGTCGAGCAGTACCCCCAGAAATGGGATTTGACAGATAAACAGTGGTGCAACAGAAGTAGTGCTACTAAACGTGCCCGAGGCAATTGCCAGAGGCGTGAATGAGAGTGAGTCAGCATGGCGGCACAGAAGATCCGCATTCGACTTAAGTCGTACGACCACGAGGTCATCGACTCGTCGGCGCGCAAGATCGTAGACACGGTCACCCGCGCAGGCGCAACCGTAGTAGGCCCAGTGCCTCTGCCTACCGAGAAGAACGTGATCGCAGTGATCCGCTCTCCTCACAAGTACAAGGACAGCCGCGAGCACTTCGAGATGCGCACCCACAAGCGTGTTATCGACATCATCGACCCGACCCCTAAGGCCGTGGATTCTTTGATGCGTCTCGACCTACCGGCCGACGTCAACATCGAGATCAAGCTCTAAGGACACTGATGGCTACCCCAAATAAGACAGTCAAGGGACTACTGGGCAAGAAGCTCGGCATGACCCAGGTATGGGACGAGAACAACCGTCTTATTCCTGTAACCGTGGTCGAAGCAGGCTCTAACGTAGTTACCCAGATCAAGAACGCAGAGACCGATGGCTACAGCGCCATTCAGGTCGCCTACGGCGCAATCGACCCACGCAAAGTAACCAAGCCAGTCACTGGTCACTTTGAGAAGGCCGGCGTCAACCCACGTCGCTACATCGCAGAAATTCGCACCGCTGACGCTGACACCTACGCAGTAGGCCAGGAGCTCGGTGTTGAGGTTCTCGAAGTTGGCGCAAAGGTCGACGTAGTCGGAACCTCAAAGGGTAAGGGCTTCGCCGGTCACATGAAGCGCCACGGTTTCCACGGTGTCGGTGCATCTCACGGTGCTCACCGCAACCACCGCAAGCCTGGTTCGATCGGTATGTCGTCGACCCCGGGTCGCGTCTTCAAAGGTAAGAAGATGGCAGGCCGCATGGGTACCGACCGCGTAACCACCCTGAACCTAACCCTTCACGCAGTTGACCTAGAAAAGGGTCTGCTGCTAATCAAGGGTGCCGTGCCTGGTCCTAAGGGCCAGCTCGTATTCGTCCGCAACGCAGTGAAGGGAGCGTAACCAAATGGCTGAAAACACCAAGGTTGACGTTCTCGACGTCCAGGGCAAGAAGGCCGGCTCAGTCGACCTACCTGCAGACCTGTTCGACGTCCAGACCAACGTTCCACTAATCCACCAGGTAGTCGTGGCGCAGCTTGCAGCTGCTCGCCAGGGCACCCAGTCGACCAAGCGTCACGGCGAAGTCTCTGGTACCGGTAAGAAGCCTTTCAAGCAGAAGGGAACCGGTCGTGCCCGTCAGGGTTCGCTCCGTGCTCCACAGATGCGCGGTGGTTACATCACTCACGGTCCAAAGCCACGTGACTACGACCAGCGCACCCCAAAGAAGATGATTTCGGCCGCCATCAAGGGCGCTCTATCTGACCGCGCTCGCAACGGACGTCTACACGTCGTCAGCGAGTTCGCGATCGGTACGTCACCTTCGACCAAGGCTGCCGCAGCCATCATCAGCAAGCTCACCGATGGTCGCAACATCCTCGTGGTTCTAGACCGCAGCGATGAGACCAGCTACAAGAGCCTGCGCAACCTACAGGGCGTTCACGTTCTGCCGGTTGACCAGCTAAACGCTTACGACATTCTGTTGAGCGACGACCTGGTATTCACCAAGTCGGCACTCGACGCTTACATCTCTGGCCCAGCCAAGGGTGCATCGGCTAAGGCCGTTGCCACCGAGGCAGAAGCCGCACAGGAGGCATAAAGATGAGCGCCATCAACAAAAACCCACACGATGTGATCATCAAGCCAATCGTTTCTGAGAAGAGCTACAGCCTGATCGACGAAGGTAAGTACACCTTCGAGGTCGACCCACGCTCGAACAAGACCGAAATCAAGCAGGCCATCGAGTCAATCTTCAAAGTGAAGGTTGCTTCGGTCAACACCCTCAACCGTGTTGGCAAGGTCAAGCGCACCAAAGTAGGCCTAGGCAAGCGCAAAGACACCAAGCGCGCCATCGTCACCCTTAAGTCCGGTTCAATCGACATCTTCACCAACGTCGGCTAAGCGGAAGTAGAGAAAGCAAGAAAATGGCTATTCGCAAGTACAAGCCCACGACCCCTGGTCGTCGCGGTTCGTCGGTCTCAGACTTTGCTGAGATCACCCGCTCGACCCCAGAGAAGTCGTTGCTGCGTCCGCTACCTAAGACTGGTGGCCGCAACTCGACCGGTCGCATCACCACTCGTCACATCGGTGGAGGACACAAGCGTCAGTACCGTGTCATCGACTTCAAGCGTGCCGACAAAGATGGCGTTCCAGCCACCGTCGCGCACATTGAGTACGACCCGAACCGTACCGCTCGCATTGCTCTGTTGCACTACATCGATGGCACCAAGCGTTACATCATTGCGCCAAACAAGCTAAAGCAGGGCGACGCAATCGAGCAGGGCCCATCGGCTGACATCAAGCCGGGCAACAACCTGCCTCTCAAGAACATCCCAGTCGGTACCGTGATTCACGCGATCGAACTAAAGCCAGGCGGTGGAGCAAAGCTCGGTCGTTCGGCTGGTGCTTCGATTCGTCTCGTTGCCAAGGATGGCGCTTTCGCGCAGCTTCGTCTACCGTCGGGTGAAATCCGCAACGTGGATGCTCGCTGCCGCGCAACTATCGGCGAAGTCGGCAACGCCGAGCAGTCGAACATCAACTGGGGTAAGGCCGGCCGCATGCGTTGGAAGGGCATCCGCCCAACCGTTCGTGGTGTAGCCATGAACCCAGTCGACCACCCACACGGTGGTGGTGAGGGTAAGACCTCGGGTGGACGTCACCCTGTAACCCCTTGGGGCCAGGCTGAAGGTCGCACTCGCAAGTCAAACTTGCCAAGCGACAAGATGATCGTCCGTCGTCGTCCATCCGGCAAGCAGCGTTAGTAGGAGCCTGAAAATATGCCAAGAAGTCTAAAAAAGGGTCCATTCGTTGATGACCACCTTTTCAAAAAGGTACAGAAGCAGAACGAGGCCAACACCAAGAACGTGATCAAGACCTGGTCGCGCCGCTCGATGATTGTTCCAGCCATGCTGGGCCACACCATCGCGGTTCACGACGGTCGCAAGCACGTACCAGTATTCGTCAGCGAGACCATGGTTGGTCACAAGCTGGGCGAGTTCGCACCTACCCGCACCTTCCGTGGACACGTGAAGGACGACAAGAAGGGACGTCGCAAGTAATGGAAGCTCTAGCGAAAGTTAAGCACATCCGCGTCACCCCAATGAAGGCACGTCGCGTTGTCAACCTGATTCGCGGCAAGCAGGCCACCGAGGCTCTAGCGATCCTAAAGTTCGCACCTCAGGCAGCCAGCGAGCCGATCTACAAGTTGGTTCACTCGGCCATGGCTAACGCCAAGGTCAAGGCAGACGCAGCGAACATCATGTTCGACGAAGACGACCTAATCGTCTCAGCCGCGTTTGTCGACGAGGGCACCACCTTGAAGCGCTTCATGCCTCGCGCCCAGGGACGTGCATTCCGCATCCTCAAGCGCACCAGCCACATCACCATTGTGGTTTCAACTCCAGATGAACTTGCCGCCAAGGCAGGCGCCCAGAAGGCGAGGACCAAGTAATGGGTCAAAAAGTCAACCCTTACGGTTTCCGACTCGGAATCACCACTGACCACCGTTCGCGCTGGTTCACTGACTCAACCAAAAAGGGTCAGCGTTACAGCGATTACGTAACCGAAGACATCAAGGTTCGCGCAATGCTAACCGAGCGCCTAGACCGCGCTGGTGTTTCTCGCATCGAGATCGAGCGCACTCGTGACCGCGTTCGCGTCGACATCCACACCGCCCGTCCGGGTCTGGTTATTGGTCGTCGTGGCGAGCAGGCCGAAGTAATTCGCACCGACCTCGAGAAGCTGACCAACAAGCAGATTCAGTTGAACATCCTTGAGGTTAAGAACCCAGACATGGATGCACAGCTAGTCGCCCAGGGTATCGCCGAGCAGCTCAACGCACGTGTGGCTTTCCGCCGCGCAATGCGCAAGGGTATGCAGGGTGCTATTCGCAACGGTGCCAAGGGTATTCGTGTGCAGACCTCTGGTCGTCTTGGTGGCGCTGAAATGTCACGTCGCGAGTTCTACCGCGAAGGCCGTGTTCCACTACACACCCTCCGTGCCAACATCGACTACGGCTTCTACGAGGCCAAGACCGTTTTCGGTCGCATCGGTGTAAAGGTCTGGATCTACAAGGGTGACGTAACCAACCGCGAGCTTGCTACCCAGCAGGCTGCCGCAAAGGCTGGTCCTCGTGGCCCACGCCGCCCAGCTGGCGCCGCTGCTCCTGCAGCAGTTGCCGCTGCACCAGCCGCTGCTGAGGCACCTGCCGCTGCAGCCGAGACCGCAGGATCGGAGAACTAACCCATGCTGATTCCACGTCGCGTAAAGCACCGCAAGCAGCACCACCCGAAGCGTTCGGGCGCTGCCACCGGTGGCACCAAGGTCAGCTTTGGTGAATTCGGCATCCAGGCACTTACCCCTGCTTATGTGACCAACCGTCAGATCGAGTCAGCTCGTATCGCGATGACCCGTCACATCAAGCGTGGTGGAAAAGTTTGGATCAACATTTTCCCAGACCGTCCACTAACCAAGAAGCCAGCCGAAACCCGCATGGGTTCGGGTAAGGGTTCACCGGAGTGGTGGGTCGCAAACGTCAAGCCAGGACGCGTGCTCTTTGAGCTCAGCGGTGTCTCGGAGACCATTGCTCGTGAAGCAATGACCCGCGCCATCCACAAGCTGCCTCTAAAGGCCCGCATCATCAAGCGCGAAGAAGGTGACGCATAATGGCGATCGGTTCAAAGAATCTAATGCCAATCGAACTCGACAAGATCGAGGACTCGGTGCTAATCGAAGAGCTAAAGAAGGCGAAGGAAGAACTTTTCAACCTACGCTTCCAGTCGGCTACCGGCCAGCTCGAGAGCCACGGACGTCTGCGCGCTGTAAAGCGTGACATCTCCCGTATTTACACCATCATTCGTGAGCGTGAGCTCGGCATCCGTGCAGCAGCAGTTGCACCGGCCGCCAAGCCAGCTACTAAGGCCAAGAAGGCAGAGGCCGCTGAGGCCGCTGCCACCGAGGAGGCATAACCATGGCTGAAGCAAAGAAGGCGAAGACCGTAGAGGCAGCTGCACCAGCAGAGGCACGCGGTTACCGCAAGACCCGTCGTGGACTTGTCGTCAGCGACAAGATGCAGAAGACCATCGTGGTTGAGGTAGAGAACCTTGTGAAGCACCCGCTTTACGGCAAGGTCATGCGCCGCACCAAGAAGATCAAGGCTCACGACGAGCTGAACACTGCCGGCATCGGCGACCTCGTGCTAATCAGCGAGACTCGTCCACTTTCGGCAACCAAGAACTGGCGCCTAGTCGAGATTCTCGAAAAGGCTAAGTAAACAAATCCCTAGGATGCCCGTCGGAATGGGTATTCATCAAACAAGGAGTAAGCAATGCTTCAGCAGGAGTCGCGACTCAAAGTCGCAGACAACACCGGCGCTAAAGAGCTTTTGACTATCCGTGTGCTCGGTGGCTCTGGCCGTCGTTACGCAGGATTGGGTGACGTTATCGTCGCCACCGTCAAAGACGCCATCCCAGGTGGCAGCGTAAAGAAGGGTGACGTCGTAAAGGCGGTCATCGTTCGCACCGTAAAAGAGACCCGTCGTCCAGACGGTTCATACATCAAGTTCGACGAGAACGCCGCTGTGATCATCAAGAAAGACGGCGAGCCTCAGGGCACCCGCATTTTTGGTCCAGTAGGCCGTGAGCTTCGTGACAAGAAGTACATGAAGATCGTTTCGCTAGCACCGGAGGTTCTATAACTCATGGCTACCATCAAAAAAGGCGACCTAGTTCAGCTCATCACCGGCGGCTCGCAAGAGCGCGGCGGCGACCGTGGCAAGCAGGGAAAAGTCATTTCGATCGACAAGAAGTCGAACCGTGTAATCGTTGAGGGACTCAACCTCGTCAAGAGACACGTCAAGGTCGGACAGACCGAGCGTGGTTCGAAGACCGGTGGTATTGAGACCGTAGAGGCCCCAATCCACATCTCAAACGTTCAGCTAGTTGACCCAAGCACCAAGAAGCCGACTCGTACCGGCGTCAAGTTGTCGACCGTCAAGAAGACCGTCGCAGGCAAGGACGTCGTAAAGACCGTTCGCACCCGCGTGGCCAAGAAGTCAGGTAAGGAACTCTAATGACCGACGCAGCAGTTAAGGCACCGAAGGCCGCCAAGGCCGCCAAGGGCGCAACTGGTCGCGCACTGCCACGCCTAAAGGCGCAGTACCGTGCAGAGATCATCGCCGCACTAACCACCGAGTTTGGTTTCACCAACCCTCACCAGGTTCCTAACCTGACCAAGATTGTTGTCAACATGGGTGTTGGCGACGCTGCGAAAGATGGCAAGCTCATCGACTTCGCAGTTCGCGACCTAACCGCAATCACCGGTCAGAAGCCACAGGTTAACCTCGCTCGCAAGTCAATCGCGCAGTTCAAGCTTCGCGAAGGCCAGGCCATTGGCGCACACGTCACTCTTCGTGGCGACCGCATGTGGGAGTTCCTAGACCGTCTACTAGCACTTGCTCTGCCACGTATCCGCGACTTCCGCGGCCTAAACAGCAAGCAGTTCGACGGAAACGGCAACTACACCTTCGGCCTAACCGAGCAGACCGTGTTCCACGAGATCAACCAGGATGCCATTGACCGCGCACGCGGCATGGACATCACCATCGTCACCACCGCAGGTAATGAC
>CAIZQQ010000089.1 GCA_903935175.1 uncultured Micrococcales bacterium
AATTCGAGTCCCTCGTGCTCAATAGCGAGCCTCTCAAGTCCGACTAAAGCTAGCCTAGGATTAGCGGCAACCAACGCTCGAAGTCGAATAAGCCCTTGGTGAGTAAGAATATTCAGCATCAAGCAGCGCCCTCCAGGATTCTCAAGGTTTTGGCAAGTCCATCTGGCGCAGTCAGCCTCAACGCAATTTCATTTATCACTTGCGAGTCAAGCCCGTCGAGATTGGTAAAACCTAGCTGGTTTACTTTTGACATCAAGGCCTTGGCCCAATAGATGTCATCACCAACTTGGCCATCTTGAAGCGCTTCTAGAGCGTAAAGAATGCAATCTTTATAAATGGATTGAAACAACGAAGGCTTGTAGGCCCTCTCGTCACGGGACAAACTCCAGTACTTCATGACGTTTTCGCCTGCTAGGACAACGATTGGCGATGCAGAAACCAATACCTGATAAGTGTCCTTGTGTTGTTCCGGGGACAGTTCGATAACCATGAACGCGGGGTTAGCTACTTGATCCCGCACCAAATCGAACTCTTGCGTTGGACCAATCGCCATTACGTCTCCGCGGCGAAGGTTGAATTTACTCCCTGAGAACTCATGGTGAACTCCAGTAGGAGTAAAGTCAGCCAAAGTCTCCTTTGCTAGGACATATGGAGTTACATGTATTTTTCCGAGAAGTTTGCCCGAATCAAAAGGCAAAGATCCCGATAAGCCTGTTTCATACGCTTGACGAAAGAGGACCTCGGGCGCTTCGATATCAAAAAATATGGATGCAACCCCTTTAGTTACTTGGCTTAGTAAGTAAGGGCTTGTCAGCTCTACATCGAAATCGAAACTCACGCTTGAGCCAACAGATTCGTTTGAAAGTTTCACTTCGATAGTCGAGTCGAAAAATGCGTCGAGGTAGTCATCACTCGCGTAAGAGAGTACTGGATAAGGAAAAGACCTAGGCTTCAGTGACATCTAAAACAACCCCTTCAAGTGCATAGTCAAGTGCCGCAACTGGGATCCACCACTCATACACTTTTCGTTCCCCCTTTTTAAATGTCAAGTCGTGTGTCGGTAGCGGGTCTTTCTTGGCGGCAGTGGCGAAGGGTGTCCTCGTGCGCTCCGTTTCACCTGCCACATTTAACCAGACTCTACCGATGCCTTTGAACGGGCCTGTGATGTGAACTTTAATCTTCACTAGACCGTCTGAAACTTCGTCTGTAGGGACTATTCTGAGCCGATCAAGTCGATTTCCTGCGAGCTGCTCAGGACCGGGGGCTCCAGTGCCCGTTTTATCCGAGGTTGCGGATCCACCGGGCTCGACTTCGCCACCTTCCCCTCCGGTGAAGCCTTTACCTTCCGTCTCCCCCTCTGAAGGGCTTACGCCCTCGCCGGGAACAAAAGCGCGCTTCACTCTCTTCCCCACGCGGACTCGTCTGGATGTCTCGTCAATCTCCGAACCTGTGGCTTCGTCTAAGTACCCACCAAGTAGATGATCCAGATCACTCGTGTTCGCGCGCTCCAAGATTTCGTAGCTTGCCAATTCAGCGATTAGGCTTCGAATCTCCTTGGCGAAAATCTGGTACTTGGATTCGAAATCTTTGCGTTTCTTGGGGTCGGTGACGCGATCGAACTGAAATTTATTGTGTTCGGGGTTTTCGAAATCACGAAGAATCTCAGAACCTTGTACCCCGGTCACGCAAATGAACAGATCGAACGGTTTGACGCCCCTGAAAACCTTCAAGTTTTCGGCGGATCGAGTGATCAACATTCCGCTTTTTCTTGCAACGCCGACGGCTCTAGATTGCAACTCTCCGCCAACTCGAGCAAACCAAAAATACTCACCGAAGACATCAGAAACTCGGATGCCATGATCAGCTTCCAGGCTATTGGCCTCGTGAATCGTGAGGACAGATTGCATTCCATCTCGAACTTCCTCGCTGAATGTTTTATCGTCCATTTTTTTGATCAAGTTCAATGAGTTGAACACTGACTCAAGAGAACCTTGGTCCAGACGCGTACCGTCACCCAGATTCACGGCAAGATTTCCCTGCCTTATCGCGAAATAGTAGTTGGAAATAACTGCTACGGATATTTCAAACCAGAGATCTTCGTCTCTATCCGGCAAGTGAGGATCGGCTATGAAGATGGACGTGCCGGTCTCCTGCGAATGCTTGGCTCGTTCGGTTTCGGCCCATTTGGGCACCTCACCGTCGAGGATAGGGCCAAGCTCCTCAGGGTCACCAAAGTAACCAGTCGCTTGTGAATTATCCCGATCCCCAAGTCTCATTGTTTGGAGAATCGATTTACCTTGAAAGCGATCAGACAGGGCGCCCTGAGAACTGGTTCGAGAGAAGTAAAAAACTGTGCGTAGAGCGCTAATTGCGAACGGCGCTTTCGCACCTTGACCGAAAGAACCTAGTGCGTCTGGTGAGTCTTTCTTAGTTATACCGCTGCCCTTTACCAGACCAAGCCACCCTCCGATCTCTTGGTCATCCTCTCCGTTATCCTCAGTCGGCCCTGTTAGGCCGGTTGTATTGAAGTCGTGCACTGCCAATAGTCGTGCCGCAGCTGTGGAATCCAACGAGCTGATTGCCCGCTCGTAAAACAGCCGACCTTCTTGTGTAGACGCCTGAACCATATTCTCAGCACGTTGCGCCAATGCTAAGTGAGGTTTCAGGCTCGTCAGTTCAGGAATGGAATTCTTGTTTAGAGAAACGATGTCAAACACAACCTCAACAGGTTTATCAAACGCAACTCTTGCATCAAGAGAGTTTTGAATCACCTCGCGGACGAATGATTGAACCAAACCGCCAGCAAATATCGCTATGCCTGTTGCGTTAAAGCCCTCTCGGCTTCCCTTGCTGTTAGATGGAAATTTCCAGCAGGCACTCATTCTTTTCCCCCTCGGTGTTGGATTGCTAAATACTAAGACAACCCACCGACATTATTGCCGGAGAGTGCTTTATGAATATTCTTCGCAACGGCTTGTATTACGTCTACGACGACTGCATTGCCAGCTTGCTTATACAAACGACTGTCTGCAATCCCTGGTTCAAAATTCGGATTCTTGAAGCCCATCAACTGAAAACATTCGGTGGGAGTCAGTTTTCTGATTCCGAACTTTGAGAGCACAATCGGCACGTTGTGGCCTCCCATACCCATATTCGCTGTCAGTGTGGGGCTTACGCCTGACTTGTTGGCGCGCACATACTGACGCCTCCACTGGTAGATGGTTCCAGGTTCAACTACTTCTGAAACAAGCCTGTCGTAAATCGCGGAACCCGGCTTGTAGTAATACTTATCGTCAACTTTGGAATCGAAGTCTATAAATTTCGAAAGTGATGCTAAACCGTGTTTCCGAGTTTCGGCAGCAGGAAACTCGAACCGCTCGAATGCATTTTCGTCCTTGAACGCGACTATGAATATCCGTTCTCTATTCTGGGGGATTCCAAAATCCTTGGCGTTAAGGACCTTGGATTTTACGAAATACTCCTTGAACAACTTCACCGAATTAGCGTTGCTGACCTGTTGCCCTCTCAGGACCGAGAGGATGGTGCCAAAGGTGCGTCTTTCATCATGCGATTCCAGATTTTTGACATTTTCCAGAAAAATGACGTCAGGCTGGATCTCATTAGCCAAGCGAATTATGTCCCAAAATACGTTTCCGCGATCATCATCGAACCCCTTCCGGAAACCGGCCACTGAGAAGGGTTGGCAAGGGAAACCGCCGGTCAGAATTCCGCCACTAAGTTTTATCCCAGCACCAGTCTGCTTGTGCATCTCGTCTTCGAGTTTTGGCTTAGATATGTCTGAGATACTGGCCACTAACAGGGGTGTCCCATGCATGGCTCGATAAGTGCTTGCAGCATAAGAATCAATTTCATTCGCCACGACAGGAGTAAAACCAGCATTTTGAAAACCGAGTTCGATACCACCGACGCCAGCGAAAAGTCCAACAACGTTTAGATTTATACCAGGCATAGTGAAAGGGTAACTTACCCTTAGGACTCCTTGATGCAGCAGCGCCGAACAGTGGAAAGGTTGTTTTGAAACTTAGAGATGCTAGCTGGGGCAGCTACAGTGGCCACCTAAAAATGGTCGCATCGCTTTCGGGTTTGTTTTCTGACTCCGATAAGCCTTTGATCAACTACAGGACCGCAGAGAAACTATTCGCGATTGCGAGCGGGGCCGAAGATGTGTCCCGCAAGGATTGTTCATTTGACTCTACGATCAGCCTTAGCAAAGCAGGAGTAGGGGTAAAGACATTTACTGCTAATTCGCACAAACATAGATCACTCGAAAAAATCGCCGAGTTTTCTAAAGCAGAATATCTAGATGTTACGTCCAAGCTCATCGGGAAAAATCTTGCGACTAAAGTCGCAGAATTCAGAAACCGCCGAGTTACCAGCGATGCCCTCGAGCGTGGCTTGGATTTGAACTTGAGCTACTACCACTGCGTTGTAAGAGTGCCTGGTGGTTTGGTGGTGCACGAGGAGCCATATTCGCTAATCAACACACGGACACTCACACCACTTACGAACAATGGAAAGCCAGCAAAGAAGTGGCCAGGAACCAAAGTCGCCACTTTGCATTTCACAGATGGACAGAACCGCTATATGTTCCACTCCGGTAAGAACACTCTCTATAAAGACTTTGACCTATCGCTGCATGTTACAACTCCTGTTCTTCGGGTCGCTATCATTACAGACGTCTTTGCCAAATTAATGGCATTCTTCTCAGCGGATTCTTCCGGTCCCTCAAAGCAACAAAAATCTAGTGTTCCTATTACCTCTAATTCAAGCGCCACGAGTCCCGATGAGAACTACGTAATCTTGCCCCTCTACTCAACTCGGAGTCACCAGGTTGCAGAAAAATCAGGAATTAACCAGTGGAATGCTGGAGGAAGGGTCAGAACCTTCGGCGAAAGCTACATACCTGTTCCGGCTGCCGTTCATAAAGTCGCTCCAAATTTCTTCCCATCCAAGAATGAGAAATTCGAACTTGTGATCCCAACGGGAAAGACTGTGACCGCCAAGATATGCCAAGCGGGAGGGAAAGCTCTCATGGCTGACCCAAACAAAGATTTGCTGGAGTGGCTTTATTCTGTGATCGACGGGAATATGGAGAGGGCCAAGGACCGCCTGGCCAAAAGGCAACCATATCAGTACGCAGATTTGGTTGAGATTGGCAAAGACTGCGTAAAAGTTCAGCTGCTTGAAGAGTCGCCAAGGCGATACAAAGTGGAATTTGCAGACCTGGGCGCCTACGACGAATTCATCTTAGAGCGCTGACACCCGCGAGCCATCTGCCTGCAGAACGCCCGCACCACGCTGTGACCCCACTTCACGACGTTTGAGTTAGCGGAGTTGATGGCGGTTTCTGCCCGGCGAATGCTCGCCTCGGAATTGACGACCGTGTTGCTGTAAAGCTTCTCGTCAAACATTAGGCCTCCTTACGCGACATCCACTGCCAACCACCGAAGCGACTTGGCACGGCTGCACGGTTGATGGCGATGGCTCCGGTTCGCTGGCGGTATGGCTGGTCGGGTTGCTGGCAGGCCGAGCATCCGAGTGCGTTTATGAGCAGTTTGCTCTGAAAGCTCCAGATGGCGGCGGCTTCGATTGATGAGCTGGTCCATGGGCCTCCGTATGGGCGGCACTCTTTCTCGGCTTCGAACTCGAGCATGAGTGGGCATGGGGCAACCGGCAGTTCGATCACCTTGAGGGGTTGCGAGTTTGCAGGGGTAGGCCCATCGACCAGAATCACCTCGAGGGTGGTGTCGGTGAGTGCCACCAGCCCCTTCTGACCATACCTGCGGGCGAGCTCGAGTGCCTTGTCGCGGTTGATGCCATGAACCAGAAACGAGCGCTCGATCCAGCGGGAGTTGCGGGCTAAGGTGACCAGCGGAGTGTAGGTGAAGCGGGCGAGGTCGCGCTCGAGGCGGTCGTTGGCATCGTCGTTGTCGTTCTCGAAGGCTGGGTCGCCGTTCGGGTTCCACGCGCTGATGATGAAGCCTGGGGCCACTGGGCGCTCGTCGGTTTCGGGCAGCTGGGTCTTTTGGTCGACCGGAGCTAGCTGAAAGAGGCGGCCGCCGAGGTTGAGGCGGTAGTGCTGGTTGGCGTAGGAGTCGAAGACGCTCTCTTGGGCCGGTTGGCGCTTGCGCCCTTCTTGCCGGTGGGTGAAGGCGATGCTGATGGTGTGGTCTTTGCGTGAATCGGACATAAAAATGCTCCCTTGCTAGATTTGCGCGGGAGCTGACTCCCACTGGTTGCCAGATCGACGGGTGCCGTCTGGCCACATCGTTTGGGCACCTTTCCAGTGGGGAGGTTGCCGGGTCTTGCGACCGCTCTTGATGCTGAGATGACTATACAAGGTTGGGGCGACATTTATTTCATATAGTTTTTTCACGGGTGCTTAGGGAAACGGACATCCGTGTCACAAACCCGCCATACATAGATGTCTGCGGCAGGGTTTACATTTTGATTGTTAGGGAAGATTTCGAAGGAGTTGTGCGATGAGCAGTTTCGATGGGCGAGGCATTCAGCCGGATGCGAGCATCCTGAACCCAGAGACCGGCGAGTTCAAGCCGAAAGAGCCGAAGGTGAACATTCCGCCTGACTTCTCGGGGCCAACCAAAGAAGAAGAGCTGCTGGCGTTGTTCGATGACTCCCCTGGTGAGAAGGCTTACAAGGTTGTTCTATTCGCTCTCGTGACTATTGGAACATTCGGCCTTGTGCTCATGTTCAGCTCGGTCAGACGAGTGCTGTTTCCGAAACGTGGGGGTAAGTAGACCAAAGAACTCCCGCCAGAACCCTGGCGGGTTAGAGAAAGAGAAAGTGATACATGACAGAGATACCTAAGAACTTCGATGAGTATCCCAAGTTGCTTGAGTTCAGCACTCGCACAGATGACATCGGAATCTGGGAACACCCAGACGGCTACACCATCGAAGAAACCGACGGCTACCGCGATGCCTACTACAAAATCACCCCGACCGAGGTTCAGCTGCTGAACAAGGTGTTTGGCTTCAAGAAAGACCTCGACTTCATCGAGAGCGTGAAGCGAGTGATCAAAACCAAGAGCGGCAGCCACTTCTACCGAGCTCTGATCGACAACATCAAGCCGGAGTACACCTGGATCTCAGGGTTCTAAAGGGCATCCAACCAAGCTCTCAGGAGCACCAAACCCGATCTCTGAAAAATCTTTTGGCGTGTCGAAATAAAAATGTCAGAGGTCGGGTTCATCATTGACTTCCCCCAACTTTTCATCATCAAAGGAGACGATAAATATTGAGTGATTTTGACGATTTCGAAGACGAGTTTGCTGATGAAAAGATTCAGGCAGACATCGCTTCAGACAACAAGCAGGTTCGCGCCGATGCCATCGAACGCCTAGCCCGCAAGACTTTTGACGGTGGCAACCTAAGCAAGGCGGTCGTCTTTTTAGAGACCGTCTCAGACATTCGCGCCGAAATCGAAGACTTCTCGGGCCAGGCCAGCGCCCGCATGATGATTGGTTTCATCAACGCCCAGCAAGACCACTACGAGCAAGCGCTCGAGTCGTTCGCCATTGCCGCTGAGTGTGCATCAAAGGCGATGCACGTAACCGGCGAGATCGACGCCATCTACCAGGTGGGCACCATGAACCGCCGCCTCAAGCGCTATGGCGAAGCCGCCAACCACCTAGCTCGTGCACTTGAACTAGCCGAGAGCGAGCAATACCGCTTCGTGGCTCACATCAAGACCGACTATGCCCGCATGCTGCGCAAGATTGGCCGCT
>CAIZQQ010000090.1 GCA_903935175.1 uncultured Micrococcales bacterium
ACCTCGTGAACGAGGTGAAGGTCGATGTAGAGCAGGTCTGGCGAACCATTCTCGCCCTTGACCACCAAGTGGTCATTCCAGACCTTTTCGGCCAGCGTTAGCGGTGTAGACATTACCCACCTAAGTAAAAAACGGATGAACCTCAAGTTTACCCGTCAGAGGTTAGGCTGGGGCGGTGAGCCATGAAGGTCTAGAGTTTCTGCAGCGCAGAACCGTGCGGGTACTGACCGCGGGTCAGGTGCTTTCTGGATTCGGCCTAGGCTCAACGCTCTCGATCGGCGCACTGCTAGCTGAACACATCTCTGGAACAGCGGCTTGGAGCGGGGCGGCGGCTACCTTTTCAACGCTGGGTGCCGCGGCGTGGGCAATTCCGTTAAGTCGCATCGCCTACTCGCTCGGTCGTCGCAAGGCACTCGCAACAGGTGCGGCATTTGCGATTTCGGGTGCGGGTTTGGTCATTTTGGCTGCCGCCACCATGCAACTGTGGATACTTCTCGTAGCGCTCTTCTTGCTGGGAGCCGGCTCGGCTACTGGTCTACAGGCTCGTTTCGCGGCAACCGACCTGCCCAGCTCAAGACCTAAGGGGCGCGACCTATCAACCGTGGTTTGGGCAACTACTTTTGGTGCCGTAATCGGTCCGAACCTCTTCGGCCCTGGCGAAATACTGGGCAACGCCCTCGGACTGCCAGAGATGACTGGGCCATTCTTGATCACCATCGCCGCTCAAACTGCGGCCACGCTCACCTTCTGGTTTGGCCTTCGGCCCGACCCACTTCTGGTCGCAATGCAGGCCGACCCTGAGGCCGTGAAACAGGCCGGCAAGCGCTCGTTTGGGGCAGCGATCAAGACCTTGCGTGCGCATCCGAGAGCGGCTTATTCAGTGCTCGCTATCTCGCTGAGCCACATGGTGATGGTTTCGGTCATGTCGATGACGCCGGTTCACATGAAAGACCACGGGGCAACCCTGGTGTTGGTTGGTTTCACGATCAGCCTGCATATTGCCGGCATGTATGCCTTCTCGCCGATTTTCGGCTGGTTGAGCGACCGCATCGGCAAGCTGCCAACCATTCTGCTCGGGCAAGCCATCTTGGTGATTGCGCTGCTGGTTTCTGGCTTCGGCTCTGAAGATCAAACACTGATTAGCATCGGCCTGTTTCTAATCGGGCTCGGATGGTCGGCTGCCACAGTCTCTGGCTCGGCCATGCTCGCCGAGACCGTGCCTCTAGATCAAAAGACCAACGTTCAGGGCGTAAGCGACATGATGATGATGTTGGCGGGAGCCTTCGGCGGTGCCGTGGCCGGCAACATTTTGGCGCTGGTGAAATTCGTAGGTCTAAACCTTGCGTCGCTGGTGCCGGTTGTGATCGTGGTGCTAGCCACCGCTGTGATCAGCAGCAGAGCATCCAAGCGGGTTTAGTTGGCTTCTAGCTCTTTGAATAGGGTTGGCCCGAGGCCGCCGGAGGTTTCACCTTGCCGGCAAAACCAGCCACCGCAATCAGCGTGACCAGGTAAGGCACCATGGTGATGAAGTCGGTTGGAATGCCGGGGCTAACCTGGTTGGCCCAGATGCGCATGATGATGGCGAATCCAAACAACAGCGCCGCAGCGGCAACGTAGAACGGCTGCCAACGACCGAGAATCACAACGGCGAGGGCAATAAAGCCGAGGCCGCCAGACATTTCGCGACCGAAAGCGCCCACGTTACCGATGGTTAGCGCTGCTCCACCGATACCAGCGATTGCACCACCGGCGGTGACCCACCAGAAGCG
>CAIZQQ010000091.1 GCA_903935175.1 uncultured Micrococcales bacterium
AGCCACTTTCAAAAATGAAACTACCGAAGAGCGTTCACTATTCAAATTGGCACCAAGAACAATAAGATTGCGCCATGAATCTTCTAAAGATAGGCGCGGGCGTCTTGGCGGTTGTTTTGCTAACTGGCTGCGCACCTGGCCCAACACCTAGTGGTTCGCCATCCCCGTCTTCCACACCTAGTGCATCCCCATCCCCGTCTTCCACACCTAGTGCATCCCCATCTTCAAATGTGAAGGTGGTAACGGGTGAACCTAAAGTTGATGAGTTCATCGCCATCTTGAACGCCAGCTGTAAACAGGGGCAAAACGTTGGCCTCGCGGCTGCTATTCCTAAGGAAAAGCAGACAACTTATGCATTCCCCCAGGCAGATTATTTCACCTATGGACAGTCGTGGAACATGATGACCAAGACAACCGACGGATATGAAATTGGTGGGTGGTTCGACGGAGATGTTCTTTGCAATGAAGCTAGACTCGCCAACCGTGTTGTTCCAAAGGGAACACCGCCAAACTCAAATGGTGTGGTTTTCAAGTACAAATACGTTGAGACAAAACCCGGCACCGTCGATTGGTCAGTGAATCGCGAAATGCAGTCTTTTGATCCAGTGCGTTTCACTTATGTGAACGGTCTAGTCACATCTGTAGAGTTCTCGACCACCAAGTACGTATTCAAAACTAGTTACGGACCCTTCAGTAAGACCATTAAAGACGCCTATCAGGCGGCTTTGGTCAGCTCCGCTCAGCAATACATGTATCTGTCGCCACCGTTGTGGGGAATGACCCTGGCCAATGCCAAGAAATACTGCAAGAAAAATGGCCTAACGGTCGTGGTTGGCATGAAAGATGGAGAGGATTTCTTTCCATCGGGCCCACCGGGAGGCATTTCAGATCCGAAGCGCATGATTGTCAACATCATGAGTGGAAAGATCGTCGGCGTTTGGACCATGTAGTCGAGCGGGTGCTGTTGCATCAAAGAAAACAGAACGACCCCCGCGAATAATCCACGGGGGTCGACGATTTCTGTTCGCTCTAAGTGAGCCGCAGAGGGCCACTCGCAAAGCTCAAGAAACTACTTGGTCAACAGGTCAACATAGCTCTTGCCGGTGAGCACGATGGCTGCCTGCGCGGTTGCATAGACATCGCCAGCACCTGCCGACCAAGCAGACTGAATTCCGCCATCGGTCGCCAACTTAGACACGAGCCAGGTTTTGATTGGTGCGTGTGGCTTGCCGACTGCGATCAAGCCTTGGCCGGCGTATCCGGTTGAATTCGTGTTGAAATCACCGTATGCCTCGTAGTGGTCGCGAGTCACGAGCGTGCGACGCAGGTAGTTGACCGCCTTGGTGATCGCCGAAGCAACGGCGGTCTTGTGCGCCGTAATGCCCTGGCCCTTCACCGAAGCGAAAGCCTGCAGCACGATGCCGGTGCCGTCGGCACTCGAAGCGGTGTTGTCGTAGCCGTCGTTGAAACCGCCGTCGACTCGCTGCTGCTTGACCAACTTGGCGGCCAAAACGGTGGCCTGCTTTTCGAAGCCGTTGGCATCGAGAGCGAGCACCGCCCAGGCGCGGTCGTAGGTGTTGTAGCTGGCCGGTAGGTCGCTGGTGGCGTCAATCTTGTTGACAATTGCCTTGACCACAGCGGCCCGAAGCGGCCCGTTCTTGGCCGAAACAACCTTGCTCACGAAGGCAAACTTTCCGGCGGTGCCGAGCTTGAGGTTTCCCTCGGCGTCGAACAGGTAGCC
>CAIZQQ010000092.1 GCA_903935175.1 uncultured Micrococcales bacterium
CGAATTGGTTCACTCAATTCGCGAGCTCGGAGTTCTTCAGCCGATTGTCGTTCGCGACCTAGGTGAGCGCGACGGCAAGCCTGCTTACGAATTGATCATGGGCGAACGTCGTCTACGTGCCAGCAAAGAAGCGGGTCTGGCCAAGATTCCGGCCGTAATTCGCGAAACCGCAGACGAGAACATGCTGCGCGACGCCCTTCTCGAGAACCTGCACCGAAGCGACTTGAACCCGCTAGAAGAAGCCAGCGCGTATCAGCAGTAGCTCGAAGATTTCGGCATCACCCAGGATGAACTTGCCGAGCGAATTGGTCGCTCACGCCCGAAGATCACCAACACCATTCGCTTGCTTCGCTTGCCAGCCAGTGTGCAACTTAAGGTCGCGGCTGGAGTTTTGAGCGCAGGTCACGCCCGCGCCATCCTCGCTCTCGAATTTGAGGCCGCCATGGAGGCAATGGCAGACAAGGTGGTCAAGCAGGGTCTGTCGGTTCGCGCCGTCGAAGAGCTTGTTGCCATCGCAAAGCCAGAGGGAAAGCGCGGCAAGGTTAGCCCAGGCGGAATTCAGGACTCACTAAAGGGTTTGGCCGACCAGGTTGGCGACCGTTTCTCGACCAAGGCCAAGATTTCGCTTGGCAAGGGTAAGGGTGTGCTGACCATCGAATTCGGCAGTTTGGCCGACCTTTACCGCATCCTTGACGAAATGGGTATCGAGCGCGAGCAGCACTAATCCCTGGTTGCTCACCGGCGAAAAGACAACCCACGATTATGTCAAGCAGTAAAAACATGACCAAAAGAGGCGATTTACAGAACAGGAGCCAGCGATGATCATCAAGTTTCTAACTGTTGAGCGCAACGCCGCCGTTTTGCTGCTGCTCAGCGCCATTCTTGGTCTGATTGCCTACAACACCGGTCTGGCCCCCGAAATCGATGCAGTTCGAGGCACTCACATTGTCATCGAAGCTCTACATCTCGATCTGACATTAGAGAAATGGCTCGGCGAATTCTTCATCGCATTCTTCTTTTTGCTGATCGGCCTAGAACTTAAGCGCGAATTCGTCTCTGGAGTGTTCAAAAACCGCAAGGCGATCGCTATTCCAGCCTTTGCAGCCACTTTTGGCGCGATCGTTCCAGCCCTTGTTTACTTTGCTCTCACCAGCGGCATCACCCTCGAAGGACAGTCAGTTAGCGAAGGGTGGGCAATTCCAATGGCCACCGATGTCACCTTCGCCCTAGCCATCTTTGCCGTCTTCGGCAGCGCATTCGGCAAATCGGCCCGCACCTTCTTGCTGTCGTTTGCGGTAATCGACGACCTGATTGCGATTCTCGTGATCGCCCTGTTCTTGGGCGGTGGTCTAAAAATCGAGTGGATGCTCGCCGTGCTGCTCAGCGTTGGCCTATTTGCACTGGTAACCGCGCAAACCCCCAAGGATGGCCGAATCGCGCTAACCCGCGTGCTTAGAGTGGTCTACCCAGTGCTTGCAGTGTTTTTGGCGCTGGCCGCCTGGTATTTCACCCACGAAAGCGGAGTTGCACCGGCCGTCATTGGTGTGGTGCTCGGGCTTGCGGTGCCGGGAACCAAGGTGGAACGGCTAGGCGAGCGCCTGCATCCGTGGGTTTCGATCGGAATTCTGCCCGTTTTCGCCTTTTTTGCGTCTTCAGTCTCCCTGGCAGCGGGCCTAGCGGTCACCTCGGC
>CAIZQQ010000093.1 GCA_903935175.1 uncultured Micrococcales bacterium
ATAAAGGATTGGAAATGCCGCCTGTCCAGAATGCATCCCAGACTTTGTCAACTTTGCTCTTGAGTTCCCCACTAATCATTCTTCAAGTTTACCTTCGAGTAAGGACACCAACCCTTTCTGACTAGGGAACGGCAGATGTCGATGCAACAAGGCAAAATAGAAGAAGACTATAGGGGAAGGCCTGGAGAAGTGGCAGTTCAACGGCAAACCAACCCCGCAACCTGAACTACTGGGCCTAGCAGGGAGAGACGTGGGGCCGCAAGCTCGCGCGCAGAAGTAATTTCAGAAGTTTCTTGATGGGTTTACTGTGACAAAATACGTTGTCTAAAGCAACTCGCAAGCGCTACCTTCACTGGCGCTAACGCCATAGAATCGACACACAGAGGGGATTAGACCATATCATTCAATTCTTTGCTACCTAAAATTTTCAACTGCCCAGAGTGCGACACTCGGCTAAAAGACGTCGTCTACGGCTTGCTAGCAGGGCCTCCTGCAGATAACGAGGTGGCTGGCGGCTGTGAATGGTCTGACTTTGCACCAACCAAAGTTTGCCCGAAGTGCGGCTGGGAGGGTGCTTTAGGAGGCCGCAGCTGGCCCATCGAGTTCACCCGTCGCACCCAAATCTTCGACGAAGCCGCGCCCAATAACATTCGAAACGAGCAGCGTGACTACAACTTAAGTACGATGACCGACGAGGATCTATTCGAGCTCGGTCGGGGCATTATCACCGCACGATTCGAACTTGTTCACCGCGGGCTCGACGCCCAAGCGATTGACGATTTTTATGACGGGCTCGAGATTGGAAACGCGCGTGACTGGCCGTTAATCCGCAAGGATGCCTGCTTCATCTTTTACAACAGCGAGACTCAGCTCGTTGAGCAGGTCTGCACCTACTCCGCGCAGAGAACCATGCACGAATTTCAATACTTGCGTGCTGGCTTCGAGGAGTGGGAGTTTGCCGAAACACTTAGTGACTTCCGTGATGTCGTGTTCGGCATGAAAAGTCCTTCGTTGCAAGTGTGGGAAATCGACCTCGATCACAATCACGAAGCTGAGGATGACGAATCCGAGGCTTTCCACTATGGCAGTAAGGCAATCAAGGCGATGCTTGCAGAAGAACGCATCACAGAGGATGAGTTGTCTAGGGAAGGCGACAAGTACGATCTCCCGATCTCTTGGCCACACTGGTTTGACTCCGGCATGATGATCAATTTCGTGGCTAATCCCTTTGCGCCGCACTAGGGTCAGCCGATGGGGTCGCCCTAAATCGATGGGCTAGAGAACAAGTAAACTGTCGAAAAAGGGGAAAAATGCCACTTCACCAAGCAATTTGGCGACTCGGCCAGCAGGGCAATCGTTTGAGGCCAGCCAAGCTTCAGTCTGAGCGGTCGCTCGAAGATTACATTGTGGCGGATCCTGAGATTCTTGACCCAAACTTCATGCTCATCGGTCGCCAAGTGCAGACTGACTACAAGGGATACATTGACCTTCTAGCGCTTCAGCCTGATGGCACGCCGGTGATCATCGAGTTGAAGAAAGACAAAACGCCTCGCGACGTGCTCGCGCAGACGCTTGACTACGCGAGCTGGGTTGAAGAACTCAACTCACCACGCCTCCAAGCGATCTACGAAAAGTTCGCGGGCGAAGGTGCAAACCTGCTCGGAGACTTCGAGAAACGATTCGGCGCTGAGTTGACTGAAGAGGCGCTGACGCGAGACCACCTAATGGTCATCGTTGCAACTGAGCTAGACAACAGCACCGAGCGAATCGTCAAGTTTCTTTCGAAGCGAAACCTAAACATCAACGTTTTGTTCTTTCAGGTGTTCGAAGACGAAAACGGTCTGCTTCTCTCTCGCGCCTGGATGGTAGACCCAACCGAGGTTCAGGCAACCGTCTCATCGGTCGGAGAGTCCTCTGGAATCTGGAACGGGGAGTATTACGTGTCTTACGGTGAGAGCCAGAATCAAAAGTGGGCGGATGCTCGCAACTACGGCTTCATCACGGCCTCAGGTGGCGCGTGGTACACACAAACACTCGGCATGTTGGGCGACGGCGACCGCGTCTGGGTAAACGTGCCGAAGGTGGGTTTTGTCGGGGTCGGAATAGTTCAAGGTGCTGCGTTGCCAGCATCCGAGTTCTCACTAGACATCGGTGGAGCCACTCAAAAACTTGCCGACATCGAGGGGATGCGCGGCTACTTGCTCTCGGCTACGCCAGAAGAAGAGGCATGGTTCGTTCCGGTCAAGTGGGTTGCAACCGTGCCTCTGGAACAGGCTTATCGTGAGGTCGGTTTCTTCGGAAACCAGAACACGGTTGCAAAACCGAAGTCAGAGAAATGGGACCACACGGTTTCGGTGTTGAAAAAGAAGTTCGGGGTTTAACCTATTCAGAATGCTTCCTCGAATGAGCCTGCAGTATCACCGTTCTGATATTTGAAAGTGGTTCCGATGGACGATCGAATTGATGTGACTTTTGACCATCGTACGGATGCCGGTGGCCGAGACCTTGACGCGTTTAGCCCCAGGTTGAAGGCGCACCACCAACTTCTTTGGAACAAGCCCCTCCCTTCAGGAGAGTTGTTGACATTGAGGCCGATGAGCAATCGCTATTTGGTTTTTCGAACTGACGATCTTGTCTATTCACTCTCTAGTGATCAAATCTCAAACTCCATGAGAAGCACTGCGCGGATGAGCCGCATCACTAGTCTGGTAGCGCCTGAGGAGCTTGACGAGTTTCAATACCTGGGTGCCACTGTTGGAGGGACAATCTTGTTTCCTGGAAAGCAAATTGACCGAAAAATTACAATTAACGTTGCGCGCGGCTGGAACAGGCAGATTGGAGACAGATTCGACCTGACCCTTGAATGTATTCGACTTCAGTACCAAGGTCTTCCCAATCCCTTGGCACAAACGCTGAACGTCTATTGGAAGTTCTTTGAGCTGTTCAAAACCTTCGAGCAATACACGGAGTTTTTCTTGCTGCAGGACCTCATCGAGAACGGCAGCGTGAAGCACTACTTGCCTTTTGAAGGATTTGGCCGATCAGCGCTACCAGCCAATCTCGAGGAGTACCGTCAGTACATGAGTAACTCGATGGCCTTTGTTAGATCACGTGCCTTGAGAATGAAGACCTGGTCAGAAACTCCGCTTAGCGAAGCATAAAGTCCGCCGAAACGAATCTGGGCTTTAGTGCCCTAAGTCACTCAGTTTTTGCGAATTCTTTTCTAGCGACAGCTTGAGCCCTCCAGGTTCCTGCAACAGAAATCAACATAGATAGAAATTGCAACCAATAGTTGTGCCCCATCGCGGTGCTTGCTAGCCGAAATGCAAACCGTTAGAGTAAGGGCACTTAGGAATGGGGGCCACTAGAGTGCCTAAAGACAAATTGCAATTTGCACGACTCGCCAGTACGTTGGCACTTCTGTTGACTTTGTCTGGGTGCATGTCGCCCCCAAGCGCCGAAGAACGAGTCTGTAAAGGCTTTAATGAGGCACTTGACGCTGGAATTGCTGGAATGACGGTCAATCTAAAAACTGGTGCGGAAATTTTCGCGGCCGATCTTCGCGAACTTTACGCAATCGCCGAGGGGGAGCTTGCCGTTGAGTTGAAAGCTATGGCTGATTCTTATGCAAACGAATGGGAAGACGGCTACTACGTTGGCGATTTTGACAGTGGCAAGATCGCAGCTATCTGCCAGCCATACATAGGCTGAGAGAAAGAATGCGCAAACTGTCATTTCAACTACCTAACCTTTCGCGTCTAGTTGTCGCAGCACTTTCGGTGACAATTCTCACGGGGTGCTCACCAGCCGAGCAACCTCGCGACATATCCACCTTTCAGGCGCAAGAACTCGCGTGGGAGGAGTGTGACCGCGACTTTCTAATCGACGAACCCCAGCGCTCAAAGGTGTTCGAAGCCTCGACGATCGATTGTGCATCCATGTTGGTGCCAGCGGTCTATACCGGAACCGACGAAGTCAAAAACTTCAAGCTGCAGATGATGCGGTTGAGCCGCGCATCCGAGTCTGACTTCATGGGCACGATTTTCATCAATCCCGGCGGCCCGGGCGGTTCGGGCATCGAGCAGTTGCAGGCATCGAATTTTCCGGACGCCCTGACCAAACACTTCGACATCATCGGTTTCGACCCCCGAGGCGTGGGCAAGTCGACTTTTGAAGATGGCACCGAAATCAAGTGCTCTGACGAACTCGACTACAAGAGTTACTTTGAGGGCGAGGGATCACCAGCAAACGAGGCGGAGTACAAGGCCAGCGTTGCAACCGGGGATGCATATATGAAGGACTGCATCAAACGGAATCCCCTCTGGTGGACCCTCTCAACAGCCAACGTCGTCGAAGACCTAGAACTGATGCGACTAGTAATTACCGGTGACGAACCGCTCAACTTCATCGGAACCTCTTATGGCACGACCATCGCCGGCATGTATGTGACGAAGTATCCAGATAACGTCGGCAAAATCGTGCTCGACAGCCCAACAACCGTAGATGACGACCCAATCGCCAGCGCGATCGAAAACGCCAAGGCTAGCGAGGCCAAGCTAAACAAATACCTGAAGGCCTATGCCAAGCACGCCAAGATTACCGAAGACGAGGCTTGGGAGTTGTTGCTCTATATTCGCCAGTCTGCCGATAACGACCAACTGGTTGGCTATGCGGGTTATGAATTGGTGATGGATGAATCGCAAATGAGCTCTGAGACATTGCTTGTTCGAGGCATCCAAGCGCTTCAATACATGCCTGAAGACCAGGCCATTGTTGCCTTCAATCTAGCCATGGATGAGCTCAGAGACTACAACTGGAATGGCGCTTTCGAGTGGTACACATTCTGGATGGATGGTTATGACCCGGATTCACTAACGGGCTCGACCTTGGCCAAGAAGAAGCTAGAGCGAAGCAACCTCTATGAGGTCATGGTTATTGTCAACAGCATGGATTTCTCGCAGCCAGAAATGTCGATTGAAGACCAAAAGAAGTTGACAGCCGAGTATGAAAAGGTTGCTCCTAGATGGGCTGCGCTAAATCGAGATTCGAGCGGTTATGTCTACTACGGCCCATCACTCGGTTTGAGCTGGTCTGGCATCGCGCTCGACGACCCGAAGATTCCTGACCCGCCAACCACTCCACTCAAGCGCGTCAACGAATCGGGCAAAGAACTGCTCGTTATCGGCTCGACAAAAGAGTCGGTGACCCCGTTCTCGTTCGCCAAAGACACGGCCAAGTTGCTCAAGTCTCCGCTGATCTCGGTTGACTCGGCCACTCACGGCCCTGCCGCGGGTTATGACATCAAGTGCTTGAACGATGTGCTCATCGACTTCTTTGTAAACAACGCGGATGTCGCTGACCAGAGTTGCCCTGGCAAGTAGACCGTGGCGGCAAACTAACCAAAAAGCTCAGGCAAAGTGCCCTCGTGCACGCCGGCCAACTCAGTGAGCGACCAAGATGCCACGCCCTGAATCTCGAGACGAGCATCCGCGTTTCGACCATCGGTCACGCCGATGCGCAGCACCGGAATGCCGCGAGCCTCGCAGAGGCCAACAAACTTGACGTCGTCTTCACGGCCGACCGAGACCAGCACGCGGCCGGTTGACTCCGAGAAGAGGGCAGCGGTGTCATCGATGCTGCCAACCTGTTTGATCTCATCGAGCCAAACACGTGCACCAACACCGAAGCGCAGCACACCCTCGACGAGAGCCTGGGCGAGCCCGCCCTCGCTCAAGTCGTGAGCCGAAGCCAGCAAACCCTGCTCTGATGCGGCGTTCAAACCGGCGGCGAGTTTCATTTCGAATTCGAGGTCGACAACCGGCGGCTTGCCACCGAGGTGGTCGTGAATCACGCCGGCCCAAACCGAGCCGTCGAGTTCGTCGCGGGTGGTGCCGAGCAGGTAGATGTTGTGACCCTCGTCTTGCCAGCCCGAAGGAATGCGGCGAGCCACGTCGTCGATCACGCCGAGCACACCGACAACCGGGGTTGGGTGAATCGCGACGTCGCCAGTCTGGTTATAGAACGAAACGTTACCGCCGGTGACCGGAATGCCAAGGGCGAGACATCCATCAGCCAAACCAGCGGTGGCCTGCTTGAACTGCCACATGACCTCTGGGTTTTCTGGCGAACCAAAGTTGAGGCAGTTGGTGACGGCCATTGGGGTAGCGCCGGTCACGGCAACGTTGCGGTAGGCCTCGGCCAGGGCAAGCTGCGCGCCGGCATAAGGGTCTAGTTGGCCATAGCGGCCGTTGGCGTCGGTGGCGATGGCAATGCCGAGGCCGGTTTCTTCGCTGACGCGCACCATTCCGCCGTCATCTGGCATGGCCAGCGCGGTGTTGCCGCCAACGTAGTGGTCGTACTGGTTGGTGATCCAGTTTTTCGAAGCCTGGTTCGGCGAAGAAACAACTTCTACAATCTGCTCGGCTAGAGCGGCAGCATCCGAGGCTCTTGCCAAACGTGACGACGAGTCAGCATTTAGCGCGTCGATCCAGGCCGGGTAGGCAACCGGGCGCTCATAAACCGGGCCGTCGTGGGCAACGGTGCGCGGCGGAACATTCACGATCTCTTCGTCGCCCCAGTTGATGTAAAGGCGCGGCTCGCGAATGACTTCACCAAGCACCGAATACTCGACCTCCCACTTATCCACAATTTTCTTGAAGGCGGCCACATCGCGCTTTGGCACGATAGCCATCATGCGCTCCTGCGACTCAGACATCAGAATTTCTTCAGGCGTCAAACTCTCATCGCGCAGCAGCACGTTGCGAAGCTGCACGCGCATGCCGGCCTGGCCGTTCGAGGCAAGCTCAGATGTCGCACAAGACAGACCAGCGCCACCTAAATCTTGGATGCCCGCCACAACGCCAGCGGCATAAAGCTCTAGGCAGCACTCGATGAGCACCTTCTCGGCGAACGGGTCGCCAACCTGCACGGCCGGGCGACGGCTTGGGCCATCGGCGTCGAAGGTCTCGCTCGCGAGCACCGACACACCACCGATGCCATCGGCACCGGTTCGCGCACCGAACAAAATCACCTGGTCGCCAGGGTTAGACGCCTTGGCAAGCTTCAAATCTTCGTGACGCAGTGCGCCAACCGACAGTGCGTTCACCAGCGGGTTGCCCTGATAAACCTTGTCGAAGACGGTCTCTCCACCAATATTTGGCAGGCCGAGGCAGTTGCCATAGAACGAGATGCCGCTCACCACTCCGTGCACAACGCGCGCGGTGTCTGGGTGCGAAACGTCGCCGAAGCGCAGCTGATCCATCACGGCAATCGGGCGTGCACCCATGGTCAAAATATCGCGAACGATGCCGCCAACGCCGGTTGCAGCGCCCTGAAACGGCTCGATGTAGCTCGGGTGGTTGTGGCTCTCAACCTTGAACGTGACGGCCCAGCCCTCACCAATGTCGACTACACCGGCGTTCTCGCCCATGCCCACCATCAGGTGCTCGCGCATCTCGTCGGTGACCTTCTCGCCAAACTGACGAAGATAAATCTTGCTCGACTTATACGAGCAGTGCTCGCTCCACATCACCGAATACATCGCGAGCTCAGCGCTGGTCGGGCGGCGACCTAAAATTTCACGGATGCGCGCGTATTCATCCTCTTTAAGACCTAGCTCGCGCCAAGGTTGCGCCTTCTCGGGGGTGACCTTTGCGTTCTTGGTGGTGTCGACGGCGATAACGGTGCTCATCTTTAGGCCTCCACTAGCGACTTGATTACCGAGGTGAAGAACTTCAGGCCATCGACGCCCGAGCGCATCGCGGCGCTGGTGTCTGGGCCAAAGCCGGCTTCAACCGCGTGCTCTGGGTGAGGCATGAGCCCGACCACGTTGCCGCGTTCGTTGCGCAAGCCTGCGATGTCGTTCATCGAACCGTTCGGGTTGAAATCTTTGTATCTAAAGGCCACCAGACCTTCGCCCTCGAGGCGCTTTAGGGTCTCGGCATCGGCGATGTAACCGCCCTCACCGTTCTTGAGCGGAATCGTGATCTCTTGACCGACCGTGAACTCGCTGGTCCACGCGGTGTCGACGTTTTCGACGGTGAGCTTTTGGTCGCGGCAAACGAAAGTCTGAACATCGTTGCGAATCAGGCCGCCAGGCAGCAAGTGGCTTTCGACCAGAACCTGAAAACCGTTGCAAATGCCGAGCACCGGCAGACCGCCGGCGGCAGCCTTGACGATGCTCTCCATTACCGGGGCTTGAGCGGCAATCGCTCCACAGCGCAGGTAGTCGCCAAACGAGAATCCACCTGGCAAAACCACGGCGTCAACATCGTGCAGGTTGGTGTCTGCGTGCCATAGGGCTACGGGCTCACCGCCGGCAAGTCGCACAGCTCGGGCCGCGTCGCGGTCATCCAAGGTGCCCGGAAAATTTACAACACCGATGCGCATGGCCGGCCCCGCTTAGTTCTCGACGGTGACCGAGACGACGTCTTCGATCACAGCGTTCGACAAAAATTCTTCGCCAATCTTGGTGGCGGCCGCGATGTCGGCGTCGGTTACGGCGCGGTCGAAGTGCAGCTCGATGCGCTTGCCGATGCGAACGTTGGTGATTTCGCTGTGGCCGTTGCGGTGCAGCGCGCTGTTCACGGCCTTGCCGGCTGGGTCTAGCAGGTCTGCCTTAGGCATGACTTCTACGATGATTTTTGGCACGGATGTCTCCCAAAAGGTGTGGCTCGTGGCTGGTTTTTGCGCCCGACTGCAGCGGCGAACACCTCTAGTTTAGTGGCGCACGGATGCTCGTGACTTATGCTCGCCGAACCAGGCGATCGTCACAAATTATTTGACGGTCACTGTTGCCGAGGTTTTTGAAGCTGTGGTGTATCCGAGCGCCGACTGCGTAACCTTCACAGAGATTTTCTTACCCTTGTGTGAAGTGGCTAGTTTCAAGCTCGACGATGTAGCGCCCTTGATAGCCAGTCCATTTGCGAGCCATTGGTAGGTGATATTTGCGCCTTTAGTCCATGCGTTCGTTGTGACCTTGAGAACACTGCCCGTTTTCGCGGTACCCGTTATTTTTGGTGTCGTTGAAGTTAGCGAGCCTGCAGAGACGGTTGCCTTTGACGACTCCTTGCTGACGGTCACATAGCCGGGCTTTGTCCCATTGACCGTAAAAGTGATGTTCTTGCCAAAATCTTCAAGGGTTATTGTGTAGGTCGTTTTTGTTGCGGAGGTGATTGAGAGCCCGTCACGAGACCATTGGTAGGTCAAGTTCACGCCTTCATCCCAGGTTCCTGGTGTTGCGGTGAGGGTTTGTCCGACTTTGAATGTTCCAGAAACCGTTGGTGTTGGGGTGAGTGTGAGTGTGCCGGCTTCGATCTTGATAGCGGTGGAGGTTTTCTTCACAGTTGCGTAGCCAGTTTTTGTTCCCGTGACTTCAACGCTTAATTGTTTGCCGCTGTCACCCGTGGACAACAGGAAAGAGTCTTTATTCGCGCCAGTAATCGCGGCCCCGTCGCGTAACCATTGGTAGGTCAAGTTCACGCCTTCATCCCAGGTTCCTGGTGTTGCGGTGAGGGTTTGTCCGACTTTGAATGTTCCAGAAACCGTTGGTGTTGCGGTGAGTGTGAGTGTGCCGGCTTCGATCTTGATAGTGGTGGAGGTTTTCTTCACAGTTGCGTAGTGAGCTCTAGTGCAGATGCCCTCAACTTTGATCTGTTTGTCGAAGTCGGAAAGAGTCACCGCGAATGTATCACCAGAAAAAATGGAAGACCCGTCCATAAACCAAACGAATGTTCGGTTTACGCAAGAGGGCACTCCAGACTCTTTTACCCGTAGAACTCCCCCCACCACTGGTGCTCCTGAGATTTCGACAGTCCAAGAAGTTTCTGATGACCTTACAATCTCACCATTTTCCATTTCCCACGATTCCGGAAGTGCTGCTGGGATACCAACCACCGAATACATGTTCCCAAGTGGAAGCTCTGCACCCGAGAAGTTAGCCCCCTCGATGTCCGCACGCATGAAGTATGCGCCACTCAAATCGGCCTGGGAAAAATTTGCGTTTCTGAGATTTGCACCCATTAGGTTCGCCTCAGAGAGATTAGAGTTTGACAAGTTCGCGTTTTCAAGCACGCTGTCCTGAAGATAGAGGCCTTTCAAGTTCAAATCCTGAAGTTGAGCTCCTTCTAGATTTGCTTGACGCCCGAGTATGTAACCTGAAATCAACGCATAGTAGTTGGGCATAGACATTGGAGTTCCAATGATGCCTCCTGATTTCACGCCTACCAGCTTTGCCCCCAATAAACGAGCCCCGTCCAAATTCGTCTCCGACAAATCCGCACTGTTCAGGTTGGAATTTTCAAGATTTGCCTTTGGCCCTACCAGGTAGCCTTTCAACAACTTCCACCCAGGTGGTAGTGCAGATGGTAAACCAGTGATTCCGCCAGACTTTACATGATCCAGATTTGAGTCAGACAAATCCACGGAGCCCAAATTGGATTGACCAAGGTCAGCACCTGGACCAATTAGGAGTCCTGAGTTGAGTTTCCAGAGTGGAGGCAAAAGAGGCTGACCAGTGGTGTTACCGGATTTGATTCCAGACAGTTCGGCGCCACTAAAGTCGAACCCATCTAAATTCATACCTTTCGTATCAAACCCATCAAGCACAGCCCCATCAAGCACAGCCCCAGGCCCAACAAGGTAGCCGCCGAAAATCTTGAAACGCAGAGGTAGCAAGGTGGGCGGTGTAGAAGGATTAAAAATTAGATTTCCCGAGACAACTCCTGTCCAAACACTGCCAGTAGCGTTGTAGAGCATCGCCTTATTGACCGTCGCGCCTCGAAAGTTAGCACCAGAAATTGAGGACTTCGAAAGAACAAAACTCGTAAGGTCAGCGCCTGCGAAACTAACCCCTTCGAGTCGACACTCAATGAGTTTCGCGCCAGCTAGATTGGCGCCACCGAAATTTGCGTCCACAAGATTTAAACTTCGGAGTTCTAAACCAGAAAGATTAGCCCCCATAAGGTTCGCGCTGGGTCCGAAAAGATATCCACCCAAAAGAGACCACTCAGTGGGGAGTGAAGCAGGTACTCCTATTAGGTTCCCAGTCTTTAGATTGGAGACCCTCGCACGGGCAAACTTGGCTCCGGTGAGGTTAGCTCCGGTGAGGTTAGCTCCGGTTAGGTCGGCTCCGGTTAGGTCGGCTCCGGTTAGGTCGGCTCCGGTAAGGTCGGCTCCGGTTAGGTCGGCCTCTGGACCCACCAAGTACCCTTTCTTCAGTAACCACCCCGTCGGGAGAATTTCTGGCTCTCCAGTAATACCCCCAGAAGAAACCCCCTTTAGGTTGGCCGACTGAAGACCCGTACCGTCTAAGTTGGCATTGGAAAGGTCAACCCCGTAGAGATTTGCCTCCGTTAGACCAGCGCTCTTGAGATTGGCTCCAGAGAGATTCGAGAAGCCAAGCTGACTTGAACTTAGGTTTGCATTTGTAAGGTTCGCGTTCCTGAAATTGCTGTACTCCAACTGACTAAACATCCAAAGAACGAAACTCAGGTCGGAGTTTTCCAAATCGTATGGGTTTTGATGTTGGCTCGATCTCATATCGCAACTGGAAAGATCCTTGTTAGGGCCTGGCCAACAATCTTTATCGGCGCTTGATGGCATCCACGTCATAAGTGAGACGCAAACAGCAGCAACAACTGTTGTTAGAACTTTGGCAAGTAACCCCAACTGGTAATTCCAAATACTTGAGTTGAACCTCATGGCTTGGAAGCCACCCAAGCCACAGAACCAAGAAGAAGAGAAACACACAGCGACAACCCGACAAGGCTTGAAGCATCAAACAAGGTGCCAGGCTGAAGCATCGAAAGCGTCAGGGTGCTGATGAAGCTAAAAGCTCCTAGAGTCGTTGCTACTGACAAGTTGGAGGCCCTGTTGAAACTCTCTAACGAGCTCAGAACAGCCAATCTTCTAGCATCAAGAGCGAGCGAATCTCTCAGGAGGGCTGTTTCTCTAATCAGGCGAGTAGAGTCCGAGGATGGAATTGTTAGCCAATTCGATAGCAGAGAGTGGTGTTTTCTTGCTCTAAGGAAGAGAAATCCAGGTCTAGCCGTGGCTTCAGTAGCTCGGTGAATCAGAATTCGTTCGGTTGCAACAACGGCCGCTAACTGACAAGCCTGAAGTTCAAAGGCGAAACTGTTGCTGCTGCTGACACCTGCCAATTGGCCGTCTTGGCCTACAACTTCGGAGCCATAGTCTGAGATGCAAGTGGCTCGTATCAAGGAATCACATTCAAGCTGCAACGCAAATGTCTCGTGAATCCAATCTGAAGTCGATTTCAAGCCGGGTCGCGAAAGATTGTCGAGGATGCCACTCTGTGGGGCCTGCACGCAGATTACCAGAACTGCGTATTCAGTGTTTTGCCTCCAAATTAACGCTCTTTTAACAGCAAATCCCCGAGAAAGCGGCAAAAGGCTAGAAAGGTTTGTGTGGCGAAAAACCCTTGCGGATCGGTACTTTGCATTGCCGAGAAAGCCAATTTGTTTGAGCAGGGCATTACCGTCTTTTTGCCAATCACCCGGGTAGCCGGGGTTGAACTGTACTGGAATTTTGCCTTTTGGGTTTACGGGGTAGGCGAGGACCGCATTGATCAAGTTTGACGCCCCCTAACGCAATGATTGATTATCTTTTATGGTAGCCCAACTCGCCCGACGCCGTCTAGAGAGTAGACGCGCACGTGGTCGATGGCCATCTCGGCGTGGGTTAGCGCAGGGTCGATGTCGCCCGTGAATCCGCCGCCCATCGCGAGGTTCATGATGATGTAGTGGTCGTGCTCGAACACCCATTGGTTCGGTGCAACATCCGCTGGGGTTTTGGTTTGATAGTGGCGGTCGTCGATGTACCACGAAATCGAGCCCGGCAACCATTCGACGGCAAAGGTGTGAAA
>CAIZQQ010000094.1 GCA_903935175.1 uncultured Micrococcales bacterium
AGATAGGTCATTCGGGCTTCACCGCCCCGCTGCGCTTAGCCAAGCCACGGCGGATGCTCAAGAACAGAATCAGCGTCGTGTAGCAGTGCAACACAAGAAAGAACGGCTCTTCGAGAGGCAGCTCGGGTGCGAGCAAAATGCCGGTTAGGTGCGCGGTTTGGCCGCGAAAGAAAATGCCGAGCACGATGCCTGCGGCATCCCAGAGTAGAAAAAACACCACTGGCAGAAACACCGCGGCGGCAGCGCGCATCCGGTTTTCAAAAAAAGCGAGTTTGTAGCGGTAGTCGATCAGCGCGAGTCCGGTCAGTGAAAAAAGCAACACCGCCAGATAGGCGTAACTCAACGCAAGCCCTTCCAATCGGCGGCCGCTAGAGGCTTGATTTCGTGTTCGGTTGGGCCGGCCGAAGTGTCGCCGATGAGCTTTTTGTATACCAGTTCGGCACCGATCAGGCACATCGGAAGGCCGATGCCAGGAATCGAGTGGTGACCGGCGTAGTAAAGCCCCTTGACCTTCTTGCTGAAGTTCTTCGGTCTGAAGAACGCGCTTTGACGAAGAGTGTGGGCCATGCCGAGCGCGGTGCCCGACCAGGCGTTTAGCTCGCTGACGAAGTCTTGCGGTGCCATGATGCGGCGAACCACGATTCGCTCGGCGAGATCTGGAATCTCACACCAGTCGGCAATCTGGCTGATGATGCGGTCGGCGGCAGCCTCGACGGCTGGGTCGCCCGAACCGTTGATGCCACCCTTACCGATGCTTGGGTCGGCAGCGACCGGCACGAGAACGAACAGGTTCTCGTAGCCCTCTGGCGCAACGCTCGGGTCGGTGACGCTCGGTGCACAAACGTAAAGCGAGGCAGGGTTTGGCACCTTGCGCTTGCCGTCGGCCTTGTGGAACACCTCGTCAAAGTTCTTGGTCCAGTCATCGGCATAAACCAGAGTGTGGTGGTCAAGTTGTGGCAGACGACCCTTGACACCCAAGAACAGCAGCATGGCCGACGGGCCAGGAACCTTGTTCTCCCACCACTTCTCAGGCAGGGTCTGGTTCTCTGGTTCGAGCAACTGCGTCTCGATGTGGTGCAGGTCAGCATTACCAACCACAACATCGGCTGGGTAGAAAACCTCACCAACCATGACGCCGGTGACGTGACCGGCCTTGGTTTCGATCTTGGTCACCTTCGAGTTGGTGTGAATCACCGCTCCGTGCTTTTTGGCCAGACGCTCGACGGCCTCGATGATTTTGTAGAAACCACCCATCGGATAGAAAACGCCAACGTTCATGTCTACGTGGGTCATCAGGTGGTACATGCTCGGTGTGTCATAAGGGGATGCTCCCAAGAACACTGCCGGAAAGTTCAAGATCTTCTGCAGACGCTTGTCGCTCACGTGGCCGGCGGCAAACTTCGACAGCGGGGTCAGCAGGTGCTTGATGAAGCGACCGGCGCGAGCCACAACCTCTGGGTGAACGAAAGACTTGGCGTTTTCGAAGTTTGTGTAGAGAAAGTGCTTGATCGAAAGCCTGTAGGCATCTTCGGCCGAGTCGACGTAACGCTGAAGGGCGTCACCCGCACCAGGCTCGATCGATTCGAAGAGTTTCTTGTTCTCGGCCAACGATTCGCGAATCATCAGCTTCTCGTCGTAGCCCTCGTTGCGGGTTTGGTACATCGGGTCGAGGCGCTCTAGGTCTAGTTCGGCAGCAGCCGAAGTGCCCATTAGTTTGAAGAACTGGTCGAATGCGTCAGGCATCAGGTACCAAGATGGCCCCATGTCAAAGGTGAACCCGTCTTTTTCCCAAATGTATGCACGCCCGCCAACGCGCTCGCGGGCCTCGAGAACGGTCACCTTCATGCCGGCTTTCGCCAAGATTCCAGCAGTCGCCAGTCCGGCGATACCTCCACCGATTACAACTGCGGTCTTTTGGCTCACTTAGGCACTACTCCGATCCATGCCTTCAGAAGTAGAAGGGCTTTTTGGGGGCTTGAAACACTGATACGAGTTCTAATCACGTCGGGGGCTGCAGTGTTCCCGATCTTGTTGTTGAGTGCCTCAAAGAGCGTGTGGGCGGCAACTACTGCACGACGCGACTCACGAGGCAGCAAAGGCAG
>CAIZQQ010000095.1 GCA_903935175.1 uncultured Micrococcales bacterium
GCAGCTGGGTCTTGAGCGATAAGCGCGGTGAATACACCTGACTTGATTAGCTCAACGTTAGCTGGGTAAGCGTCGTAACCAACTAGGGCAATCTTGCCAACGAGGTCCTTGGCCTGAAGTGCTGCAGCAGCACCAGAAGCGTTGGTTCCGTCGATTGCGAAGATACCGTCGAGGTTAGGGTACTTGGTCAACCAGTTGTCTACGTTCGAAGCCGCAGTCTGTGGGTTTGACTCTGAGTAAGCTACGTCAACGATTTCGATGCCTGGGTAGTTGGCTTCAATTGCAGCCTGGAAACCCTCTAGTCGAGCAACGTTGGTGGTTGCGGTTGCTGAGGTTAGACCTACAACAACTTCGTAGCTCTCGCCATCGGTGTAACCGATCTTTGCAGCGATTGCTTCAGCGGCCTTGGTTCCACCGTCGGTGTTGTCACCGGTGATGAAGGTTACGGCCTGTGAAAGGTCGGTGACGCGGGTGTCAACGTTAGCAACGGCGATGCCTGCAGCAACAGCCTTGTCTAGCGATGCCTGAAGACCGTTAGGGTCGGTAGGAATCAAAACTAGGCCGTCTGGAGCCTGAGCGATTACGTTGTCAACGATTGGAACCTGGGTTGCCACGTTGTAGTTGGTTGGGTCGCCCTGCCAGATGAGGTCAACACCGAGTGCTGCTGCTTCTTCTTCAGCACCGATTTTCATTGCCTGGAAGAATGGGTCAGATTCTGCACCCATTACGAAAGCAATGGTGATCTTCTTTTCTTCAGTTGCACAACCTGAGGTGCCGGCGATCAAAGCCGCGATAACACCAAAGGCTGCAATCGTTCTTAGCGAACGCTTCATGCGGTTTCTCCTTGTTAGGTTTGCTCGGCCACTCGTGAAGTTTTCAAAAGAAGCTTTGCTTGATTTTAGTGAGAAATGCGAGAACGTTCTCGCATTTCCTAGTAGAATGTTGTCAGTAAACAGTTCCGGATTTCAAATTTCTTCGGTAACAGTTTCGTTACGATAGACGAACACCCGATAGAAAGGGGGCTCTAGGCATGAAACGTCCAACAATTAACGACGTCGCAGCACTCGCTGGCGTGTCGCGAGCCACCGCTTCTAGAGCAATGTCTGACTACGGGCGCATCTCGGCAGATACCGTAGAGCGAGTTAAAGCAGCTGCGCTAGAGCTCGGATACCAGCCCAACGCCGTCGCCCAATCGATGCGAGCCGGCAACACCAAGACCATCGGCCTCGTCGTAATCGCCGACTTCACCAACGTCTTTTTCGACCGAGCCACCAAGGGCATCGTCGACGCCGCCCGCGACCAGGGTTACGAGGTGATCATCTCGAACACCGACGAAAACATTGCCATCGAACGCGAGGCAATCAACACCCTTTTGCAAAAGCAGGTCGATGGTCTCATCGTCGTGCCGTCGACCGCTGCGGTTCACGACCACCTGTCACCGACATCCAGACAAAACAAACCGCTAGTCATCATCGACCGCATGGTGCCGGGTGTGAATGCCACCTCGATCACCACCAACGACTTCGAATCTTGCGAAGCGGCTGTCAAAGAGGCTGTCGCCAAGGGTCACAAAAATCTGTCATTCCTCATCGCCACCTCGACCATCGAGGGCTTCGACTCAGAAAAGCCGATGCTGCGCAACACCACCATTGAAGACCGCGTCAACGGGTTCATGAACGGAGTGATCGACACCAAGAGCAAAAAGGCTCAGTGGGTCTATTGCTCAGAAAACCCTGCCACCGCCGAAGCCGCGGTGAACCACCTGCTCGACTCCAAGGCTCCCCCGAGCATCATCTTCACCTCAAACAACGACATGGCTCTGGCCGTGCTCAAGGTGGCCGGCAAGCGCGGGCTCGAGCTCGGCAAAGACATCTCACTGGTTACCGTTGACGACTCGCAGTGGCTCGAGGCAATCTCACCGGGAATCACGGTGGTTGAGCGCCCGGTTGACGAGGTGGCCAGACTGGCTGTCGAGAAATTGCTCGAGCACATCAACAACAAAGCGAAAAAACCCGAAAAGATAGTGTTACCAACCCGCCTAATCTCGCGCGGCTCGGTAGCGAACCTGAAAGCAAAGTAGGCAGCACATGATTCTTGTTATTGGCGAAGCCCTGATCGACCTGATCGAAAACCGCTACCAGCCGGGCGCATTCAACGCCATCGTCGGTGGCGCCAACGCCAACGTTGCCCTCGCCCTCGCCCGCCGCGGAGCCGCCCACACCTTCTATGCCCGCATTAGCCGCGACCGCTTCGGCGACATCATTCGCAAACGCCTCGATGACAACGACGTGCTCTATGGCAACTCGATCACCACCAACGACAACTCAACCCTCGCCATCGTTTCGCTAAACGAAGCCGGCTCACCCACCTACTCGTTCTATGTCAACGGCACCGCCGACTGGGGCTGGACTCCAGACGAACTGCCAAGCAACGCAGAGCTCGCCGACATGGGCATCAACTGCATTCAATTCGGATGCCTCACCATGGCCATGGAGCCAGGCAACCTGGTCATCGAGCAGTGGGCCAAAAACACCCGCGGCATCACCATCTCGCACGACATCAACATTCGCGCCGCCCTCGGGTTTGACCCTGAGCACGAGCGCATCCGTGTTGAACGCGTCAACGCCTTCAGCCACATCATCAAGGCCAGCGACGAAGACATCGAGTGGCTCTATCAGGGCCAGCGAAACGTAGACGACGTCGCCAAAGAGTGGGCTCAGAACGCCCTGGTTCTCATCACCCGCGGAGCCGACGGCACCAGCATCTTCAGAGGCACCGAGCGCTACGACGTGCCTAGCCGCAAGATCAACGTGGTCGACACCGTTGGAGCCGGCGACACCTTCTGCGCCAACCTGCTCGGCCAGCTTCAAGATGCCGACTACCTAGGCAAAGACCTAAACCAAATACCAGCGGATGCTCTGCAAAACTTCGTGCACGTGGCAGGCATCGCCGCCTCAATCACCTGCGAGCGTGCGGGGTGTGAGCCTCCGACGTTGGATGACTTGGCAGGAGTTGCCATAGCTGAGTAGCAACGCCCGCCTGGCTGCAGCACAATGTCCGGACTCTCATAGATACTTGTTGTCATGCCCCTTTCGTTTATCGACTTATTTGCTGGAATTGGCGGGACTCGCCTAGCCTTCGAGAAGCACAATGGCATGACCTGTGTTTTTTCTTCTGAATGGGACCAACACAGCCAAAAAACTTATGAGGCAAACTTTGGAGAAAAGCCTGCCGGAGACATCACGCAAATCTCTGCGAACGAAATTCCAGATTTTGATGTCCTGGTTGCAGGCTTTCCTTGCCAGCCCTTTAGCTCTATTGGCAAACGTCAAGGCTTTGAACATGCAACACAAGGCACTTTGTTCTTCGATGTTCGTCGCATCATTGAGGCAAAAAGACCAAAAGCTTTCCTTCTTGAAAATGTCAAAGGCTTGAAAACGCACGACGAAGGAAACACATGGAGCGTGATTAGAGGCTCCCTGGAAGAGCTAGGTTATGAGATTTTTGCAGACGTTCTCGA
>CAIZQQ010000096.1 GCA_903935175.1 uncultured Micrococcales bacterium
GGAAGCCAAGGTTTCACTCAAACCCGTCGATGGGCATCCGGTAACAACCCTGAGCGCAAAAGCGGCAGACATAACTCTTGCGGCAAGGGCGATTCAAGAAACAATTAGATACGGGCTACAGCCGAGCGTGTTTGAGCTAATCGATGAGACTTGCTCTCGTTATATAACTGAGCATCTCGAGGGAGTTCTGCTCGAGAAGAGCTTTAACATGCTGATTGCGCAAACCGATGGTGCCGGTGCAGCACATTTGGCAGAGAAGATTGCGCAGGTTTGGCGCGACCTCGGTCTTGAGGTGCAGGTCGAAGAACGCGGCGAAGAACTGCTTAGTTTTAGGCGCGCCATGTTACCAGCACTTGAAGCCAAAGGAAAAGTCTTAATCGAAGATGTTGCGGTGCCAATTTCAAAACTGGGTGAAATGCTGCAAGCAGTGCGCGACATCGAGACGCAGTATGGCATTGAGATTCCGACCGTCGCCCACGCCGGCGATGGCAACCTTCACCCCAATTTCGTCTACAACGATGAAGAGGTTCCAGAACACATCTGGGATGCTGCCGATGCTATTTTTCGCAAGGCAATTTCATTGGGCGGAACTCTAACCGGCGAGCACGGAGTTGGGCTACTGAAGCGACAGTGGCTGATTGACGAGTTGGGTCAGAGCCAGACCGAGTTACAATGGCAGATCAAGAAAGTGTTCGACCCGAACAACATTCTGAACCCCGGAAAAGTTTTCGACCCGGAGAAGTTCAACTAGGGCGCTCTCTGGCTCGGACACTCAGGCTAGGCCCTGGGGTTTTGCTAAGGTTTTTCTAAATCACCGTTGATGCTGGAGGCTTGCAGTGAACCAACCGATAACGCTTTTCACCGGACAGTGGGCCGACCTGACCCTAGATGAGGTTGCCGGCTTGGCCTCAAAATGGGGTTATGACGGGCTCGAGATTGCCTGCAGCGCCGAGCACCTAGACGTGTGGCGAGTTGCCGAGGACCCAAGCTACCTAAAGCAGCGCCAAGAAGTTCTAAAGCGACACTCACTGCAGACCTGGGCAATCTCAAACCATCTCACCGGTCAAGCTGTTTGTGACAACCCGATCGACTTTCGCCACCGCGGTATTGTGCGGCCGGCAGTCTGGGGCGACGGCGACCAAGAGGGTGTGCGCCAGCGTGCTGCCGAAGAAATGAAGCTCACCGCGATCGCCGCCCGCAAGCTCGGAGTCGACACCGTGGTTGGTTTCACCGGCTCATCGATTTGGCAGTATGTGGCTATGTTTCCACCGGTTCCGCAGTCGACAATCGACCAGGGCTACGAAGACTTTGCAAAGCGTTGGAACCCAATCATGGATGTCTTCGACTCGGAAGGTGTGCGTTTCGCGCTAGAGGTGCACCCGTCTGAGATTGCTTACGACTACCACACCACTCGCATCGCACTGGATGCCATCGACAACAGAAAAGCATTCGGCCTGAACTGGGATCCAAGCCACATGATTTGGCAAGATATCGACCCGGTCAACTTCATTCTCGACTTTGCAGACCGCATCTATCACGTTGACTGCAAAGACACTCGGGTGTTCAGAAACGACGGTCGCAGAGGCCGCATGGGTTCACACTTGAACTGGGCAGACCCGAGGCGAGGATGGTCATTCGTTTCTACCGGTCGCGGTGATGTTGATTGGGAGTCGAGCTTTAGAGCACTTCGAACAGTTGGATACAACGGCCCGATCTCAGTTGAGTGGGAAGACGCCGGAATGGATCGACTTCACGGCGCAGCCGAAGCTGTTGGCTTTATCAAGAGCCTGATGTGGAAAAGCCCAGAGCGCTCTTTTGACGAAGCATTCTCGGTAGATTCAGCAGCTAGCGAAGACTAGCGAGAGTGATCGAACCGGTGTTGTTCACCATTGCGTAGTCTTCGTCCAGACACGCACTGCTGAAAGCTATGGTCGAATCGCTTGAGCGAACCGCACAGTCAAAGATTCCCTTTTGCCCGCCGGCGTGATTTTCTTCTGTCGGCAGTTTTACCAGCAACTGAGAATCACCAGTCGAACTAAATTTACGGATCTCTGCTCTAAAGGCCATCGCAACAAAAAGATTGCCGTTGGCATCAATAGATAAACCGTCTGGCCCCGCACCGGTTTCGCAGGCGAAAGTTTTGGCCAACCGGCCATCGACATCTATAAAGCTGATTCGGTCTGCAAAAGTTTCAGCAACAGCCAGCAAGCCGCTTTGTCGTTCGCACCCGTTTGGAAACACAAAACTGGCAGCGGTTGGGTTTACCTCGCCAGTTGGCGAAACCCGATACAGCGCCGAAGCAACCGGCTCGTCTGTCTCGGGGTCAAAGCCATAACCGCCAACCCAGGCGGTTCCATCGGTGTCGACGTGCATATCGTTAAGCGGGTGTTCGGTAAAGCCCGAGAGGTCGGCAAACACCGAGAGCTCGCCCTTGGTAGCTAACTTCAAGACCTGTCGCTTGAGGCAATCAACAACCAGTAGATCCCCATCGGGCGTCCAGCCAAGACCACCCGGCATCTCTGGCCCGCCCTGCGA
>CAIZQQ010000097.1 GCA_903935175.1 uncultured Micrococcales bacterium
ACGCGATAGCCCTTTTCGACCAAGCGCAGAGCCGCAATCGAGCCGCCAAAACCTGAGCCGATGATTGCCACGTCGAACTCGCCAGAATCACCGTTGGTTCGGTTGTGTTCTGGCTTCGCGTTCATGGCTAGAGATTACTCCAGTTGTCGTTTGCCATCTGAATCCAAGAAGACTCGGCGGTGAAGCCAACTTTTTCATAAAGCCGTAGCGCGCCCGATTCGTTTCCAGTGTCGACCACAAGGTCGGCACCGGCCAAACCACGTGATTCGAAGTACACCATTGCGTTACGCAGCAGCGCCTCTCCAACACCGCGACCTTGAGCGCTGTGTGCCACGCCAAGAAGCCAGACAAAGCCGCGGTTGAGTTCGACAATCTCGTTGTCACAAACACACAAACCAGCTGGCACACCGTCTAGGCGAGCGAGAAAATAGCCGTTGAGGTCAGAACTTTCTTCTTCGACAGCCATCAGCGTGCGCCAGGCATCGAAAGGTCGCGGTGTGAAATCAAAATGACCCGAGAACGAGTCTTGGTGAACGGCGTGCATTTCGCGCAACTGAGCCTCGTTTCGCGGGTCGATCGCTTCGATGGTTAAGCCCTCGACTTTGCGCTCAGTTTGCTTCGAAGTGAAGTGCACGCGCATGGTGTTGTATTTTCGTTTGAACTCAAAACCGGCGGCCGCCCAAGCAGCTTGCAGGCGAGCATCCAGCGAATTAGCGCCAGGCCACATGCCCCAATCTGGATGTTCGGCAGCGGCCTTTTCGAGCGCCCAATCGATTACCTGCCCGAAGTCTTCGATGCTCGGGTGAACGTAGACATCGGTGAAAAACTTGCGCTTCACCGAGTCTGGGTGCAGCATGACCGCAGCCGAGAAGCCCTCTTCACCGTCGATCGAAAGCAGGTAGCCGTCGCTCGGGTCAACATAGCCGGTCATCAAGTCGATGGCGTTTGCTTCGGTCATCGGGGTGGCGTTTGGGTCAGCGCCTAACTCTTGAGCGTCAACCAGTGCCGCAAGCGCAGCGGCATCTGGCTTAGTCGCAACTCGAACCGAGGTAATCACGAACGCTGCCCGCTACTAGCTGTCTGAAGGGTTTCTCAGCGGGCTAGCCGGTAGGCGCTCTTGAGCAACCCACTTTTGGTTGTAGCCGGTTGACGAAGCCATTAGGTCTAGGAACGGCTTAGGGTCGAACTCCTCTGGCCCGACCACTCCGCGACCTGCCCAAACACCCGATGCGATTAGCTCGAGAGCAATCAGTGGGTTGAAGGCGGTCTGCCAAACAACGGCCTGGCTTTCGTAGTTGTCATAAGCCCACTGGTTGTCGGCCACGTGATAAATGTAGGTCGCGCGAGCCTTGCCATCGTGGTCTTTACCGGTGACCAGGGTTCCGGCACAGGTCTTGCCTTCCATCTGCGAACCAAGCTGGGCTGGGTCTGGCAGAACAGACACGACAACGTCGCGAGGTGCAACATCGACTGGGCCCTGAGCCGAGCGAACGCGCACCGGCTTGGTGCGGTCTAGGCCGAGCAGGTTGAGAGTCTTTAGCACGTTGATGAAGTCGGTGCCTAGGCCGTATTTGAACGAGTATTTCTTAGC
>CAIZQQ010000098.1 GCA_903935175.1 uncultured Micrococcales bacterium
AGCATCGAGGGCGGCGAGGTTTGGCTCGAAAATGTGCACATTCCCGAGTACGACCAAGGCACCTGGACCAACCACTCAACCCGTCGCCGCCGCAAGCTTTTGCTCAACCGACTAGAGATCGACAAGCTTTCGGGCAAGGTTCGCGAGAGCGGCTTCACACTTATTCCGCTGTCGCTCTATTTCAAAGACGGCAACGCCAAGGTCGAGTTAGCGCTGGCCAAGGGTAAGCGCGCATACGACAAGCGCCAGACACTGCGCGAGCAGCAAGACAAGCGCGAAGCCGCTAGGGCGATGTCTACCAAGGGTAAAGAGTGGTAGACCCTAGATTTTTGGCCAGCTTAGGTCTTCGTCGCACGCCTTCTCACATCAACCTCACAGCCTAAATGTCAGCCCGAGGGGTTATCCTTATCTAGCCCAGCAATGGGTTTTGATAATTCAATAATGGGGATGATCGGTTTCGACAGTGCTTTTGTGACTGGATGAAGCGGGTCGTGAATGTAGCGTCAACACGTAAATGTCCGCTGCAAACTATAGGTGCCAAATCTAACCGCACCGACTTCGCCCTAGCTGCCTAAGCGCAACTAGCCTGAAGTCCGTCAAGCCGTATTTGATTTCGTTACGGATCTTGGCGTCATTTAGAAATCTTGCTGAGTAGTTACGCCTTAGGGCTATTCGGGACTCAAACTATGGCTGGGTTTGTTGGTCGACTCGCTTCAGGGTATGACCAGGACCGAGTAAAGCGATACTGAAGCTACACCCGTAGAAGACCCATGAACGTTGTTCTGGACGGGGGTTCAATTCCCCCCATCTCCACAATTGGCAATACCGTGACCGACGGCACGCCGAACTGAAAAGCCTCCAGAAATGGGGGCTTTTTCTTTTCTCCGCCAATACACTTCGAATGTTGAACCAAAAGGTGCAACAACGCATTTATAGAAGGGGCAACAACTAAATGTCATTTGCAGCTGCTATTCAGTCCTTTTTCAAAAACTACGCAAACTTCAAGGGCCGCGCACGTCGCAGCGAGTTTTGGTACTCACTGCTGTTCGTCGGCGTGGTCGGTGTCGTTTTGGGTCTAGTTATGCCAGGAACACCAACGATGCTTCCAGACGGAACCATGATTGCGGGGGTTGGGCTCCTAGCCTCACTCTGGCAGCTTGCCGTTCTCGTGCCAGGCCTAGCAGTTGTCTGGCGTCGCCTGCACGATGTCGACAAGGGTGGTCCTTACTACTTCATTGGGCTCATTCCTATTGTCGGTGCAATCCTCCTTTTGGTTCAGTTCGCAAAAGAGGGAACCCCAGGAGCGAACCGCTTCGGAGAACCAGTCAAGTAATCAGCGAAACACGCTTTATAGAGAAAGCCTCCAGCAATGGGGGCTTTTTCTTTTTTGCTATGGTCAAAGCATGTTTGGAAAATTTGGGGGATACCTGGCCGCAGGCACGGGTGTTATCGGTCTAATTCTTGGGCTAGTTTTTGGCGGGTTATTGGCGGGTAACGCCTCTGTTACCGTCGATCCGTCGGCTAGTCCCTCGGCTTCGGCGACGCCAAGTGCGCAGGTAACCGACGATGGGATATCTTCAGAGCAAACTGGCGACGATGAATTTTTCGAGTCAGCAACTGCTGCTGAGATGAAGGTCGTAAACGACCCTAAGTTTCCGCAGGTTCGATATCAGTTTCAGCTGGATTTCTTCAAGTTGGCCATCGCCAACTGCGAAAATCTCGAAAAGAACGGAGTGGTTCTCTCGTTCGTGGATGGCCGCACCGCAATTCTTGGCAAGAACAAGGATGGCGATGTTGCCCGAATTAACTACGACTCGAACGGAAAAGAAGAAAATCGATATGTTCCGTTGGAAGAAGTCATATGCCTGCCCAAATACTTTCATGACGATGCTCTGAGGCAACCTACCCAACACCTTCGCTCGTTCTACCACCTGGATCCAATGGGTGATGAAAAGATCAAGCAGTACGCCTGGCATCAGCATGTTGATTGGCCAGAACTTTCGACCGTTTATTTCACTTTCGAAGGTGGGGTTTTGAATCACATCACAGACTGGGATGCTGCATACTATTACGACGCCGATGTCGCTTTCGGACTAACGAAGGCACAACAGGCTCTGCTGCAAGAGGTTGACTCTTAGGCGTCGGTGTAAGTCCGCGCTCAAATAGGGGAGCGGATGCTCTGCTAGAGCTTCTCGATACCAGCCCTGGTTGCCACACGATTGAGCGTGGCGAGCAGGGCTGGTGCCGTTAACAGCAGAAGTACCGAGGTGGTTATTGCGCGACCGAGGTCCCAGAGCAACCCACCCGTGACGATTTCGTATTGCAAGAACCGAGTTAGGTTCTCGAGCAGTGGGGCTCCGGCCGAGTAGGCGAGCGGCCCGGAGTTTCCGGCCAAGAATGGCCAGCTCCACATGGTCATCAGGCCTCCATAAACGAAGGCTGCCAAGACTGCGTAGCCGATGAGGGTCAGGCGCAGCATCCACGTGCGGTTGAATTTCGGAAGCAGACCCGCGCCAATGCCGATTAGGCCAGCCGCCATCATTTGAAACGGCAGCCACGGGCCGATGCCGCC
>CAIZQQ010000099.1 GCA_903935175.1 uncultured Micrococcales bacterium
ACGACTAGCGCGCCACCACGTTGATGGCGCTGGTGTCGCTCGATGGTTCGACCCCACCGGCCTTGTCTAGCTTTGCGCTGCGCAACAGCATGAGCGAAACCAGCGCACCCGTCACCACGAGCAAGCCACAGGCAAAGATTGTGTAGCGAATGCCAATGAGGTCGGCCATGAAACCGATCAGCGGCGAGCCGAGTGGCGTGCCACCCATGAAGATCAGCAGGTAGATGCCCATCACGCGACCGCGAAGGGCCGGCTTGGTGGATGTCTGAACATAAGAGTTTGCCGAAACCAGCGTGAGCAGCGCGATCGCACCACCGAACGGAAGCCCGAGCGCGAACATGCCGTAGGTCGGTGCAAAGGCGATCGTGGTGAGCGCTAGCCCGAAGCCAATCGCGCCAAGAGCAATCACCGAAGGTCGACGCAGATGCTCGAGCCTGGCCGCCATGATCGCACCGGTTAGAGAACCAATAGCGAGGATGCTGCCTAGAGCCCCGAACTCAGCCGGCCCTTTGCCAAACTCGGTTGTGGCCATCACGGCCATGAAGATTTGGTAGTTGAGGCCGAACGTGGTGGCAAAGAAAACGGTCAGCATCACGATGGCGATGTTGCGGTTTTTGAGCACATAGGCGAAGGCTTCACCGAGGCTCGCGCCACGGTCGGGCTTTTGTGTGCGATTGAGTTCGCCAACGCGCATCCGAGTTAAAGCAACGATGATTGCCACGTAGGTGAGTGAGTTGATTAGGAATGACGGGCCGGTGCCGAATGCGGCGATCAAGAAACCGGATGCTGCCGGGCCGATTAGACGACCCACGTTGAAGTTCGCCGAGTTGAGGCTGACTGCGTTTGGCAAATCTTCTTTGGCGACTAGCTCACTGTTGAACGCGATGCGAATCGGGGCATCGATTGCGCTGAACACACCGACGATGAAGGCGAGGGCGAATACGTGCCAGATTTCGACCACGCCTGTGATTACCAAGATGCCGAGCAGAGCCGAACTTAGACCACCGCCGATGTTGGTGAGGTACATCAGCTTGCGTTTGTCGAAGCGGTCGGCGAGCAGCCCACCCCAGAGGCTAAGTAGAAGCGATGGCAAGAACTGAAGGGCGGTCACGATTCCGAGAATGATGGCGTTGTTATCGGTGAGTTCGAGCACCAGCCAGTCTTGAGCGATGCGCTGGGCCCAGGTGCCGATGTTCGACAGGGCGTTGGCCGGAAACAGAATGCGGTAGTTGTAGTGCTTGAGCGCACGCCAAGAGTCGCCGCGTTCGCGTGCATCCGCCTTGGGTTTCGCATTTCTAGCCATCATTTCACTCTAGGCTAACCCTCATGGACGCCTTCCTCTTTTTCACCGTCACCTACCTTTTGGCTGCCGGTGCGCCCGGGGCAGACACCATGCTCATCGTGAGCCGAACCCTGGTGGGCGGATGGCGCTCTGCCCTGCGCTACGCCATAGGTATCGCGCTCGCCAAAACCACCATGATCAGCCTCGCCTTTTTCGGCGTGAGCGCGCTACTAACCGCAAACCCCGCCGCCTACACCGTGCTCAAGGTGCTCGGTGCCGGCTTCTTGATCTTCATGGCCGTGCGACTCTGGCGCTCAAAGGCCGTTGCCGAAGTAGCCAGCGAGGGTCACGACAACCAGTCGGCCAAATTCGGCGCGAAGGTGACCACGGCATCGATTCTCGGCGGCTACCTCGTAGGCATCAGCAACCCGCAGCCGCTGCTGTTCTACAGCTCGATTGTTCCGATGGTCGTGGCCGCCGGTCTCAACAACCTCACCGATCTATTCATTCTGTGGGCAATCGTGATCGTCGGCTTCATTGCGATTGCCGGCGCATACATCGGCGCAGCATCCACTATTCGACCCTGGCTCGCCAAGCAAACCAACCGTCGCCGCCTGAACCAAACCATGGCTGTCGTGTTCGGCGTTATCGCCGCCGTGCTACTACTGCGTTAAAAAACGCAACAAAACTAAACCTTCTGCAACAAAAGCCCGGCTCGCAAAACCGCAATTTATCTTTGGGTCATGACTATTACAGACCAGTACCTCGCTAACAACCGTGAATACGCCAAGACCTTCAATGGTCCACTTCCGCTGCCACCAGCGAAGAACATCGCAGTCGTTGCCTGCATGGATGCCCGCATCAACGTCTATGGAGTGCTCGGCCTAAACGAGGGTGAGTCGCACGTGATTCGCAACGCCGGTGGAGTTGTCACCGATGACGAAATTCGTTCGCTCGCCATCAGCCAGCGCCTGCTCGGCACCAAAGAGATCATTCTGATTCACCACACCGACTGCGGCATGCTCACCTTCACCGACGATGACTTCAAGAAGAGCATCCAAGAAGAAGTTGGCATCAAGCCTGAGTGGGCCGCTGAAGCATTCAGCGACCTAGACGAGGATGTTCGCCAGTCGATTGCGCGCATCAAGAGCAACCCGTTCATCGTTCACAAAGACGCCATTCGCGGATTCGTGTTTGACGTAGCCACCGGCCTTCTACACGAGGTTAAGTAACTAGGGGCGGCTGTCGAGTAGCCACTGTGCGGTCTCTTCAAAGAGCTCGCGCACGAGCTGTTCGTCGGCAAGCTCTAGATTGACCAGCACCGCCGGGTAGGTCGCAAAGTGCGGGCTGTCGAAGCAAACACCAGGCGCGGCGTTGATCCAGGCTTGCTTCACGCCGACATCTGGCACGTGAACGGCCAGCACCCGACCGGCAGGGGCGGCATCGCCCAGTGCGGCCATGTCTTTTTTGCTCAAGGGGCGTTCCCAGGCAACCGCCTTGCCCTTAACGCACCACTCGCGGCGGTCGCCAGGCACGACCTTGCACGAGGCAAATTGAGCGCTCAGGCTGTCAATAAACTGCCAATCTACCGCCACGATTGCCTCCTTGGTTCAAGGCTAACCTAGGCTAGAAACATGAGAAGAATCATCGCCCTAAGCCTCGCCGCAACCGCTCTTTTTGGGCTAAGTGCCTGCTCCACATCTGCCGCCGTTGACCACTCCAGTCACTCAGACCACACGACACCGGCCGCCACCGCCGACTTTTCTTCGGCCGACCTGATGTTTGCCCAAATGATGATTCCTCACCACCAGCAAGCGGTCGACATTTCGTTCATGGCACTGGCCAATACCCAAAACGCGGATATTCGAACCCTTGCCGAATCGATCATCACGCACCAGTCAAGCGAGATTGTGATACTAAAGTCTTGGCTTGACGCTGCCGGAGTAAAACTCGATGACAGCCACAGCATGCACATGCAGGGAATGCTCACCGAAGCCCAGCTTGCCGAACTCGAGGCCGTGAAAGACGCCGAGTTCGATGCCCTTTGGTTGAGCGGCATGATCATGCACCACGAGGGTGCAGTTGTAATGGCCGAAGATGTTACCGACTCGGCTAACGAAGAGGTTTCACACTTCGCCGAGCACGTTATCGAAGACCAGACCGCCGAGATCAAAAAGAT